>DAIDVO010000099.1 GCA_027456085.1 Steroidobacteraceae bacterium | reverse complement strand
GTCAAGGCCGAGGGTGGGTGGGGCGTCGTCTGCACGGAATCTTGTTCCATTCACCCGAGCTCCGATGATCATCCTTATCCGTTTGCGTCGATTTGGGACGACATGGATGTCAAGAATCTCGCCGCGGTCGCGGACGCCGTGCATGCCCACGGCGCGCTCGCCGGCATCGAACTCTGGCATGGAGGCAGCTACGTCGCGAATCTCGCAACGCGCGCACCAACGCTTGGTGTCCGCTCGATGCCTGCGCGCTCCGACCCGTACCAGTCGCAGCGCATGGACCGCGCGGACATTCGGCGCGTGAAATTGTGGCATCGCCAGGCGGCATTGCGGGCCCGCGACGCGGGGTTCGACATCATTTATGTATACCCGACGCACGGGTACCTCCTGTCGGAGTTTCTGTCGCGCAGCCTCAATGACCGCACCGACGAGTACGGCGGTTCGCTCACGAACCGGGCGCGCTTGTTGCGGGAGCTGCTCGAGGACACAAAAGACGCAGTTGGTGATCGCTGCGCGGTCGCGACGCGCTTCAGCGCCGACGGACATGGCGACGCACACCTTGGGGCCGACGAAGCCCACGACCTGCTTGGCATGCTCGGTCCGCTGCCGGACTTGTGGGATTTGGTGATTGCGGATTACGAGGAAGAAATGGGCTCGTCGCGCTTCGTCGAAGCGGAGGCATTCGAAAGCCGGGTGCGCTACGCAAGAGCGCTGACCGGTCGACCGGTTGTCAGCGTCGGACGTTTCACCTCGCCCGATGCCATGCTGCGTCAGTTGACGAGCGGCGTACTTGATCTCGTCGGGGCGGCGCGCCCGTCGATCGCAGATCCCTTCTTGCCCGCGAAAATACGCGAAGGCCGCATCGAGGATATCCGCGAGTGCATCGGCTGCAACATCTGTTACGCGCACGACGCCCGCGGCTCCGCGCTGCGTTGTACGCAGAACCCGACGATGGGCGAGGAGTGGCGCAGCGGCTGGCATCCTGAGCGAGTACCCGCGGGCCGCGGATCCGTGCTCATCGTCGGCGCCGGTCCCGCGGGACTCGAGGCGGCGCAGGTGCTCGGTAAGCGCGGCTTTACGGTCGCGCTCGCGGATGCCGCGGATAGGGCGGGCGGCCGGGTTGCGCGCGAGAGCCGTTTGCCGGGCCTTGCCGAGTGGGTGCTAGTACGCGATTACCGCACCGGACAAATCGCCCGCATGCAGAACGTCGAGCTGTACCTCGGAAGCCGCCTCTCGGCCGCCGACGTGCGTGAGTTCGGCGCCGATTACGTGCTGCTCGCGACGGGAGCGCGCTGGCGTCGCAATGGGATAGGCCGGTGGCACGCTGCCGCGCTCGCAACGCTCGCCGGCGACGTTCTTACGCCCGACGATATCATGGATGGTTCGCGGCCACGCGGTCCGGTCGTGGTATTCGATGACGACAATTACTACATGGGACCGGTCGTTGCGCTTGCGCTCGCACGCGGCGGCGCCGAAGTCTGCTATGTGACGACGGAGAGCAAAGCGGGAGAATGGAGCGTCCACACGGCCGAACAGATTCGCACGCAGCGCGGGCTGCTCGATGCGGGCGTGGAAATCATCGCCGCACATGCAATTTGCGCGTTCGACGGGACGATTGCGACGTGTGCCTGCATATACACAGGCCGCGAGCAGACGCGCGCTGCCGCGCACCTGGTACTCGTCACCTCGCGCGAGCCCGAAGACGCGCTCGCCGATGATCTCATAGGCCCCGAGGGCGAGGCGGAGGGTTCGCGGATCATCCGCATCGGCGATTGTCGCCAGCCGGCGATCATCGCGGCTGCGGTCTATTCTGGCCACAAGGCCGCGCGGGAACTCGGCGGGGAACTCCATACGCCGCCGCGCGAGCGCGACCGCGTCGTCATCGACGGCAGCGCAGGCCGTGTTCCGGCATGGACGGATAATCGATGAACACAGCCGATTGCTTCCGCACCGCCTCGCGGCCGGTGGCGCGGGCGACGCTTGTTGCGGTGCTGTTCGGCGGTGCGATGCTGTTCGGCGTCGCGTTGCGCAGTGCGGTCGCCGCCGCGGCGCCCGCCTCAATCATGGTCGGATCGCTGAGGCTTGCGCCGTGCGGCAAGGTCGCGGCCTATTGCGGCACGCTCGTGCGACCGCTCGATCCGGCCGGAGCCGTTTCCGGCCGCATCGCGATTCATTTCGAGTACTACCCGCCACTGCAATCAGGCAAGCCGCTCGGCACCTTGGTCGCAACCGAAGGCGGACCCGGGTACCCCGCAACGCTCTCCCGCAACGATTATCTCGCGTTGTTCCGGCCGCTGCGTGCGCAGCGCGCCGTGGTATTGATTGACAACCGCGGCACCGGCCGGTCCGGGGCTCTCGACTGTTCAGCCCTGCAAACCGCGCCGCGCTGGACGATCGATGGTGTCGCCGCGTGCGGGCGCTCACTCGGCGATACCGCGGCACTGTACACCACCGCCTACGCGGCGGACGATCTGGCCGCGATACTCGGAGCGCTCGGAATCCGGCGCATCGACCTGTACGGCGACTCCTACGGTACGTATTTCGAGCAGGTATTCGCGGTTCGGCACCCCGGCTTGCTGCGCTCGCTCGTGCTCGACGGCGCCTATCCGCTCGATGGGCCGGACTACGCCTGGTATACGCACTACGCGCCGGCGATGCGCGACAAATTCAACATCGCGTGCCGGCGTTCTTCGGCCTGTGCGCGATTGCCCGGCGATTCGATCGCGCATATCGCCCCCGCGCTTGCGCGCTTGCGGACCGCACCGTTCGCGGCCACCGCATTCGATGCCGACGGCCGGAGCCGGCGCTTCATCGCCAACGCAGCCGAACTCGCAACGGTGATGTTCGCGGGCGCACCGGCGATCGCGAGCGCGCGCGAGACGGATGCGGCGGCGCGTGCGTTTGCGGCCGGTGACCGCGTACCGCTGTTGCGCTTGATGGCCGAGACCACGACCGGCGTCGACTCGCGCGATCCGACCGACGACCCGAAGAAATGGAGCGCGGGATTGGCCGCAGCGGTCATGTGTCAGGATCCGCCGCAGATCTTCGACATGCGCCTCGCGCCCGCGCTGCGCGTGCACGCGCGCGATCGGGCCATCGCATGGCGCGAGCGCGTGCACCCCGACGCCTATGCGCCATTCTCGATCAACGAGTACCGGTCGATGCCGCTTGATTATAGCTATCTCGATCAATGCGTCGGTTGGCCGGTAGTCCCGGCCGGTCAGCCGGTCTTTCGTGTCGTGCCGCGGAATGCATCCTATCCGGACGTGCCCGCGCTGATCATTTCGGGCGAGCTCGACGACATCACCAGCGTCGCGGAGGGTGCCGCCGTCGCGCGGGAGTTCAAGCACGGCCGGCAGCTCGTGATCGCCAACAGCTTCCATGTGAATGCGCTGCCGCGCGCGCGTAGCGATTGCGCCATGCGCATCGTACGGCGCTTCTTCGCCACGTTGCACGCGGGCGACACGCGATGAGCAGCGCGCGTGCCCCAGGTGGCGCTCGTGCCGGAATTCTACGGACACGCCGCCGATCTCGCGCCGGCGCGCGCGCTGGCCGGCAATCGCGCGGGCGATGCGCGGCTGCGGATCGCGGCCGCGGCTGTCATGACGCTCGGCGACGTGATCGTGCGCGTCGCGGAGAATTCGACGGGCGCCGGCCCCGGTCTGCGCGGCGGACGCTTTCATGTTCTGCGCCGCAGCGCGACGATCCGCGTCGGCCTGGAGAACGTACGCTGGACCGAGGATCTCGCCGTCAGCGGCGAGATCGACGTTCCGGCGGCGCGGACCGGGTTCGTATACGCAAGGATTCGGCTGGTTGGACCGGCTGACCTGCGCGGCCTACTCGTTGTGCACTGGCCATTGGCCGGTCCTAACGCGCGCGCCGCGATCAGCGGCACGCTCGGCGGCGCCATCCTGCGAGCCGTGACGGCGGCGCCCTGACGGACTTGCGCCGCCGCGGCGCCCCACCTCTCCGGCGTTTATTGTTGCAGGATCACGGCTGAGTCGGCGGTCCAGCTCAAGTACACCTCGTCGCTCCAATCGATCGACCACTCGGCGCTGCGCCGCTCGTTTTGCGCGAACACGGTGACCAACTTGCCGGACTCCGTCTTTATCCGGTAGGTGGATCTGTTGCCGAGATAGCCGAGCTCCCAAACCATGCCCTTGAGCTGGTTGATGCGCGCACCGGCCGCGGACTCCTTGGTCAGGCGGATTTTTTCGGGCCGCAGCGCGAGCCATACGCGCTGCCCGCCGGCGAAACGCCCCACGTCCTCGACCAACAACGCGCATGCGGTCTCGGGGCAGCGAATCGTGATCAGTCCCTCATCGCAGCGCTCCACGGTGCCCTCGAACAGGTTGGTGGTACCGACGAAATCCGCGACGAAACGGCTTTGCGGAAATTCATATATCTCCGCAGGCATGCCCACTTGGACGACTTGACCGCGATTCATCACGGCGATACGCGTGGACAGGGCCATGGCCTCGTCCTGATCATGCGTGACGAAGATGAAGGTGATGCCGACTTGACTTTGAATGTTCATGAGCTCGAATTGCGTCTGTTCGCGCAGCTTTTTGTCGAGCGCGCTCAAGGGCTCGTCGAGCAGCAACACCTTGGGCCTGCGGATCAGCGCACGCGCGAGCGCCACGCGCTGGCGCTGGCCGCCCGACAGCTGATGCGGCTTGCGTTTGCCGAGCGGTCCCAGCTGAACCATCTCCAGCGCGTCCCGCACGCGCTTCTTGTTTTCCGCGCCGTCCAGGTGCATGCGCCTCAGTCCATAGCCGACATTTTCCTCGACCGTCATATGAGGAAAGAGCGCATAGGACTGGAACATCATGTTGACCGGACGTTGATGCGGGGGAACGCCGGCCATATCGGCGTCTTCGATCAGGATTCGCCCGGCGCTGGGGCTTGCGAATCCCGCGAGCATGCGCAGCAGAGTCGTTTTGCCGCACCCGGATGCCCCGACCAGCGCGAACATCTCGCCGCGATAAATGCGCAAATTGACGTGATCGACCGCGGTGAAGCCGCCGAAGGTCTTGGTGGCGTTCTCGATGACGATTTGCGGCTTGGCATCGGGATCGAGCCACGGCCGGTCCGCGAGCGATTTTTGCTGGGCGGGCAGCATCCGTCTAAAAATCGGCCGGCGGAGTGCTGCGCCGACGCGCAGGCGCAAAAAATGCACGCTCAACGACCCCGGCTTGCATCATCCGCCGCTCCCACACCAGTTCCCGGTTCAGATAGATATCCACCCAGACGGTCGATCCCATCGCGAAATACGGTGCATCGACCATAGCAAGGGCGATGTTACGCTTGCAAGTCGGCGACCAAACGGCCGAGGTGACACTGCCGATCTCGCGCTTGCCGGTTCGACTGGAATAGACGAGGGCGTTGTGCGCGGGTTTGGTGCCTGCTACGTCGAGCCCGACGAGCCGGCGCCGTGGGCCTCGCCGCCGCTCCGCGAGCAGCGCGCGCCGCCCCGTGAAATGGCCCTTGTCGAAATCCACCAACCATTCCAGGCCGAGTTCGAGCGGCGAGCGGTCGCGGCCGACCCGCAAGCTGTGCTCGGCGGACACGAAATCGACGTTCGGACTGATGAAACCGGCTTCGATGCGCGCGATGTTGAGCGCTTGCGAACCGATTGCACGGATGCCGCGCGCGCGGCCCGCGGCCATCAGGGCGTCCCAAACCGGCTCCGCAGCCTCAGGCGTCATCCACAATTCATAGCCCAAGTCGCCGGTGAACCCGGTGCGCGAGACGGTGATCGGCGCGAGTCCCAGCGTAAAGCGGCCGATCTCGAAGGGCTTCAGGCCGTCGATTCCATCGATTCCCGCGGCCTTCAATACCGCGCAGGAGGTCGGACCCTGCAAGGCGAGCGCCGCGATCCGCTCGGTCACTTCCTCGATCTCGACGTCGAAGCCGATTGCCGAAGCCAGCAGCCAGTCGATCTGGCGCATCGCCGTGCAGAGCTGGAATTGTGCATCGCCGAGGCGGAAAACCGTGCCGTCATCGATGATGTGGCCGGCATCGTTGCACCAAACGCAATAGGCTACGCGATCTCTTCCGAGCTTCGCGATATCGCGCGTGACGAGGCGGTTCAAGTAGGCGGGCGCATCTCGCCCTGAGATGCGGTATTTCACCATCGGCGTGAGATCGTAGAGCGTCGCTGCGTTGCGTATCGCGAAATACTCGTGCTCGACGCTGGTGAACACGTCGACGGTGGTGTATCCGGCCCAAGGGACGTAGCTGTCCACCTCGCACAGGGCGCGTACGCGTTCATGAAACGGCGTCTTGAGCAGCGGCTCCTTGAAATGGCTTGCGGATGGGTCCGTAACCGGCATTTCAAGCGGCCTCATGCAGAACCTGATGCGCGGCGTTGCGGCCGGCGGCGCCGATGACGCCGCCTCCCGGATGACAGCCCGCGCCGCACAGGAACAAGCCGTCGAGCGGTGTGCGGTACTGCGCGGCTCCCGGCACGGGTCGGACCATCCAGAACTGATCAAATGCCAAATCGCCGTGGTGCCAATGGCCGCCGGTGATATGAAATTCTCGCTCTATGTCGAGCGGACTCAAAAGCTCCGACGCGATGATCGTGCCGCGCAAGCCCGGCGCGTAGCGCGCGAGCGTGTCGATCGCGAGGTCGGCAAACCGTGCGCGCTCCTGCTCCCACCCCCCTTGCAGGGAATACGGCGCATATTGGACGACCGCCGACAATACGTGCCTGCCCGCGGGCGCGAGCCCGGCATCGTTGATGGAGGGTACGGTGATCTCCATGACGGGCGCGCGGGAATACTCACCGTACTTCGCATGGTTGTAGGCCTGTTCGATGTAGCGCAGCGAAGGCGCGATCAGCAGCCGCCCAACCGCCCGCTCGGGCTTCAGGCCGGTGAAATCGGGAGCCCGATCCAGCGCTAGATGCAGTTTCGCCGCGAGGCCGCGCGAGCGAAAGTTCGCCACGCGGCGAGCGAAGCCGGCATCGAGATGCCCGGTGCCGAGCAAGCGCAGAAACGTCGTTCGGGGATCAGCGCTGGAGATCACCGTGCGCGCGGCGATGCGCTCTCCATCCTCGAGCAGGACGCCGCTCGCGCGATCCCGATCGACCTCGATGCGCGCGACCGGCGCGGACGTGCGTATGACCACTCCGGCCGCGCCCGCGGCCCGAGCCAGTGCATCGCACAGGCCGCCCATTCCTCCCTTGGGCTGCGACAAGCCGGCGGCGCCGACCGTGCTCTGCCCGGCCAGCCTATGGAGCAGCGTCAATACGGTGCCGGGCGAGCGCGGCCCGAAGTTCGTGCCGAGCACGGCGTCGAGGCCCAAAGCGCCCTTCAGTTCGACCGACTCGAAGTTCTCCTCCAGCAGGTCGTACACGTTCATGCCGACTATGCGCAGGAGCTCGCGCATATCCCGCGTCCCCAGTCTGCGCACGCGCCAGCCGAGCTGCAGCAATGGAACCAAATCGGACCAGCGATGCGTGCCGAGACGGGGCGGCACGCGGGAGAGCATCGGCGCGAGCGCCGCGGCCAGGCAACGCATGGGCGCATCGTAGCGTGCGTACGCCGCGGCGTCGGCGCCGCCGACATCTCCGGCGCCGCGCGCGAGCGCGGCGCCGTCCGCAACGAGTGCGGTGGTCGGCATTTGCGTGGCCGCCGCGATGAAGCCGTGCTCATCCAGGCGCAGTTCGCGCTGCAGCGCCGCCGGCATCAGGTGCAGCAAGTGCGCACACGCCGAAACGCGGAAGCCGGGCGCGAACTCACGCGTCGCCGCCGCACCCCCGAGACCGCGGTTGGCCTCGAGCACGACGACGCTGCGGCCGCCGCGGGCGAGCAGAGTCGCACAGACGAGGCCGTTGTGGCCGCCGCCGATCACGGCGCAATCGTACTTTGCGCTCGCGCCCCGCGCGGCCATGCTCAGTGAGCCCGCCCAAGATCGTCGAGTACCGCGCGCGCCGCGTTCGCGCCGGGCGCGCCGATGACGCCGCCGCCCGGGTGCGTGCTCGATCCACACAGGTACACGCCGCGCACCGGCGCACGATATTGCGCGTAGCCGGGTAGCGGCCGGTTGAACAGCAGCTGATCCATCGTCAGTTCGCCCTGAAAGATATTGCCCTCGGTCAGACCCACCTCGTTCTCGATGTCCCATGGCGTGCGAATCTCGGCGTGCAGGATCAGATCTTTGAAATTGGGACTGTGCCGCGCGATCGTGTCGATCACGGTATCGCCGAACGCTTGCCGCTTTGCGTCGGTCCAGGCACCGTCGGCAAGCTCATAGGGACAATACTGCACGAACACCGACATGTAGTGCTTGCCGTACGGCGCCATCGTGGGATCGATTTGCGATGGGATCAGCATGTCGATGTACGGCGCGCGCGACCAGCGGCCGTCCTTCCAGTCGTCATAGGCCCGCTCCATCATCTCGAGCGTGTCGGTCACGTGCATGTCGCCGCGCGTGCACGGCGATCCCTCGGGAATCGCGGGAAACCGCGGCAGGCCGTCGAGCGCGATGTTCAGCTTTCCCGACGACCCGCGGATCTTGAAATTGCGCACCTGGCGCAGGAACTCGTCCGGCAGATCTCCCGCGCTCATCGTCTTGAGGAACGTGCGGCGCACATCCAAATTGGAGAGCACGAGCGGCGCCGCGATTTCCTCGCCGTCCGCGAGCATCACGCCGGCGGCCCGGCCGCCGCGCACCAGAATCTGCGCCACCGGCGCCGAACTGCGGATCTCCCCGCCGCTCGCCTGCAACGAGGCGCCGAGTGCGTTGCTGACCGCGCCCATGCCGCCGCGCGCAAACCCCCAAGCACCGACCGTGTCGTCGATGTCGCCCATGTAATGATGCAGCAGCACATAGGCGCTGCCGGGGGAGCGCGGACCCAACGCCGTGCCGATGATCGAGCTGCCGGCGAAATGCGCCTTGACGATTTCGCTCTCGAAATATTCATCGAGAAAATCGGCCGCGCTCATCGTCCAAAAGCGCAGAGTGTCGTACATGCGCTCCTCGCCGAGGCCGTGAAAGCGCCGCGCGAGGAACAGCAATTCTCGAATATCGCGCGGCCTGAATGACGCGGGATCCGGCGGCGTGCGCATCAGCAGCGGCTTGATGAACTTGCATTGACGCATCACGTCGCGCGAGTAGCGATCGTAAGCCTCCGCATCGCGCTTCGAGTGTCGCGCGATCTCGCGGCGCAGCGCGTCGTGATTGTCGTAGATCGCCAGGTGATCGCCGTTGCGCATCATCGTGCAGCCACCCTCGTACGGAATGATCTGCAGGCCGAAGCGCGGCAAATCGAGCGTGCGGATGATCTCGGGACGCAGCAGGCTGCACACGTACGAGCAGTTCGAGTAGGTGAAATCCCGGTACAGGCGCCGGCTGACCGCCGCGCCGCCGATGTAGCCGTTGCGCTCCAGTACGAGCACCTTGAGCCCGGCACGGGCCAGGTAGCATGCCGCGACCAGGCCGTTGTGGCCGGCGCCGACGACGATCGCATCATGCTCCTTGGCGCGCGCCACGCTCACGCATTCACTTTGCGCGTCGTGCCGCCGGTCGCCTGCAGGGTCGCATCGACCGCGGATTCGAACGCCCGCAGCGTATCGGCGAGACAGGACGCATCGTGCGCCGCCGACACGAACCAGGGTTCGCGCGAATCAGGCTCGCACAGCACTCCCTGGTCGTGCAGGACCCGGGCCATCGCGTCGTAGAACGAATAGTCGCTGCCCTTCCATGCCCGATAGTTGCGCGGCGGTTCGTGCGCGAAATACAGACCGCTCATCGACGGATGGCCGACGAAGCTGTGGGCGATGCCGCGCGCGGTCAGGATGCCGCGCATGCCGTTGCGCAGCCGCGCGCCGTAATCGGAAACGCGCTCGAGCGCGTCGGTCTCATCGAGTATTTGCAGGGTCCTTTCCGCCGCAGCGAGCGACACCGAATGCGCCGTGTACGTGCCCCCGTGGGCGACGCCGTTGCCGATCTTGCGCATGATCCTTTCACGTCCGGCGAGCACCGAAATCGGGTAGCCGTTGGCAAGTGCCTTTGCGAAGGTGCAGAGGTCGGCTTGGATTCCGTAAAGTTCCTGAACGCCGCCGCGCGCAACGCGAAAGCCGGTCTTGACCTCGTCGATCAGCAGCACGACACCGTAGCGGTCGCAAAGCTCGCGTGCGACCCGCAGGTATGCGGGTTCCGCGGCGATGCCGAGACAGTTGCCCATTATCGGCTCGATCAGCAGGCAAGCGAGGCGATCGGCGTGGCGCTTGAAGACGTCCTCCAACTGGTTGGCGTCGTTGGCTTGGACGAAATGCGCGAAGCTGCGCGTGCTGACCGGCACGCCCTCGCTGTACGGGCGCACCTCGGGGTCGCCGACCTGCGACCATTTGTCCATCGGCGTAAACCACATCGCCGCATCGAACAGGCCGTGATAACTACCCTCGAGAATCACGTAGTCGTCCCTTCCCGTATACGCGCGCGCGAGCCGCAGCCCCGCCATGACCGCTTCGGTGCCGGAATTCGAGAAGCGCACGAGTTCGGCCGCGGGCACCATTTTCGCGATGCGCTCGGCGACGGCCAGTTCCCGTTCGGTGGACAGCGCAAAGACGCCGCCGACTTCCATGCCCTCGCGCGCCGCCTGATCGACCCGCGGGTCCGCGTAGCCTAAGATCGCGGGCCCATAGCCCATGCGGTAGTCCACGTAGACGTTGTCGTCGAGATCGACGATGCGTGCGCCTCGTCCGTGTTTGACGTAAATGGTGCGCGCGTCGCCCCAGTAGCGGAAATTCGATGCGACGCCGAGCGGCAGTCGCTTCACGGCACGCTGGAAGTGCGCGTTGCTCTTGGTCAACTTTCTCGGCATGTCGTCCCCTCGAGATCGTGCAAATTCGGCCGCGGCGACTCCGTGCAGACGAAGCTACCACCGCGCACCGGGCTCGTCCACGAATATTATATATCCATATAGCTGGTGACCCGGAAGGCCTGTGTAGACGCTTCGGCGGAACCGGCGCTTTTCTCGTGTTTTAAGCTGGTTTCGTATTTATTGCACTGCGTTTACTTGCCGCCGCACGCGCCTGCGCGTAAATTAAATATCCATTTAACGCGATGCAGGGGTATGCATGGTCAGTCTAGCCGTAGCGAATTCCGGCATCGGCGCCGGCGATGCCGTGCCGCACGCACTTCCGGCCTGGGTTTACGACAACGCCGAACTCAACCGGCTCGAGTTACAGCGCATCCTGCTGCCGAGCTGGCAAATCGCCTGTCACGTCAACTCCATTGCGCATGCCGGCGACTACGTCACGCTCGACATGGGTCCGGAGAGCGTGTTCGTGTGGCGGGACCGGGATCGCACGATACACGCCTTCCACAACGTCTGTAGGCACCGCGGCGCCCGGCTCGTCGATGGGTCGGGTAATTGTCCCGGTACACTGACCTGCCCCTATCACGGCTGGACCTATCGCCAGGACGGCGCGCTGATCGGCATACCTTCACGCGAAAGTTTCCAGAGTCTCGATCGAGCCGGGTTCGGCTTGAAGAGCGTGCGCGTCGAAGTCGCGTTCGGGTTCGTGTTCGTCGCGATCAGCGGCAATCCGCCGTCCGTCGCCGACACTTGGGGTCCGCTGATCGAGGAGTTTTCGCCATACCGCTTCGAGGAGATGGTGCCGCTCGGCCCGATCTCCCATGAGACCTGGGACGTAGACTGGAAGATCGCGATCGACAACTATCTCGAGTCCTATCATGTGCCGATCGGCCATCCGGGCCTCAACCGCATGTTCACGCCGGACTACGAGGACCAAGCAGCGGTGCCGACGATCGCACGCGGCATCAGTTGGCTGCGGGAACAGGAATCATCGCGCTGGTCCGAGCGCATGTATCAGCGGCTCATCGGCAAAGTCGTCACGCATTTGCCCGAGCGGCAGCGCGGTAGTTGGCGTTTTTACAGTGCGCTGCCGAATTTGGGGATCGACGTATTTCCCGAACAGATGGATTTCTTCCAAGTCTTGCCGCGCGGTCCCGGCAAGTGCGTGATTCGCAGTGCCCTGTTCGGACTGCCGGATGATCGCCCCGCGATGCGCGCGATCCGCTTTCTCGGCAACCGCATCAACACCCAGGTCAACGACGAAGACCGTTCCCTCTGCGCGCGCGTGCAGCGCGGTCTCGCGTCCGGCAGCTACGAACCCGGCCCGCTGTCCGGACTCGAACGGTGCATGCTGGAGTTCCACGACATGCTGCGGCAACAAATCCCGGAAATGCGTCTCGCAAAGCCGCCGACGCAGTTCGCCTAAGCGGCGAAAATGACGGTCATGCGGGGTCGCGGGGCGCGTGCGGATTCTTGAGCGCCGGAATTCGCACCTTGATCCAGCGGCGGAACGCCTCCGCCGCGCGTGCGGGCGCCGCGTCCGCCGCGGCTTGATATCCGAACGTGACGACGCCCTGCTGGATCGATTCAAAGAGATCAGTCGCACCCCGGCCGAAGCGCGGCGACAGTCGGTCGGCGAGGTAGGATGTCGCGCGCGTGCCGGCGGCGCCGGCTGCCGACGCGAAGGCGTAGCGCAGCATGCGGCTGCGCCCCGCTGTGAGTGGTATCACTTGCAAAATCGTCGCGCCGTCCGGGCGCAATTCCGCGAGTTGATTCGGCGGCAGGAATACGCGCCGCCATGGCGATCCCGAGGTCTTGCCGACGAGCGTCCGGTAGCGCGCCGCGGTCCAACAGCGGTTTTGCGGCGCCAAGCACGCACTCCAGGCGATCCGCGCCGGATTCTCCGCCTCGATGAGATCGACCGCCGTCCACATCGGGTTTGCGGCGCCGGGTGCGCATTCCGGCATCGCCAGTTCCAGCCATTGCTCCGCGACGACTTTCCAATCGGCGGCGACATCCACCGACTCCGCCGTCGCGAGCGGCGCAATGGCGCCGGCCTCGACGGCGCCGATCCAGGGATCGATCGACGGCGCGGCGGTCTTGCCGCGGCCGGCGCGCACGAAAATCAAATCGCCCGCGAGCTCGAGTTCGAAGGTCTGCAACGAGGCGCCGGCGGCGGCGGCGCCGTCGAGGTCAAAATGCAGCCCGTGGACTCGGCAGGCGATGCCGCCGTCGAAACGGCCAACGGCGCGCTCGACGAGGCGGTGCGGCCGTGCGGGACAACAATCGCGCAATGCCCGCAGAACGCCATTGACGTCGCGCACGATCAGCACGCGTTCGCTGCCGAGATCGGCGGCCAAATATGCGCCCGCCGCGGCGACCTGCGCCCGATGTCCGCACAGTTGCCACGAACCACGGTACAACGCGTCGAGCTCCAGCGCGTGCATGCGCGCGTTGTCGTAGCTCCAGCGCGGCAAGCCGGTGCCGCTCGGCGCCGACGGCGCCTGCGCTGCGCGATCCGCGGGAACGGAGGGGAACCGTCCCGGGAAAAGCGAGCACAAGTAGGTCATGCAGCGATGCTTGGCTTGCGCGCGGTCGATCGCGATTTCGGTTTGAAACGCGAACCCCTGCCACAGCATTTCGAGCACGCCGATCAGCCCGAGCGCAATGCCGTCCGGATCCAGCTGCGGTTGCGCGGTATCGACGATCATTCTGCCGATCAAATCGCGCACCAAGGCCGCGAACCGATCGTCTTTCTGGCCGCAGATATCGTAGTATTCTTGGCGTGAACTCGCTTCGCCCCAGAACGAATACCAAACGGAGACTTTGCGCGCGCTCGCGAGTTCGGGACTCAGATACAGTTCCGCCATCAATTCCAGGGCGGCGACGGGGTTGTCCTTGAGGCGGCTCACGGGAACCAACAATCGCTCCTCGAACTCCGTGGCGAGGAATTGAAGCGATGCGACCATCATCGCGGCCTTGGAATCGAAGTAGAAGCGCACGATGCCCGGCGACATCTTGGCGATCGCCACGACCTTTTCCACCGTCGTGCGCGAAGGCCCGTAGAGGTGCAGCGCCGATATGCACGCCTCGATCAGATGTTGGCGCTGCCGGCTATGCGCCGTACGGGCGCGCCGGATCGGCGCCGACGGTTTTTTCTTGCGCCGAATCACGCTTGAGAGCGAACCATGACGAGCACCGCCGCACCGGATGAATCCCGCGCCGAAGGCCGCTGCGCGGGGTCGCCGGCCGTAATTTGGCTGGTGCGCCACGGCAAGTGGCTCATCATTTTGCCGCCGCTCCTGTATCTGTTCGTCTTCTTTCTCATTCCGTTCGCTTTCGCACTGAAAATAAGCTTCGCCGACATGGCGCTGCGCGTGCCGCCGTTCACCGACATTCTAACCGCCGGGCCGGATTCTCACATCCGCCTGACGCTGAATTTGGATAATTACAAGTACCTATTCCACGACGAAATTTATGGCCTTTCCTATCTGTATTCGCTGCGAACCGCCTTTTTCTCGACCGTGATTTGCTTGCTCTTAGGCTACCCGATGGCCTACGCGATTGCGCGGACTTCGAAGAGTACGCAAAGCCTGTTGCTGCTCGTCATCATTCTGCCGTTCTGGACGTCCTTTCTGCTGCGTGTCTATGCGCTGGAGGGGATCATCCGCGACAACGGCCTGCTCAATTCGGCGCTGCTGTGGCTCGGGATCGTCCATCAGCCGCTGCGGATCATGGGCACCACCTTGGCGGTCTATTTGGGGATCATCTATTCCTACCTGCCTTTCATGGTGTTGCCGCTGTTCGCGACGCTCGAAAAGCTGGACCACAACCTGCTCGAAGCGGCGGCGGACCTCGGCAGCCCCCCGTGGCGGGCCTTCGTCGACATCACGCTGCCGCTGTCCGTGCCCGGCGTGATCGCGGGCTCGATGCTGGTCTTCATACCGGCGATCGGCGAATTCGTGATTCCGACGCTGCTCGGCGGCCAGAACAACTTGATGATCGGCCGCGTGCTCTGGGACGAGTTCTTCGGCAATCGTGATTGGCCGGTGGCAGCCGCCGTATCGATCGCGTTCCTGATCTTCCTCGTGGGTCCGATAGCCCTTTACCAGCACTACAGCGGCAAACAGCTGGAATCCTGAGCATGGAAAACCGCGTATCGCCCTTGTTGATCACGATTCTCTGCCTGGGCATCGCCGCGCTCTACCTGCCGATTGCGGTGATGATCGGCTACTCGTTCAACGCTTCGGCCCTGGTCAGCGTCTGGGGCGGCTTCTCGACGAGTTGGTACGCGCGGCTCCTCCACAACGATCAGATTCTCGACGCCGCCCGGCTGTCGCTGCAGATCGGCGTCATCGTCTCGACCGGTTCGGTCGTCCTGGGGACATTGGCGGCCATCGCGCTGGTCCGATTCCAGCGCTTCGGCGGCCGGCTTCTGTTGATCGGCATGGTCAACGCGCCGCTAGTGATGCCGGAAATCATCACGGGCATCACCCAGCTGCTGCTGTTCATCTCCATGCTGCATCTATTCGGCTGGCCGCACCGCGGCGCCCTGACGATCATCATTGCGCACATCGCCTTCTGCACTTCCTATGTGACGATCACCGTGCAGTCTCGGCTGCAGTCGGCGGATCGTTCCCTCGAGGAAGCGGCGATGGATCTCGGCGCTGGGCCGGTCGGCGCCTTCATCGACACGACGCTGCCGCTGATCGCGCCCGCGCTGGCGTCGAGCTGGCTGCTCAGCCTGACGCTGTCGCTCGATGATCTGGTGATATCGAGCCTGGTATCGGGACCCGGCGCCAGCACGCTGCCGATGGTAATTTTTTCCAAGGTCAAGCTCGGCGTCAGCCCCGACATCAACGCGCTCGCCACCTTGATCATTTGCCTGGTCGGCGCCTGCGTAATATTCGCCGGCACGCTGATGCGGCGCGCCGAAAGGCAGCGGCTGCAGGACACGCAACTTGCCGAGCGCTGAATGCCGGCGGCGGCGCGCCGCCGCTAATCCCCGGTCTTGATGTGGGTCCACGTGCGCGTCAGCAGCCGCTCCGTGGCGGCGTCGATTTCGGCGGATTGATAAAGCCGCGCCTCGATTGCCGGCGTGGGATATAGAGTCGGATCGGCAAGAATGCGCGGATTGACGAGCGGGCGTGCCGCCAGGTTGTCGTTGCCGTAATAGATTTGGTTCGTGACTTCGGCGATGACTTCGGGCCGCAGCATCAAATTGAGGAACCGATAGGCCGCCTCCGGGTGCGGCGCGCCCACCGGAATCAAGAACGAGGAAAACGTCAGATTCGCGCCCTCCTTCGGCACGGTGAACGCGAGGTTCAATTTGACGCCGACGACCCGCGCCCGCTCGCGCGCCTACGCATAGTCGCTGGACCAGGACATCGCGATGCAAATCTCCCGGTTCGCAAGCCCATTCATGTATTCCTCCGAGTCGAACGCCCGCACATAGGGCCGAACTTTGAGCAGTAGGCGCTCGGCGGCCGCGAAATCCTGCGGCCTCTTGCTGTTGGGGTCCAGTTTCAAATAGCGCAGCGCCAGTTCGATCACGTCCTCCGGCGAATCGAGAAAAGTCACGCCGCAGTCGGCAAATTTCGAGATCACCTTGGGATCGAAGATCATGTCGAGGCTGTCGACGGGGGCATCCGGCATGCGCGCCTTGATCATGTCGATGTTGTAGGCGAAGCCGTTGATCGAGTGCAGGTAGGGCACCGCGTACGCGTTGCCCGGGTCGTACGCAGCCTGAATCGCGAGGACGTGCGGATCCAGGTTTTTCCAGTTGCCGAGCTTCGACTTGTCCAGCTTTTGGTAGACGCCCGCCCGGATCTCGCGGCCGAAAAAATTCGTCGACGCACTGACGACGTCATAGCCGGAGCTTCCGGCCATCAGCCTGGCCTCCATGGTCTCCTCGGCGTCGTACGTGTCGTAGTTGACCTTGATGCCGGTTTCGCGCTCGAATTCGGCGATCGTGTTGTGGCCTATGAAGTCCGCCCAGTTGTAGATATAGAGCCGATTCTTTACGTGCGAGCGCACGCTAACGAGGCCGAAGACCACGACGGCGACGAGCGCGAGAAGCGCCGCCGCGATTGCGCGCCGCTTATTCATCGGCGCGCGCCCCGAGCGGACACCAGAGCGTCCCGCCAGTTGACGAGGCACGAGAGCAACGCCGGCTGGATAAGGATTCCTGAGACCGCAAGCATCGTTCAATCATGCCACAATGCGTGCCAATCGCGATTCCGGTGGACGCTGCGCTCGGCGAACGGGATATTCGCGGAGTGCAACAGGACGAAGGTATGGAGAACCCGTCACAATCACAGCTCCGAGCCGCGTACACGCAGGCGTTGACGGCGTTGCGCCTGGGAAGCGCCGCGACGGCCGAGCGCGAGCTGCGTGCAATTCAAGCCAAGGCGCCCGGAGAGGTCAACAGCCTGCGCCTGCTCGGGGTCGCGCTGCTGAACCAAGACAAGGTCGCCGCCGCCATCGAGACGCTCGAGCACTCGGTGGCCGCCGCGCCGCACTTCTGGGCGGCGCGCACCGATCTCGCGCGCGCCTATCGTGCCGGCGGAAGACTGCAGGCGGCACGCGAAGAGTCGCAGCGGGCCGTCGCCGCCGCGCCGGCGCTCGCGCCGGCCTGGCTCGCATATGGCGATTTGCTGGTCGACCTCGAGAAATACGCCGAAGCCCGCGTGGCGTACGAGCGCGCGCGGCAATGCGACCCCTACGCGCGACGTATCGAAGAAGCGACTGCGGCGCTCCTGGCCGAGGATCGCAAGACGGCCGAACTCATCTTTCGCGACATCCTCAAGGCGGACGCGAGCCATGTGGGCGCGGTCTGTGGTCTGGCGGCCGTCTCGCTCGTCGCCGGCCGCGCCGCCGACGCGCTGAGGCTGCTGCACCATGCACTGAGGCAATCGGCCCACCTGCCGCTGGCATGGCGCGGCCTGTGCCAGGCTCTGGTCGATCTCGGACGGCTTCCCGAGGCGGAAACGGCGGTTCGCCGCCTGCTGAAAATCGAGCCGGAAAATCCGAAGAACTGGGTGTTGCTCGGCAACGCGTGCACCCGCATGATGCGCCAGCCCGAGGCTCTGGCCGCGTTTGAGGAGGCGGCGCGATTGAATCCCGGCGAGATTCGCCTGCGTCTTTCGATCGGTCATCTGCACAAGACGCTCGGTAATCGCCGCGAATGCGAACAGGCCTACAGGGCATGCCTCGCGTACGATCCGAAATTCGGCGAGGCCTATTGGAGTCTCGCCGACCTGAAGACCTACGTATTCAGCGCCGGCGAGATTGCGGCGATGCAGGCGCTGCTGCAGGGCGAGGCCGGCGAGGATACCGACCAGGCGCAGTTGCACTTCGCGCTCGGCCGTGCGTTCGAGCAGCGCAACAACTATGCGGCGGCGTTCCAGCACTACGCTGCCGGCAACCGCCGACGCCGCAAGACCGTTGCGTTCGATATCCGGGTATTCGAGAACAAGACGAGGAGGGTGCGCGAGTGCTTCTACGCCGCGTTCTTTGCCGAGCGCGCCGCCGTCGGGCGCGGCGATCCGGCGCCGATCTTCATTGTTGGATTGCCGCGCTCCGGCTCGACGCTGGTCGAGCAGATTCTCGCCAGCCACTCGAGCGTCGAGGGGACCTTCGAGCTGCCGAACGTGCTGACCATCGTACGGGAACTCGATCATGGGAATGCGCAGCACGACGCGTACCCCGAGTCTGTTCGCGGCGTGCCGCATGCGCAATTCGCGCTGCTCGGTCGCCGCTACCTCGAGGAAACGGCGCCGCTGCGCAGCGGGCGATTGCACTTCATCGACAAGATGCCGAACAACTTCAGTCACGTGGGGCTCATCCACTGCATGCTGCCGAACGCGACGATCATCGATGTGCGCCGCCATCCTATGGACGCCTGTTTCAGCACATACAAGCAGCACTTCGCCGAAGGCCAGTCCTTCAGCTACGACCTCGAGGATCTCGGACGCTACTATCGTTGTTATCTAGGTCTCATGGACCATTGGGACACGGTGCTGCCGGGCAAGGTGCTGCATCTTCAATATGAGCACCTGGTGCGAGATCCGGAGACTCACATCCGCCGGCTGTTGGCTCATTGCCGCCTGGATTTCGAACCCGCCTGCCTCTCCTTCCATGAAACCAAGCGCCCGGTGCGCACGGCGAGCGCCGAGCAGGTGCGCCAGCCGCTGTATGCCTCCGGAGTAGGCTATTGGAAGCATTTCGAGTCGGAGTTGGAGCCGCTGCGCTGCGCGCTGGGCGATTGCCTCGATCGCTTCGGCGACGGCGCTTAGGGCGCCCCCAGGGGGCTGTTGTCCGGACCTATCCGGTTGCCATATGGCCGTATAATTTCGGTTGACGCGAGCGTATGCCAGCGTTCATGATAAATGGGGACGGTCGACCGAAAACCACAAGGATTTGGGGAGCTGGGGATTAAAAAGCGCAGCAACGATCGCCCCGATCGGGGGCTTATACAGCCATACAATCATGCGCGGCGGCCGGGCGGCAAGCGGCCGGTCGGTGTGCCCGCACGCCAAACCGCACTGCACCTGGCGATTGCCTCGATATTGTCGGGCGCAGCGATGGCCGGCACGCCGGCACCTGCGGATACCGGGGATGCGGCGGCGGCTTCGCAGTCGACGAGCCTCGCCGAGGTCGTCGTCACCGCGCGCAAGCGCGCGGAGAACCTGCAGGACGTGCCGATCAGCATCGACGTGTTCACGAACAAGGACTTGCAGCACCTCGCAATCGCGCAATTCGAGGACTACGCGAGCAAGACCCCGTCGATTTCCTTCGTCAGCGCCGGGCCCGGCACGCAGACGTTCGTGATGCGCGGCGTGTCGGACGGCAGCAATCCCAATTACGCGAATACCGCGACGACGGCCTTCCTGGTCGACGACATGTCGATGAATTACTACGGCACGACGCCGGACCTGCATCTGTACGACATCGAGCGTATCGAAGTATTGAACGGCCCGCAGGGTACGACCTTCGGCGCGAGCGCGATGTCGGGCGCCTTGCGCTTCATCACGAACAAACCGGACGCGACGGCGTTCAGCGCCGGAGTCGATCTCGCCGGCGGCAAGATCGATGGCGGCACACATAACGGCACCGCGGAAGGTTTCGTCAATCTGCCGATCGTCGACGGCTGGACGGCGCTGCGGATATCCGCCTTCAGCGATTACCACGGCGGCTTCATCAACAACCAGCTCACGACCCGCACCTGGGTCAACGGCTCCGTGTCGGACAATTCGGCATGGGCGGGCAAGAACTACAATGTGGAAAAGGTCACCGGTGGCCGAATCGCGCTTGGCCAGAAGATTTCGGACGGCTGGAAGGCCACGTTCACCTACAGCTATCAGCGCCAGCTCACCCACGGCGCGTGGGATGCGGATCCGACGATCGGCGGCGCGCTCGATTACCAGGGCAACCTGGTCGACGGGCCCGCGCGTCCGTTGCCGCCCAACACCGTCGTGCGCTTCGGGCCCGAATTCAAACGGTATTTCGCGAAGACGGCGGATTTCCATCTGGACGGCGACGTCGGCATCGGCGATCTGGTCTATGCGAGCACCTAC
>DAIDVO010000098.1 GCA_027456085.1 Steroidobacteraceae bacterium | reverse complement strand
GGACTACGACAAGGCGAGCGACGTCATGGACGTCTGGTTCGACTCGGGCGTCGTGCACCACTGCCTGCATGCGATGCGCCCCGAAGTCACCGCGCCGGCGGATTTGTACCTGGAGGGCTCCGACCAGCATCGCGGCTGGTTCCACAGCTCGCTGTTGACCTCGGTGGCGATGCACGGCCGCGCGCCGTACCGCGCGGTGCTCACGCACGGCTTCACGGTCGACGAGAAGGGCCGCAAAATGTCGAAGTCGCTCGGCAATATTCTCGTGCCGCAGAAGCTGACGGGCACGCTCGGCGCCGACGTGCTGCGCCTGTGGGTCGCCGCGACCGACTACGCGAACGAGATGAGCGTCTCGGACGAGATCCTGAAGCGCATCGCGGATTCCTACCGGCGAATCCGCAACACGCTGCGTTTCCTGCTCGGCAATCTGCATCTGTTCGATCCCGTGCACGATCTGGTGCCGTGGGAGCACATGGTCGCGATCGATCAGTGGGCCGTATCCAAGGCGTTCGCGCTGCAGGCCGAACTTCTCACCGCTTACCGCAATTACGAGTTCCACGAGATCTACCAGAAAGTCCACAATTTCTGCGTCGTCGAACTCGGCGGCTTCTATCTCGACATCATCAAGGACCGCCTGTACACGACGGGCGCCGCGAGCCCGCCGCGCCGTTCGGCGCAGACCGCGCTGCACCACCTCGCGCACGCGATGGTGCGCTGGATCGCGCCGATCTTGAGTTTCACGGCCGACGAGGTCTGGGGCTTTCTCGCCGGCGCGAGCGGCGAATCGGTCCTCCTGTCGCAATGGCATGCATTCCCGGCGGGGGCGGAGCGCGCCGCGGTGGTCGAGTGGCCGGCGTTCATCGCGCTGAAGGCCGATGTCGCGCGCGAACTCGAGAGCCTGCGCGCCGCGGGCGCGATCGGCGCGCCGCTCGAGGCGGAAGTCACGGTGTATGCGCCGGCCGCGCAGGCCGTGCGGCTCGAGGCCCTGCACGACGAATTGCGGTTCCTGCTGATCACGAGCTAGGCCCGCGTCGGCGCGCGCGACGTGCCGCCCGCGGACGCGGTGCGCACGAGCCTCGATGAGGTCTGGATTCAGGTGCATCCGACGAGCCAGGCGAAATGCGTGCGCTGCTGGCACCTGCGCAGCGACGTCGGCGGCGACCCGCGGCATCCGCAACTCTGCATGCGTTGCGTCGTCAACGTCGAAGGTCCCGGAGAGGAGCGGAAATTCGCATGAATGATTCGAAGAATCGCGCCGACGGCTGGCGCTGGCTGCTGTTGTCGGCGTTCATCGTGCTCGCCGATCAAGCGAGCAAGACCTACATCGCGCGCCACTACGGCGAATTCGAGTTCACGCGCGTGCTGCCGATCCTCGACATCACGCGGATGCAGAACAACGGCGCGGCGTTCAGCTTCTTGGCGTCCGCGTCCGGCTGGCAGCGCTGGTTGTTCATCGCGCTCGCCGGCGGCGTGAGCATCGGCATCACCGGCTGGCTATGCCGGCTGCACAGCCGCGCGAATCGCCTGCTCGCTGCGGGGCTCGCGCTCGTTCTCGGCGGCGCGCTCGGCAACCTCGTCGACCGGGTGCGTTTGGGATCGGTGATCGATTTCATTCACTTTCATTGGAATCAGGCGTATTTTCCGGCTTTCAACGTCGCCGACTCGTCGATCACGATCGGCGCCGGACTTTTGTTGCTGGACGCGCTTCTCGACTCCAGGCGGAAACACTGATGCAAATCTTATTGGCCAATCCGCGCGGCTTCTGCGCCGGGGTCGATCGGGCGATCGACATCGTCGAGCGCGCGATCGACTTGTTCGGCGCGCCGATCTACGTGCGCCATGAAATCGTGCACAACAAATACGTGGTCGACCGCCTGCGGGAGATCGGCGCAGTGTTCGTCGAGGAACTCGCCGATGTGCCGGACGGCGCGACGGTCGTGTTCAGCGCGCACGGCGTCGCGCGCGCGGTCGAGGCGGAGGCGCAGCGGCGGCAACTCACGGTTTTCGATGCGACCTGCCCGCTCGTCGCGAAAGTGCACATCGAGGTCGCGCGCTATGCGCGCCACGCGCGTGAGGTACTGCTGATCGGCCACGCCGGCCACCCGGAGGTCGAGGGCACGATGGGCCGGTTCGATTCCGCGCAAGGCGGCAGCATGGTATTGATCGAAACGGTCCAGGATGCGGAGGACATTCAAGTCAAGAACCCCGATCAATTGGCGTTCGTGACCCAAACCACGCTGTCTATGGACGACACGGCCTCGATCATCCAAGTGTTGCGCAGACGCTTTCCGCGGCTGCGGGCGCCGCTGAAGGAAGACATCTGCTATGCGACGCAGAACCGCCAGGACGCCGTCAAGGGGCTGATCGAGCGCTGCGACGCGCTCGTCGTCGTCGGCTCGAAGAGCAGTTCCAACTCCAACCGTTTGCGCGAGATCGCGGGCAAATCGGGGAAGGGCGGCTATCTCGTCGACGGTCCGGCCGACCTGCGGCGTGAATGGTTCGACGGCGTTTCCACGGTCGGCGTGACCGCGGGCGCCTCGGCGCCCGAGATCCTCGTCCAGGGGGTCATCGAGAAACTGCGCGAATGGGGCGGCGAGGTGGCCGAAGAGCTCAAAGGACGCGAGGAACACGTGGTTTTTGCGCTGCCGAAGACCTTGCGCGAGGTCGCGAAACATGGCGGCAGCCTTTCATCGGTGGAATCCACGGGTTAGAATGCGGGCCCTTTTAGGTTCCAGTGCCGCAATAGCTCAGCTGGTAGAGCAACGCATTCGTAATGCGTGGGTCGGGAGTTCGATTCTCTCTTGCGGCACCATTTAATCGCATGATCGCCTGGATATCGCGCTGGCCGATGCGCGTACTGTACGCGCTGTCCGGATTCCTCTATTTCCTCGCCTACTACGTCGTGCGGCACCGCCGGCGCGTGATTGCGGAACAAATAGCGCAAGTATTCCCTGCGGCGAGCCCGGCCGAGCGCCGGCGGATGCACAAACAGTTCCTGAAGAATTTCTGCGATGTCAGCGTCGAGATCCTCAAAGGCGCGACGATCGATGCGCACGACATGCGCGAGCGCGTACGCATCGAGAATCCTGAAATCGCGCTCGAGGCCTTGGGTGAGGGCCGCACGGTTTTGTTCTTGACCTCGCACCTCTGCAATTGGGAGTGGCTCCTCCAGGGCGTGACGCTGCGCATGGGCTATCCGGTCGACGCCGCCTACAAGCCCTTGCATGACGCCTGGGCCGAACGGCTGATGCTGTCGATACGCACGCGCTTCGGCGCCCGCCTCGTGCCCGCGAAGGAGTTGCTCGCCGATGCCTTGCGCCGCCGCGGCATCGTGCGCGTGCTCGCGATGAACGCCGATCAGGCGCCGGTGTCGACCGACCGGCGCCATTGGACGCAATTCCTGGGCCAAGAGACGGCGTTTTACCTGGGGGGCGAGCAAATCGCACGGGCGCTGCGTTTGCCGGTGTTCTATCACGGCATGCGGCGCGTCGCGCGCGGCCGCTACGTCGTCGCGCTCGAACGCTTGTGGGACGGGCGCGAAGTGACCGAACCGGGTGCGATCACCGAGCGCTACGCGCGCGCCTGCGAGAAAGACGTCCTCGCGAGCCCCGCGGACTGGCTGTGGTCATATCGCCGCTGGCGTCTGAAGAAGTCGCTGTACGGCGACCAGCAAGCCGCCGACTAGGGAGCGCCCGCGGGGCCTGCGAACTCGGCCAATGCGGTGCGCCCGTCGGCCCACAGCGTGAACGGTAGAGCGAGCGGCTCCTCGGGCATGCGCAGCACGAGGTCGCGGCTCGTCGCGATGAACCGCAAGGCGCCGGGTGCGACTTCGTAGGCGTAGGCGATGACATCGCCGTGATTCGGCACGTGCAGCAGGCGGCGGCGCGACAAGCCGACCGGGAGCTGCGCCAGCGGCTTCAAGTCTATCAGCCGGCCGTCGGCGATGATATGCAGTTCACCCTCGTTCGCGCCCGGCGGCGCCGACATGCGCGGATCGACCGTCGACCAGCGATACAGCATCAAATATTCGACGTCCCGGCCGGACAGATCGACGCCGACGGCCACGAGCGTCGCATAGTCTTGCGCGAACGCGGCGACGTCCGAGCGCGCGCGCGCAAAGATCAGCGGCGCATCGACCACCGACAAGGTGCTGCCCGTTCGTTCATCGAAGAACACGTGCGCCGCCGCGCGCGGGTGGGGGGCGCGCGGCTGCGCCGTACACGAGGCCAGCGCGCTCAGCACCAGAATAAACGCCGCGCGGATTTTCATGCCTTCCTAGAAACGCACCCGATATGCCGCTGAAATATACAGCGAGCGCTGATTCACCGCGCCGGTTTGTGCTTGCCCGGTCAGCGACTGCGGCTGCAAGACCGCCTGCTGGTTCAGCATTTGGTAGCCCGCCGTGAATTCGAATATCTGGGTCCTGCCGGTCCAGTCGGTCTGCAGCTGCGGCAGATAGAGCATTTGCCTGCCGCCCATTGTCGGGTTGTTCATTTGCTCGACGCTCAAACGGGGCCCCATGCGCCAAGCACCGTGCACCACGAAACGCGCGTCCCACGACAGGGTCGTGCTGCGCGCCGTCGGCGAGTCGTCGAAGCGCAGCCCGAAAATGTGCAGGTCGGCCGCCTGCAGCAGGCTCGAGCCCGCCAATTGCACGGCCGCGTTCTTGTCGAGCCCGGTCGATCTGGTCGCGACCCCGCCGAAGGACGCGGGCGTCGCGCCGAGTTCGAGCGCCGAGAGGTCGGCCATGAATTGCCAGCGTTCGCCCAACGGGCGGTTCGCGGAGATGACGAACGTGTTGCTGGTCGCCGTGCGATCGAGCGCCATTTGCGCGATTTGCGAGGGCGTGTATCCGGCGGCGAGCGTGCGCAGGTCCGTCGAACTCTGTCCGATCAGCGCATTGCTGAGTTCGAGCAGCGGGCTGCGGCGATGATCGGCGTCGAAGCCCAGCACCCAATGCTTGCCGATCGCCGCATTGCCGATCAGCGTCACCGAATTCAACTGTTTGAACGCGATGTCATAGTCGACCAACACGATCGCCGTGCGCCCGGCCTTCGCATAGCGGGTCTGGAGGCCGAGCGAGCGCCGTTCCGTGCCGATGTCGTTGGTTTGATCGAACGCGTAGGCGTCGAACACCCAGGCCAGCCCCGACGGGCTGAACTCGGCGGTCACGGTGCCGAATTTCTGTTTGGCCGAGACCTGTGAGTAACTGGTGTAGGCGGGCAGGCCGCCGGCGACGCTGACGGACCAACGTGGGCTTACCTGGTAGCCGAGGTACAACCCGTCGAAAAGCCCGATGACACCCTGGCTCGCGAGCGACTGGCGGCCGAGGCGCGCGGTCACGCCCCAGTACCGATCGATCACTTCGCCGTAGGCCGTGGTCACCCGGTCCACGCTGCCGCCAAAGGTCGATGCGGCCAGGCTCTTGGTATAGCCGCCGTCGACGCGGGCGGAGAAGTCGTAGCGCTTGGTGCGCTCGCGCATCAAGAAATCGCCGTACACGAGCGCGGTGTTGACCGAGTTCGTCGTCGTGGTGGCGCCCGCCGTGGTCGTTTGATCCTTGCCGTACTCGTAGCTCAGCGCCGCGCTGCCGGCGAGCATCAGACCTTTGTCCGAAGCCGCACCGAATGCGCCGGCGGATTTCGGCCCCAGCGACGCCGCGGCCAGAGTGTGCAAGCGCAGGCGTACGCGCTCGGCCGCGGGGCCGGCCGGGTAGCGGCGCAGGTATTCCTTGTATTCGGCCTCGGCCTGCGCGAGCTGGCCGGCCTGCTCGCGCACCACGCCGAGCAATTCTTGGGCTTCGGCGCGAGCCGGGTATTCGGGCTGGCGCACGAGACGCGTCAACAAATCCACCGCTTGCGGATAGTGATGATCGGCGAACGCCGTGCGCGCATCGTGCAGAATGCGCGCACGCTCGGCGTCGGCGAGCGGCGGGTCGGGCGGCGTGCCGGCGGCCGCCGCCTGCACGCCGGCATGGTCGACCGCAGTCGGACCGCTTTGCTCGTCGCCTTGCGCAAGCCATGCTCGCGGGTAGCTGGCGAGCGCGATTTTCAGCACGCGCCCGGCCTCGGCGCGCGTCGAGAACGGCCCGGCGCGCAATCGATACCAGTGTTCGCCCCCGATTTCGGTTTGCGAAACGTAGGCCTGAGCCTGCAATTTTGCGGCGGCGTCTTCGACCGCCGCACGCTCGATCTTGGTTTGCGACGATTCGAGATTCACCGAGTAGCCTTGCGCGGGCGTGGGTTGGGCCACGAAGACGCTGGGTTTGCGTGCGTTCGTGTTCAACAGGCGCACGCGCAGGCCGAGGCCCGATGCGGTGGGCGCCATGACGAAATCCAGCGCCCGCGAGAAGCTCAGTTCGAGCGTGATCTCGCCGGGCACGATCGAGTCGACGCGCGCCCCGGTCACGAGTCTGCCGCCGCCGCCGACGAGCGGCAGCTCGGGCAGAATGGTGCGCAAACGCGTCCCGCAATCGGCGCCCAGCAGCAGTCTTATCGTCGTGCTCGTACCATGGCTGACCGGCGAATTGCTGATGTAGCGCATCGAACAGGAAAACTGAATCGAGATGTCGACGTGATTGCCGCTCTCGACGGTATCGATCAGCTGCACGAGCGGCCCGGACGGAAACGACGGCGGCGCCGCCAGCGCGGCGGCATTGATCCGCGCGAGTCCGATCAAAACGGCCGCTGCCCGCAGCCGCCGCACCCGTGTGCGCGGAGTCGAGGAATTGCCGCCGCTCACTTGGCGGGACCGCCGTGCACGCCGCGCCGGATCATCAACAGCGGCCGCAACGTGACCGGCGCGCGCGTGATCGTCCAGTTCCAGGTCCCGTGGCAGCTGCCGCAATCCTGAACGGTGAGCATGTGCTGGGCCTGCTTGCCGGAGGCCGTGATGCCGTTGTGGCAGGTCAGGCAGGCGGCGATTACCCCTACGTGACTGAAGGTCGCCGGCTGCCACGCGAACGTGCCGTGGCAGGCGCCGCAGTCGCGCGAGGTTTGCACATGGATCGCCGGCTTGCCGGGCCCGACCACGCCATTGTGGCAGCTCACGCAGGTCTGCATGACGCCACGGTGGTCGAAGCGCGCCGGCAGCCACGCGATCGTCGTGTGGCAGTTCTCACAGGCATTATTGCTGGTGATGTGCGTCGGCGCCTTGCCCGCCGCGAGCACGCCGTTGTGGCAGCCGGCGCAGTTGCCGGTCACGCCGGCGTGGGTCGGGCCCGGAACGCTCATGGCCGCGGCTCTTGCCGGCGCACCCAAGCCGGGCAGGCCGATGCGCGGCGTGCCGACGCGCGGGCCGCCGCTGTGCGCGCCGCGCGCCGCCGTCGTGCTCACGACCAGCATGACTTTGCTCTTGGTCGCGGCAGCGGTTCTGGTCGCCGAGTCACCGCCCCAGTCGGTCGTATTGTGACAGCCGCTGCAGTCCTGGCCGACGTGGTGGTTGTTCGGCCGCACAGTCAGATTGGTTACCCCGTAGAAGCTCAATGGAGGCGTGCTCGACTCGTGACACGCATCGCAGCTCGGGCCGATGAAGGCGAACATGGAGGTGTGCTCGGTCGAATTCATCGTTGCGCCGCTGAAGCTCGTGAAGACCGCGGGCGAGTGGCAATCCTCGCAAGGCGTCGCGCCCGTCGGAATGTGCGGCGGCGACAGCAACGCATCCTTGGGCGTGAAATTGTTGTAGAACACCGGCGCCGACGCGTTCGGCGCCCCGTGGCACGTGGCGCAGCCGCTCGAGATCCCGGTGTGCAATATCGGATTCGCCGCGAGCGTGGTCCTCGAATAATCCGACGGCGCCGTCGTATGGCAGACCGTGCAGGCGCTGTTGGCCGGGTTCGGCATGTGCCCCGCCGGCATCGCGGTACTGTTCCAGTTCGCCGTCGTGTGGCAGATGCCGCAGTCGTTCGGCGCCACCATCTGGCCGCTCGTGTGATCGGCCGGGCGGCCTTGCAGTGCCGGACTCGCGGCGCCCATGTAGAACGACAGCCCCGCCTCGTGGCAGGAGTTGCAAGTCGTGCCGACCCCGGCATGCGTGGCCTGGGTCATGTTCATCGGCCCGAAGCCGCCCGCGACGAAATTCGGCCCATGGCACGAACTGCAGTCGGTGCCGGTGAATGCGGGGATATGCGCAGGCGTCAATACGGCCGCCTTCGGGTTGTCGATATTGTTGTAGAACGTGAGCTGGGTCGTGCCGCCATGGCACTGGCTGCAGCCGGTCGTGATGCCCGTATGCAGCACCGCAATGCTGGCGAACACGGTGTAATCGCTCGGCGCCGCCGTGTGGCAGACGCTGCAGGCCTGGTTCGCGGGGTTCGGCATGTGGCCTGCAGGCATCGCCGTGCTGTTCCAGTTGGCGGTGTTGTGACACTGGCCGCAGTCGTTCGGCGCCACCATCTGGCCGCTCGTGTGATCGGCCGGGCGGCCTTGCAGTGGCGGACTCGCCGCGCCCATGTAGAACGAGAGCCCCGCCTCGTGGCAGGTATTGCAGGATGTCGGCACGAAGGCGTGCTTCGCCTGGGTCATGTTCATCGGCCCGAAAGCGCCGACCGCATAGGTCGTCGACGAGTGGCAGGAACCGCAATCCGTGCCCGAAAGATAGGGGATGTGCGACGGTGCGAGCACCGCGTCCTTCGGCGTGAAATTGTTGTACCAGGTCAGCGCCGCCGCGCCGCCGTGGCATTGACCGCAATTAGCGGCGATGCCGGTGTGCAATACCGCGTTCGCCGCGAGCGTCGCGGTCGTGTAGTCGCTCGGTGCGCTCGTATGGCAGACGCTGCAGGCCTGGTTCGCGGGGTTCGGCATGTGGCCGGCAGGCATCGCCGTGCTGTTCCAGTCCTGGGTTTCGTGACAGCCGGAACAATCGCCGGTCACCAGCCGCGGGTCGCTCGCGTTGATGTGGTCGGCCGGCCGCAACTGCAGCGGCGTGCCGCCGCCGACGTAGAAGCTCCTGCCGGTGTCATGACAGACATCGCAGGCCGTCGACACGAAGGCGTGCTTGGCCGCGCTCATCGCCGTCGCCGGCCCGAAGCCGCCGGCTTGATATGCGGCGCCGTGGCAAGCGCTGCAATCGGTGCCTGCGAGCACGGGGATGTGCGGCGGCGACAGCGGCGTGCTCCTGGTCGGCGACACGCCGGAAATCGACATCGGAACGTACGGCGCAGGGACGCCGGCGAAGGTTTCGCCGGCATGGCACATCAGGCAATTGTTCGCCGACAACCCGGTGTGAAGCGTCGCAATGCTCGCCGCGAGCACGGTCCAGGTCTCCGCCGCCGGATTGTTGCCGTGACATACGCCGCAGTCGAGCGTCGAGGGTATCGGCGGAACGTGGTTCGCCGGCTGTCCGGAAACGAAGCCGGTCGAGATCCTGACGGTGCCGTTGTGGCAGGTTTGGCAGGTGGTCACCGCCGTCTGCGCATGATCGAACAGCGACGGCGTCCAACTCGGCGAGCGCGTGCCGAGACCCGTGGTATGACAGGCCTCGCACAAATTGCTCGTGGGCATGTGACTCGCCGCCATGCCGACGGCCACGGTGCCGTTGTGGCAGCTGGAACAGCCGCTGACGATTCCGGTGTGGTCGAAGCTCGCGCCCGTCCAGGTGCTGGTCAGGTGGCAATCGCCGCACTCGCCGTTCGTCTGCAGGTGAGTCGCGTTCATGCCGCTCGCCTGCACGCCGTTGTGGCAGATAATGCAAAAGCCGGCAACCGCGAGCGGGATCTGCGTGTGGTCGACGGCCTTTGGCGGATTCCAGCTCATCACCGTATGACAGGCTTCGCAGGCTTGACTGGTCGAGGGATGGGTCCTCCCTTCGCCCTGCGCAAGCACGCCGTTGTGGCAACCGGCGCAGGTGCCGAGCACTTGCGCGTGATCGAAATGGATCGCCGGCCGGAACGAGGTGGTGTCGTGACAGGCGCCGCAGTCGTTGGTCGTCAGGATGTGGTTCGCGGTCTTCGGCGTCGCATTGAACCGCGATCCGGTGATGTGGCAAACGCCGCAAGAGCGCGGCGTGCCCTTGAATACCGCATCCAGGTGGCAGGATTCGCAACTAAGGTCGCGGTGCACGCCGTCGAGCAGGAAGCCGGTCGCGCGGTGATCGAACGGTACCGTGATCGGCGGCGCGGCGGCGGCCGCGAGCGCCGCCGGCGGGGCGGCGAGCAGCAGCGCTATGCCCTGCAGCAGCGCGGCCGCGAACGGGGCAAGAGCGGCTCGGGCGATCGTCAAGGCGCGCTGGCGTCGCTTCATGTCATTGCATCCTTGCGCCTTTCCAGGAATCGACCGTATGGCAGCGGCCGCACTGTTCGCCGTATTGGCCCAGGTGCCGGTCGTCTTTTTGGTGGCAGCTCCCGCACTCGGTGGGCGTCTTCACCGAGCCCGGCGGCTGGTGGTGGCAATCGGCGCACTTGAGCTTGGCGTGCGCGCCGCGCAACGGGAAATGCGTCTGCGCATCGTGATCGAACGTCCACAGCCGCCAGCCGTTCGGGGAATGACAGGTCTCGCATTTCTTGCCGAGATCACCCCGGTGTACGTCATCGCGCGCATGACACCGGCCGCACGTCGACGGCGCGGCGTCGAACGCCATGGTCTCGTGGCATTGCGCGCAGCTCACGACCCGATGCAGCCCGAGCAGCGGGAACTTGGTCAGGTCGTGATCGAACAGGATGCCGGTGCGGAAGGATTGTTCTCCGTGGCAGTCGCCGCATCCGCACTTGAGCTTGCCGCCGTGCGGATCCTCGCTGCGGTGGCAGCCCGCGCAGTTCCTGGGCAGTTTCTGCGTCGCCAGCGCCGCGCTGTGGCACGCATAGCAATCGAGCTTGGCGTGCGCTCCGCTCAGCGCGAATTTGTCGCGCGCCGCATGATCGTAGCTTTGCACCTGCCAGCGCTCGTTGTCATGACAGTCGCCGCACTTCGGGCCGAAGCGGCCGGCGTGCGCATCGTCGGCCTGGTGGCAGCCGGCGCAGTCCTTGGGGATCTTCTTCTTCAGATCGCCGCTGCGGTGGCACGTCCGGCAATCGAGCCGCTCGTGCACTCCGAGCAATGCGTAGCCGGTCTCCTTCCGGTGATCGAATTTCGCGGTCTTCCATTCCGAAGTCGTGTGGCACTTGGAGCAATTCGCCCCGCGCGATCCGCGGTGCTCGTCGTCGGTCGCATGACAGCCGTTGCAGGTTTCGGGCGTGTCCTGGTAGCGGCCGCCGATGTGGCAGGCGTCGCACGCCAAGGTCCGGTGCGCGCCCGTGAGAGTGAATCGGGTCTTGCCGTGATCGAACTTGCCGCCGGTCCAACTGGCCGTGTCGTGGCATGCGCCGCACCCTCGGGTGAACTGGCCGTGGTGCGCGTCGTCCGATTTGTGGCAGCCGACGCAGGCCGTCGGCGCTTTGCGCCACGACGCGCTCTTCCTGTGGCAGCGGTCGCAATCCAGCGCCGTATGCGCTCCGTCGAGCGGGAAATCGGTGAGATGATGGTCGAATTGCGCGGCGCTCAGATGCACGATGTCGGCGTTTCGGCCCTTGTGATCGGTATGACAGGCGCGACACGCGCCGACGCCGGCGTTCGGCATGCGGCCATGGTAGCCGGCGTGCCGGCGCAGGTCGGCGGCGATCTCCTTGTGGCAGTCGAGGCACAACGAGGTCTGGCGGCGGGGGTTGGCGCGGTCGTGGCATTGCGAACAGTCCTGTTCCCACTTTTGATGCGCGCCAATCACCTTGCCCGGCATCAGCAAGGTTTCCACGGATAGCGCGAAGGCGGTGGAACTCGTCAACATTGACATCGCCGCCACCCAGGCGACTCCGATCGTAGTTGCGTTTCTACGGACACGCATCACCTGAGGTCAGTACAGGTTGATCGCTATCACGTGCACGATCCCGGCGGTCAGCAGCATGAAGAAAAGCGGTATGTGCAGCACGTGCCACCACGAAAACATCCGCGCATAGGCTTTGTATTCCGTCACGCGCCGGCCGGCATCGAGACGCCGATAGGCGTAGCGGCGCGCAACGTCGGCGAGACGCTGCGCGTGCCGCGCTATCACGGGCGATTCGCGCAGCACTGCGCGGCGCACGGCCGTCTTGATTTCGCGGCGCACCAGGTGGCGCGCCCTCGCCATGCGAATGCCGCCGGTCAGCAGGTGCGTGCTTCTCGCGATGCGCCCCTGCGGCGTCTCGATCAGACGCTGTTCAACCGCGCCGATGGAATCCAGCAGGCCGGGCAGGAATTCCATCGACAGCGATTGCGCGCGCAGCCGCTCCCCGGCGGCCTTGATTTGCTCGAGCGTGTCCTCGCTGCCGTCCAGATGCGCGTGCAGACGCGTGTAGATATAGCGGCCGATCACGCCGCTCGCCGCGACCACCAGCATGCTGACCAGGGCCACGTTGCTGTTCGTGGCGCCGAAGCGAAAGTTCGCGTGGAACAGCACGAGGATCGGGCCGACGACGCCGAGAAACATGTGGATTTCGAACCACACGGGAATGGCGCCGAGCCAGCGCAGCCACGCTACGCGCTTGCGCGCCGAATACAGCAGCAGAAGGAGCATCATCGAGCCGCCGGCGATTCCGAGCGCATAGCCGATGCCCCGCTGCGGCGTGATGTAGCGCTCGAGATGAGCATGCATGCCCCAATAAATCACCGCCGCGACGACGACGGTCCATATCAAGGGCCAGCGCAGGCGCACCCGGCTCGCGGCCGCAAAGCGCGCGCGCGCGGCCTCGATCGGCGCGCTGGCGGCGGCGCGCTGGGGGATTACGACCTCTTTGGCCGCTGCGTTCATGACACGATCCGATCGATCAAAATCTTGAGCGGCTTGTGGTCGGCCGGATTGATCGCGCCGGTCGAGCCTTCGAGGTCGCCGGCGGCCGGCAGCGGCTGTCCGCTGCGGGAGATTCGGGCTTCGATCGTCACGCGCCCGGCGCTCGAAAGGTTTCGGCCGGGCATCATCGACTGCGAATCGTCCAGGCGGAATTGCAGCGGCCAGCGTCCGACGCGGCTTCTGTACACGGCGACCGGAGGACCGGGCGTCGCCACGGATTTGGCGAAGATGAATAGCGTCTCGCCGGCTTCGACTTTGCGCGCGAGCGGCGCGGCCAGGTCGATTTCACCGGTGACGACGGCGCCCGACCCTGCGGCCGGAATCGCCGCCGCGCCATCGGCCTTTGCGTTCCAGCCCGGCAACCGGTGCAGACGCGCCTTGGCCGCGTCCGCCGGGCGACCGGTGAATTCAAAGGCCTTTGCGAGCAGCTCCCAGTCAGCGGCGCTGCCGCCGCCCTGCGCCAGGCGCGCTTCCAAGCTCGCGATCGCGTTCTGCATGGATCCTGCGCCGGTCGCGGGCGCTTCGTTTGCGCGGTCGAATACCTGGACCGCGTTGCCGAACGCGCCGGCCGGTACGTTCGTCGAGCCGAGCGCGCCGGACGGAGTCGCGATCCGGCTTCGCCCCAACCAATGCGAGGACCCAAACACCGCAATCACGGCCACGGCTGCGCCGAGCGATGTTTGCCATGGGAGGAGCGGCAGTGAACCGAGGCGCGGCAATTTGCGCAGCCACGGGATTGCGATGATCAAGGCCGCACAAGTCGTGACGGCGCCGGCCAGAAACCAAAATAGTGCCATTCAAATGCTCCTGAGCATGATCGACGCGCCATCCCCCGGACGGCCGGTTGATCCTGAGCGATAAAACCATAGCACGCGCGATTTTACCGCTTCGACTGTCGCACAATGGGTTCAGCGAAATTGTGCAAATTTGCACAACTTTTTCTTGCCGCGCTCGGAGCTGATCGGCAAATTCCGCGGCACACCGCGCAATTCGTGACGCGTGCATGATATTTCGGCGCTGTGCGCAAACCGCGACACTTTCACGGCGACGGACAAGTGGCCAGACTTGCCGATCGATGCCGGCCACTGCTCGAGCTTACATAATGGATTTATTGGCACTGTGCGTTTATGCCGTACCGCTCGCGGGAATCACCGCCTACTACGTCGTGCGCCGGCAGCGCACGCAGCGGCGCCACCAGCGGGTTCTACAGGAGGCGGTTGCGGCCGGCATGACCGAGCCGGCATCGCTGCATCCGGTCATCGATCCGGTCAAATGCTTGGGTTGCGGAACCTGTGTTTCGGCCTGCCCCGAGAGCTCGCACCACGCCGTGCTCGGCCTCATCAACGGCAAGGCGGCCCTGATCGGGCCGACCGACTGCATCGGACACGGCGCCTGCAAGACGGCTTGCCCGTTCGACGCAATCACGCTGGTATTCGGCACCGAGCGCCGCGGCTTGGACATTCCGGTGCTCAAGCCGAACTTCGAATCCAATGTGCCGGGCATCTTCATCGCGGGCGAACTCGGCGGCATGGGACTGATCAAGAATGCGTTGACCCAGGGGCAGCAGGCGCTCGAGGCGATCGCAAAGGCGGGTTTGAGGAGGGCAGGCGCGCTCGACGTGTTGATCGTCGGCGCGGGACCCGCGGGCCTTGCGGCATCGCTCGCGGCGACCGAGATCGGCCTGAGCTACGAGACGCTCGAACAAGAGGCTCTCGGCGGAGCGGTATTCCAGTACCCGCGCGGCAAGCTCGTGATGACGGCGCCGGTGGAATTGCCGATCATCGGCAAGGTGCAATTCCGCAATACCTCGAAGGAGAAGTTGCTGGAGTTCTGGAGCGAGGCCTGCAGCGGCAATGGCCTGAAAATCAGCTATCAGGAGCGTGTGGAGGCGATCGAGAAAAAGGACGGCGTGTTTCACGTGAAGACCGGCAAGCGCGAGATCGTCGCTTCGACCGTGCTGTTGGGAATCGGACGGCGCGGCACGCCGCGCAAACTCGGCGTGCAGGGCGAGGAGCTGCCGAAAGTCGTCTATCGGCTGATCGATCCGGAACAATACCGCGGCCGCAAGGTCATCGTCGTCGGCGGCGGCGACAGCGCTCTCGAGGCCGCGGCCAGCATCGCCGAACTCGGCGATGCGACGGTCGCGCTCTCCTACCGCGGCGATGCGTTCCAGCGCGCCAAGCAGCGCAACCGTCAACGCGTCGACGAAGCGGCCGCACAAGGCCGGCTCGAGGTGCTGTTGGGTTCGCAAGTCAAGGAGATACGGCCGAACGAAGTTATCCTGGCGCACTCCGGCAAGGAGCTGCACATGCCGAACGATGCGGTGATCGTGAGTGCCGGCGGCATCCTGCCGAATGATTTCCTCAAGTCGATCGGGATCGCGGTCGAAACGAAGTTCGGGACGGCATGATGAACGGACGACGCGCCTCACGCCGGTGCATGGCGCTGCTATACTGCGCGCTCGGCCTGGGCGCGGCGTCGGCGCAGCCCAAGCCACTGCAACGCGACGATGCGCTCGAGCCCGTGCGCGCGGCTCTGCGGACCCTGCAATTCGGCAAGGCGATCGCGCTCCTCGATGCCGCCGGCAATGCGGGCGACGCCGACGCGCAATATTTGCTCGGCCTCATCTATCTCAACGGCGTCGGCGTCATTCCCGATGCGGCGCGCGCGCGTACGCTGCTGCGAACGGCAGCCGAGCACGGACAGGGCGCGGCTGCCTACGTGCTCGCCGCCGAGTTGACCCACGATCGTGACGCGCCGCCGGGCGCCGCGCATCAGTGGCTGGTGCGCTCGGCCAAGTCGGGCTATTACCGCGCGCTCGAGGCGTTGCGCACAAATCGGCCCTTGCTCGACGTTGAATCCGTCGGTGCCTCCGATCCGGCCTTGTTGGCGCCGTGGGTACTTTACTGCGCACGCAGGAACGACGTTGCCGAATTGCGCCGGATCGGGCGCGCGAGCGCGTCGGTTCGCGATGAGTTCGGCCGCACGGCGCTGTCGTACGCGGCCGCATCCGGCGCGCTCGCGGCCGCGCAGGCGCTGCTCGACCTGGGTGCCGACGTGCACGCGGTGGACGAGGCCGGCACGACCGCGCTGATGATCGCCTCCGGCCGGCCTGACTCGGCGATGACCGCGCTTCTGCTGGCGCATGGCGCGAAGCCTGACGCCGTCGATCAGCAGCTACGCACGGCGCTAAGCTACGCGGCGCGCGCCAACAGCACCGCGAACATCGCCGCACTGCGGCGCGCCGGCGCCAAACTCGATGCGCGCGACCGCCGCGGCTACGACGCGCTCGACGACGCGCTCGCCGTGGGTGCGGACGCCGCCGCCGCGGCGCTGAAATCCGTCGGGCTGCATGCCGCTCTCGTCGCTTCCATCCCGGGTCGCGACGGCGGCCGGTTCGATCCGGCGCACCCGGGCGCCATTTATCGCGGTTGGCCGCCGCTCGCGCTTGCGGTGGCCCGCGACGATGCGCCGAGCGTGCAGCAGCTGCTGAGCACGGGCGGCAACGCCAACCTGCGGCTGGCGCAGGGCGAGCCGTTGTTGCAAGTGGCCGCGGACGCGCATGCGATGTCGAGTCTGCGGCTGTTGCTCGCGCATCGCGCCGATGCAACCGCCACCGACCGTTCCGGCCATAGCGTCCTGTGGCTCGCGGCCACGCGCAACGACGCGGTGCTCGTCAAAGCGCTGCTCGAGGCCGGCGTGCCGCCGGATGCGCACGCCGCCGCCGAACAAGCGCCGCTGCTTGCGGTGGTCCGCGCCCGGCATGCGGCGATGGCGGCGATTCTGCTCGCCGCCGGCGCGCGCCCCGGGGCCACCGACTCGCAGGGGCATACGGCCTTGATGCTCGCCTGCGCCGGCGGTGACGGCGCGCTCGTCAAGCTGCTGCTCGAACACCATGCCAAGACCGGCGCGCTGGACCATGATCGGCGTACGGCCTTGTGGTATGCGGCGCGGGCGGGCTCGGCCGACGAAGTGGCGATGCTGCTCGGCGCCGGCGCAAATCCGCGGGTGGCGGATGCGCACGGCGTCACTCCGCTGCACGCCGCCGCCGCGCAAGCCGACGCCGGCGTTTTCGTGACTTTGCTGGATGCCGACGGTTCAGCGTTGAATGCGCGCGACGCCGACGGCGACACCCCGCTCGTGATTGCCGCCGCGACCGGTCATGTGGAGGCGGTCGAGGCATTGCTCGCGCGCTCGCCGAATCTGGATGCCGAGAACGACGCCGGCGACACCGCGTTGATCGCCGCGAGCCGCGGCGGCTACGCGACCATTTGCGCGCTCCTCGTCAAGGCCGGCGCCAATACGGCGCTGCGCAACACGAGCGGTGTGTCGGCGCGCGACGTTGCCGCCGACCGCGGCTTCGCGGCGATTGCCGGGCAACTGGGCGGCAGCGGCTGAATGCCGGCGGGGGCATCGGCGCGGCGCAATCAGTACGCGAAGAACGGGCCGGTGTAGGCGCCGGCGGTTCTTTGTTCGATCCCGACGTAGACCATGCGCCCGTAGAAGAACGGCATGCCCCAGGTGAACGTGCTCGAGCCGCCGCCGCCGCCGAGATCGGCGTAGGCGGCCGCGCCGGCCACGAAGGAACTCGGATCCGCAAGCGCGAAATTCACCGTGCTGACCGCGTTGTTCACGCCCACGCCCATGTTGACCGCGAAGCGGTTCAGCGGCGCGACCGTGGGGCAGTAATAGCCGATGAACGCGCCGGACGAACAGGTCGCGATGAGGGGATCGCTGAACGCGTAGGAATCGGTTCCGGAGTCGATCACCGCGGGCAGGACGGTTGCGCCGCCGTTGTAGGTTGCCGTGAATTCGCCGCGCGCGTCGGTGCCGAGGACGTTGAGTCCGGTGACCGGCAGCGCATTGTCCGATTGCGTGCCAAGCCCGAATATCAACTGCCCGTGGACGGAAGTATCGCCGTTGGCGTTGATCAGGTTCGGCAGGTCGACGATGACGCCGTTGTTGTCGCTCGCAAACAGCGCCACCGGGTTGCTCACTTGGTGCGCGAGGGCGACGTTCTCGGCGGTGCAGGCCCCGGCGCTGGTGCAGCCGAAGTAGACCGGCAACGGCGCGCCGGCATTGACGCAGCCGGCGCCGCAGTCCTGTGCGAACACCCCTACTCCGAGCAGTCCGTTGGCGCCGAGCGCGGCCACGCCGTTGATCAGTGTGCCCCCGGTGCCGCAGGCCGGCGGCGGCGCTGCGCCGGTGTTGGTGTCGTCGATGACCTGCACCGGCAACGCGGCCGCGATTTCACCGGCCAAGGCGACGTCGGCGGACGCCACGGGTCCCCATACCTGGCCGCTGCCGAAGCTCACGCATTCCTCGAGCGGCTGTCCCTGCGCGTCGGTCGTGCCGCCCAAAGTCACGCCGGCCGCGGTCAATACCGAGCGGAACAAGCGCAAGCCGGTCGAATCGGTATCCAGCAGCACATGGTCGATGTTCGCGCACTGCGACTGGCTGCCGGCCGCGCAAACCCTGACCGTCACGTACGCATGGTTTATCCGGCCGGGCGCGGCGGCAAGGATCAGGCGCAGACGCATCGTCATAGCGGCAGCGCCTCAGCGCAGATCCGCGGTCGGGGTGCCGGGCGGAATCGATGCCGGTAGATACGCGCGACCGC
>DAIDVO010000097.1 GCA_027456085.1 Steroidobacteraceae bacterium | reverse complement strand
CTGCAGGCGCAATGCGACGCGCGCGCGCCGCAGCGCGGCGCCCGGGAAGCGCCACGGCGGCGCGATGCCGCCGATCACCGGGAGTATGCCTTCTTCGACCAGCGCGGCGATATGCGCAGCCTCGGCCGCGCAAAGCCGGCTCAAGTCCTCGACCGTGAGCGTCGCGTCCTGTTCGATGATCGTGCCGGAAATGACATGTATCTCACGTTGCGGCATCGGCGGTAACTCTCTCAAAGATGTGCGCGAGGATCGAACGGCAGCGCCGCGGCCAGCGCCTGGTACGCGGCCTTGGCGGTCTCATTGTCGGCCGGCGGCAGCGCGATCTCCAGTATGACGAAGAAATCACCCGGCGGGTTCGCCGGAATGCCGCGGCCTTTGAGCCTGAGTTTCGTGCCGGCCTTCGAGCCTGCCGGGATTTTCAGATCGATCGGCCCCGCCGGGGTCGGCGTCTTGACGCTCGCGCCCAAGCTCGCTTCCCAAGGCGCGACCGGCAGATCGAGATACAAATCCCGGCCGTCGACCCGGTAGATCCGGTGCGGCTGGAATTCCACCTCGATATAAAGGTCGCCGGCCGGACCGCTCGCGGCGCGCGCGCCTTGTCCCGCAAGGCGGATCGTCTGGCCCGCGAGGATCCCCTTCGGTATCTGCACGTTGAGCGTGCGCTCCTTCAATTCCAGATGTCCGGCGGAGTCGACGTCGGGAACGCGCAAGCGGATCTCGCGCGACCCGCCCGAGAGGCTCGCGTCGAGATCCAGCAAGACCTTCGCGTGGTGGTCTTCGCCGTGGGTACGCGGCCGCGCGCGCGCCTGTCGGCCGAACAGCGCCTCGAAGAAATCGCTGTACGAGGAATCGCCGCCGCCGCTGAATTCGAAGCCCGCGCCCCAGTCGGGCGGCGGACGGAATTGCTCGCCGGAGCGGTGATCCGGGCCCAATTGATCGTAGGCGGCGCGCTTCTCGGGATTCTTCAAGACTTCGTAGGCTTCGCCCAAGTCCTTGAAGCGCGCCTCGGCGTCCTTTTCCTTGCTGACGGCGGGGTGGTATTTGCGCGCAAGCTTGCGGTACGCGTGTTTGATCTGCGCTTCGGTTGCATCGCGCGCAACGCCCATGATCTTGTAATAGTCCTTGAATTCCACCGTTCACCTTGCGCGTCAAACGCGCGCACTCAGCCGCAACATCCAAAGCATACTATGGGCGGAGCGCGCCGAATCAATGATCGTGAGCATTACAATTGATAGGCGAGCGTGAGGAGGAGTCCCTCGCCGATATCGCGCCACAGGCCGGGAGCCCGGCGCTGGTAGCGCCCGGCATCCGCGATCAAGGATTCGATCCAGGCGGCGAGCCAGTCGATCTCGGCCCGGCCGTAAAATATGACCGCCGACTCGTAGTTCAACAACAGACTGCGCGAGTCGAGATTCACCGAGCCGCAGAGGCTGAGCGAGTCGTCGAAGACCACCGCCTTCGCGTGCACCATGTAAGGCGCCAAATGGAATGCGACGCCGGCCTCGGTGAGCGCGCGCATGCTGCGGCTGCGCGCGAAATCGGCCAGGCGATGATTGGACTTGCGCGGCAGGCAGATATCGACCTTGACGCCGCGGCGCGCGGCCAGGCGAATCGCCGCTTCGAACGCTGAGTCCGGAACGAAGTACGGCGTGACGGCGAGCAGGCGGCGCTCGGCGCGAAAACAGGCGTCGACCAGCAGTGCGTGAACGGTGTCCTCGGTCTGGTCGGGGCCGCTCGGCAGGAATTGGGCGAGCGGCGCCTCGGGATCTTGGGGTGCGGCGGGAGTGTCGGTGGCCGGCTTGCCTCCGGAGGCGATCCAGTCGGTCTCGAATTGGCGCGCCGCGGCGGCGGCGACGGCGCCGTGCAAATCGAACGACAAGTCGCGCCAGGGCGGTGCGCCGCGCCCGCCGATGAAGTACTCGGCCGCGAGATTTCTGCCGCCGGCCCACAGCGCGGCCGCATCGGCGATCGCGTACTTGCGATGATTGCGCAGGTTGCGCGGGCCGCTGGTCGTGCGCGCGAGCAGCGGACAAAAGACCGCCGTCTCGACGCCCGCGGCCCGCAATCCGGCGATGGTAGCGTGCGGCAACTGGAGCGCGCCGACGCCGTCGATGAGGAGCCGGACTCTGACGCCCGCGCGGGCGCGCTCGCTCAGGCGCGCGGCGACTTCGCGGCCGAATGGATCGCGGCCCAGGATGTAGGTACAGACGTCGAGCCGCCGGGTGGCGCGCGCAAGCGTTGCGAACAGCCCGCTGCGCGAGGCCGCGCCGTCGGCATGCAGCCGCACGCTCGCCCGCGATGCGGCCGGCAGATCGAAGCTCTCGATCAGATCCTCGGCCCAATGCCGCGGCGTCGCGGGCCGCGCCGGCCGATGCGGCGCCTTGCGCAGCAATTTGCGGCGGCCGAACAGCAAATAGATCGGCAACGTGAGATACGGAACCGCGATCATGCCGAGGACCCAGGCGATCGCGATCGACGGCGGCCGGCGACTTTGCGCCGCGCGCGTCGTCAATACATAGGTCAGGAGGCTCGCAGCGACGCTTAGCGCGTGCGCCGAGAGCTCTATCGACAATGCGCCGATTCTGGCGTTCACCTAGCGTGCGTTCAGGCGCCGACCTTGACGATGAGCTTGCCGAAGTTGCGCCCCGTCAACAGTCCGATAAAAGCGGCCGGCGCATTTTCGAGTCCGGCAACGACGTCTTCGCGGTATTTGATCGCGCCGCTCTGCACCCAGGCGCTCATTTGATCGTGGAATTCGCCGCGTCCCGCCTCGTAGTCGAAAATGATGATGCCGCGCACCGTCAGGCGCTTCGTCAGGATGGTGCGCATCAGCGCCGGCGTGAAATCCGGGCCGTCGGTTTTTGCATCGCCCTGATAATGCGCGATCAATCCACAGACCGGCACGCGCGCGTGTATGTTGAGGAGCGGCACCACGGCCCGAAAGACCTTGCCGCCGACGTTCTCGAAGTAGACGTCGATGCCGTCCGGGCATGCGGCGGCCAAGGCGTGCGCGAAATCCGGCGCATGATGGTCGATACAGGCATCGAAGCCGAGATCTTCGGTCGCCCATGCTATTTTCCGCGCGTCGCCCGCGATGCCGACGACGCGGCAGCCTTTGATCTTCGCTATCTGCCCCACGACCGAACCGACCGCGCCGGTCGCCGCGGCGACGACGACGGTCTCGCCCGCGACCGGCTTGCCGATGTCCAGCAGGCCCATATAAGCGGTGAAACCCGGCATGCCGAGCACCCCAAGCGCATACGACGGATGCGCCATCGTCGGCGGCAGCTTGATGAGGCCGGCGCCGTCCGCAATCGCGTATTCCTGCCAGCCGCTGATGCCAAGGACCAAGTCCCCGGGATGAAAATCCGGATGGCGCGAGGTTTGCACGCGCGACACGGTGCCGCCGATCATCACCGCGCCGAGCGCGACCGGCGCCGCGTAGGACGGCGCATCGCTCATGCGTCCGCGCATGTACGGGTCGAGCGACAGCCACAGCGTACGCAGCAGAATCTCACCCTGGCCCAATTCCGGGATCGGCACGCGCTCGCTGCGGAACGATGCCGTCGTCGCGGGCCCGTCGGGGCGGGCCGCCAGGACGATTCTGAGATTCAGAGCCGATGGCGTCATATTCCGATCCTGCCGAACAGCGCGCCGACGGCGGCGGTCACAGCCATCGCGAGCGCGCTCCAGAACGCGACCCGGAGCGCGCCTTTCCAGGCATTCGCGCCGCCGGCACTCGCCGACAGCGCACCCAAGCCGAGCAGAGCCGCAAGCGTGACGGTGACGGTCGCGGGAATCAAGTAGCGGGCCGGCGCGAGCGCGGCGACGGCGAGCGGCAACAGCGCACCGGCCGCAAAGCTCACCGCGGACGCGAGCGCCGCCTGTACCGGGCGCGCACGCAAGGTCACCGACAAACCGAGTTCATCGCGCGCGTGCGACCCCAGGGCATCGTGCGCCATCAGTTGTTCCGCGACCCGGGCCGCGAGTTTCGGGTCCAAGCCGCGGCGCACGTAGATGTCGGTGAGCTCGCGGCTCTCGCCGGCGTAGTCGACCGCGAGTTCCGCGCGTTCCTGGTCGAGCGCCGCGGCCTCGGAGTCCGCTTGCGAATGCACCGAAACGTACTCGCCGGTGGCCATCGACATCGCGCCCGCAACCAGCCCGGCGACGCCGGTCAATACGATATTCGCGTGCGTCGCGTGCGCGGCCGCGACGCCGACGATCAGGCTCGAGGTGGAGACGATGCCGTCGTTCGCTCCCAGAACGCCGGCTCGCAGCCAGCCGATCCCCGCGAGCCGGTGATGTTCGAGGGCATGCGCATGAGGAGGCATCGCGCGAGTGTAGCCGTTTGGCCGGCCCGACATCTACGGCGCTTGTGCGGGGGTGGTTCGCGCCGGTGAACCCGGGTAGGCTGGCCGCCCTATGCAAAAAACCCCGGTCGGCAGCGTCGAAGTCGCGCTGCGCCACACGGCGCAATTGCTCGATCAAGCCCCGCGCCTGGCCGCGACCCAGGCGGCGGAAATTCTGCGCGTCGCGCCGCATCACCCGCTCGCGCGCCTGTATCTCGGCGCGGCGCGGCGCGCGCTCGGCGAGACCTCGGCGGCGCTCGAAGTGTTGGAGCCGCTTGCCGCGGCGCAAGCGCCATGGGCGGCCGCGCAGTATCAAATGGGCTTGGCGCTTGCGCAGGCCGAACGCGGCGACGCGGCGCTCGCCGCGTTGTGCCGCGCGGTCGAGCTCAAACCTGATTTCGCCGATGCGTGGCGTGCGCTCGGCGATCAATTGACGAGCGCAGGCGATACGCAAGGCGCCGATGCGGCCTATGCGCAGCACATCAAGGCCTCGACCAAGGATCCGCGCTTGCTCGCCGCGGCGGCGGCGCTTTGCAGCAACGACATACCGACCGCCGAGGCGCTATTGCGCGCGCATTTGCGCAAATTCCCGACCGACGTGCCGGCGATCCGCATGTTCGCCGAGGTCGCCGCGCGCTTGCGCCGCTACCAGGACGCCGAGAACCTGCTCGCGCGCTGCCTGGAATTGAGTCCGAGCTTCGGCGCCGCGCGCCATCAATACGCGCTGGTTCTCCATCGGCACAACAAGCCGGCGGCCGCGCTGCGCGAAATAGACGCCTTGCTCGCGCGCGAGCCGCATCATCCGGGATACCGGAATTTGAAGGCCGCGATCCTCGCGCGCATCGGCGACTACGAACAGTCGATCGAGATCTATGGGGAGGTGCTCGCGGCGCACCCGCATCAACCGAAAATTTGGATGAGCTACGGGCATGCGCTCAAGACCAACGGCCGCGAACGGGAAAGCATCGCCGCGTACGAGAAGAGCATCGAACTCTTGCCCGGCCTCGGCGAGGCGTATTGGAGCCTCGCGAATTTGAAGACCGTGCGCTTCAGCGCCGCGCAGATCGCATCGATGCGCCGGCAGTTGGAGCGATCCGATCTTGCCGACGAGGATCGCTACCATCTGCATTTCGCGCTCGGCAAGGCGCTCGAGGACGCGGGCGCGTATGCCGAATCGTTCGAGCATTATGCCGCGGGCAACCGTTTGCGGCGTGCCGGCATCGCCTATTGCGCCGATGAAATGTGGGCGCACGTGAGGCGCTGCAAGGGCTTGATGACGCCCGCGTTTTTCGCCGAGCGCAAGGGGTACGGAGAGGCCGCCGCCGATCCCATTTTCATCGTCGGCCTGCCGCGCGCGGGTTCGACGCTGATCGAGCAAATTCTCGCGAGCCACTCGAGCGTCGAGGGCACGATGGAGCTGCCGGACATCCCGGCGATCGCGAAGAGCTTGTTCGGCAAGGACAAGGGGGCCGAAGAGGGCGGGTATCCCGGGGCGCTCGCGGGTTTGAGCGCGGAACAATGCCGTGAGCTCGGCGCGCGCTACCTCGAACAGACCCGCATCCAGCGCAAAACCGCTGCGCCGTTTTTCATCGACAAGATGCCGAACAATTTCGCGCATGTCGGCCTGATTCAGCTGATCCTGCCGAACGCGAAGATCATCGATGCGCGCCGCCATCCGCTCGGCTGTTGTTTCTCCGGGTTCAAGCAGCATTTCGCGCGCGGCCAAAATTTCACCTACAGCCTCGAGGACATCGGCCGCTATTACCGCGACTACGTCGAATTGATCGCGCATTTCGACGCGGTGCTGCCGGGGCGCATCCATCGCGTTACCTACGAGTCGATGATCGACGACACCGAAGGCGAGCTGCGGCGGCTCCTCGCGCATTGTGGCCTGCCGTTCGAACAGGCGTGCCTGCGTTTCTACGAGAACGAGCGCGCGGTGCGCACCGCGAGTTCGCAGCAAGTGCGCCGGCCGATTTTTCGCGGCGGCATCGACCAATGGCGCCACTTTGAGCCGTGGTTGGGGCCGCTCAAGCGCGCGCTCGGCGGGGTGCTCGACGAGTATCCCAATATTCCGCTTTTCTAATATCGGCGCCGCTGTGGCATACTCGCCGTTTAATTCGATGCATAAAGGCCACAAGGGGATTAATCATGACGAGAAGTCGGTTGCGTAAGCTCAAACGCGGTAAGGCAATTGATAAGCCCGCGCTCGCGCGGCGTAGTATGTTGGCGCGCACCGGCGTGCCTGTTGCATCAATGCTACTCGCGTGCATGCATGCGGCTTACGCGGCGGACGCATCCGACGTCCCCACGCTGCAAGAGGTCGTGGTCACCGCGCAGAAGCGTACCGAGAATCTGCAAGACGTCCCCTTGAGCATCCAGGCGATCGGCACGCAACAGCTCGAACGCCTGCACGTCACGAATTTCAACGACTACGTCAAGTACCTACCGAGCGTGTCGTTCCAGGATGCCGGCCCGTCGGTCGAACACACCTACATGCGCGGCGTCGCGAGCGGCGGCGACGGAAATCACTCCGGCTCCCTGCCCTCGGTCGGCATGTATCTCGACGAACAGCCGGTGACGACGATCGACGGCAATCTCAATATCCATATCTACGATATCCAACGGGTCGAGGCCCTCTCCGGCCCGCAAGGCACCTTGTACGGCGCGAGCAGCGAAGCGGGCACGATCCGCATCATCACCAACAAGCCCGATCCCACGAAGTTCTCCGCCGGCTACGACCTCGGCGGCAACTCGGTCGATCACGGCGGCATCGGCTACACGGCGGAAGGGTACGTGAACCTGCCGCTATCGGACATCGCGGCCGTGCGCCTCGTCGGCTGGGACGAAAAGGACGCGGGCTACATCGACAACGTGCACCGCACGGTCACGTTCCCGACGTCGGGCATCGTTTTCGACAACGCATCGCAGCTCAAGAATAACTACAACGACGTCGAGACCAAGGGCGGCCGCGCCGCGCTGAAAGTCGACCTCAACGACCAATGGACGATCACGCCGACCGTGATGGGCCAGACGCAACAGACCAACGGGAGCTTCGCCTACGACCCGAAGCTCGGCGACCTGAAAATCGGCCACTTCTTCCCGGATACCGAGCACGACTCGTTCGTTCAATCCTCGCTGACCGTCGAGGGGAAGATCAGCAATTTCGACCTCGTCTACGCGGGCGCGTACCTGACGCGCAACACCCATGAACAGAGCGATTACACGGATTACTCGCTGTTCTACGACACGGCGTACGGCTCGGGCGCGTTCTTTCTGGATAACGCCGGCAATCTGATCAACCCGGCGCAACATATCGTCGGCCGCGATCACTATACGAAGATCAGCAACGAACTGCGCGTCACCTCGCCGAAAGAGGACCGATTTCGCGTGACCGCGGGCCTGTTCACGCAGCGCCAGGTACACGAGATCCTGCAGGACTATGTCGTCAACAACGGCGACCCCTTGGGGTCGGTCGCGCCGAACGACATTTCGGTGCCGGGCTGGCCGGGATCGATCTGGCTCACGGACCAGGAGCGCGTGGACCGCGATTCCGCGATTTTCGGCGAGTTCTCGTATGACTTCCTGCCGAATTTGACCGGCACCGCCGGTGCCCGCTACTACACGTTCGACAACACGCTGCAGGGCTTCTACGGCTTCAATTCGACGTTCAGCGCGCACGAAGGCATCGCGACCTGCTTCACGCCGTTCGCACCGTTCCATGGTGCGCCGTGCCAGGATCTCAACGGCCGCAGCACGGGCTCCGGCACCACGCCGAAGGTGAACCTGACCTACAAGTTCGACAAAGATCACATGATCTATGCCACGTACTCGAAGGGCTTCCGTCCGGGCGGCGTGAACCGCAACGGCGGCGGCAGCTTGCCGCCGTACAAGCCGGATTATCTCAATAACTACGAATTCGGCTGGAAGACGCAGTGGGATGAGAACCGGCTGCGCTGGAATGGCGCGATCTTCTGGGAAAAATGGAAGGACTTCCAGTTCTCCTACCTCGGCACGAACGCGGTCACGGTCATTGCGAACGCGGGCCAGGCGCAGATCAAGGGCTTGGAAACCGACCTGGAATTCGCGGCGACGGATCAGTTGACGCTGTCCGGCGGTTTGTCCTATATCGATGCGAAGTTGACACAGACCTTCAGTACGCCGGGCAGCTCGCTCTACGCGCCTGCAGGCACGCAGTTGCCGGTGACGTCGAAAGTCAAGGGTAACGTTACCGCGCGCTACACGGTCCCGGTCGGCAGCTACGATGCGAGCGTGCAGGCTTCGGCGGTCTATGTCGGTCCGCGCTGGGCGGACTTGCGGCTCGCCGCGGCCACGGCGCTCGGTCAGGAGCCCTCGTACACGCTTGCGGACTTCTCGTTCGGATTGAACAAGAACTCGATGCATTACGAGCTGTACATCAACAATGCGTTCGACAAGCGTGCGGTGCTGGATCGCTTCGCCGAATGCGATCCGGCGAGCTGCGGCGTGATCGCGATGTATGACGTACCGAGTCAGCCGCGCACGATCGGTATCAAGATCGGCCAGAAATTCTGAAGTCGGAAGATCGTGCCAAACCCCGGCGGACTCGAGGCTCCTCGAGTCCGCCGGGCGGGATTTCGGGCCATGCCCAACCTATATCGAGAAACCGCCGAGGCCGCGGCCGCGACGCCGCCGTTGGAAGGCGAGCGGCGCGCCGACGTGCTCGTCATCGGCGGCGGCTTCACCGGGCTTTCGGCCGCGCTGCACTCGGCCCTGCTCGGTGCGGACGTCGTTCTCCTCGAAGCCGAGGAGCCGGGATGGGGCGCTTCCGGGCGCAATGGCGGCCAAGTCAATCCGGGCCTCAAAGAGGATCCTGACCAGGTGGAGCGCGACTTCGGCGCCGACCTCGGTGGACGCATGAATGCGCTTGCCGGCCAGGCGCCGAGTTTCGTCTTCGATTTGATCGAACGCCACTCGATTGCCTGCGACGCGCGCCGCAACGGTACGTTGCGCGCGGCCGTGCATCCGCGCCACGTGGCCGCGGTGCGCCGCACCGCGGACCAGTGGAGCCGCCGCGGCGCGCCGGTGGAATTCCTCGGGCGCGACGCCATTGCGGCGGCGCCCGGCACGGACCGCTATGCGGGCGCGATGCTCGATCGGCGCGGGGGCGATTTGAACCCGTTGAGCTTCGCGCGCGGCTTGGCGCGCGCGGCAGCGCACGCGGGCGCCGCCGTGCACGGCGGCACGCGCGTGCTTGGACTTGCGCGCGCCGGCGGCGCGTGGCGGGCGCGCACGCCGCGCGGCCTGGTCGCGGCCCGCCAGGTGATCATTGCGACCAACGGCTACACGGACGGCCTCTGGCCTGACTTGAGGCGCAGCATCGTGCCGCTGTTCGGTGCGATCGCGGCGACGGCGCCGGTTCCGCAGGCGCTTGCGCGCGCGATGCTCCCGGCGCGCAGCGTGCTCTACGAATGCGGCACGGTGACCGTCTATTACCGCATCGACGCCGGCTCTCGCCTGTTGATCGGCGGGCGCGGGCCGATGCGCGAGATCGACTCCGCCGCGCAAATACCGCATATCCTCGACTATGCGCGCAGGCTGTGGCCGGGCTTGGGCGCGATCCCGTGGACGCATGCGTGGGGCGGGCGCCTGGCGATGACGCGCGATCACTACCCGCATGTGCACGAACCCGCGGCGGGTGTGCTCGTGTGTCTCGGCTACAACGGCCGCGGCGTCGCCATGGGCACGGCGCTCGGCGCCGAGCTTGCAAAGCGCGCGCTGAACCCTGAGGCTCCGATCGACATGCCGATCACGTCGCTGAAGACGATCGGCCTGCACGCGCTGTGGCCGCTCGCGGTGAAGGCGGCGATTCTGCGCGGGCGCCTGACGGACTATCTGGGGATCTAGCAATCGCGAGGTAACCCGCGCTTTGGTCGCCGGCGCGGAACAGCCGCAGGCGGCGCATATCGACGACCACGTCGAAACGCCCCTTGGGCCAGGCGTCGCCGCTGGCAAACGCGTAGCGCGAATCCAGATGCGGCGTGGTCGGATGCAGATCGCGCATCGCGCGCTTGAACATCTCCTTCGGCACCCAATCGGAATTCGACGACAAGGAACCGAATTCGTCGTGGTAGATCCTCGCCGTCGAACTATCGGCGGGGTCCGGGGCGACGATGAAGATCCGCGGCGGGGGCAGACCGCGCAGCTGCACGCGTTCCGCGCCGTTCATGACGAGGCGCCATTCATGGCCCTGCGGCAGCGCGAGCAGTGCGTAGGCGTGATATTGCGCGGTCAGCAAAGCGCCGAGAAACGCGCTCGCCGCGAGCGCCGTGCGCCGCGCCTTGCTCCAGTTCGCCGTGAGCGCATCCGCCGAGGCCACCGCGAAACAGACGAGCACCGCGGTCATCGCGAAAATCGTACGGTAGGTCGCGTAGCGCTCGGCGGCGATCATGCTGACCGAGACCGCGAATAGCGGCAAACCTGCGAGCGCCGTGAGCCACAGCAGGCCGCGGGCCCGGCCGTGGCGGCGCCACTCGAGCGCGGCGCCGCCGCTCAACAGGAGCGCGAGCAGCGCGGCGCCGATCAGGTATTGGGCGCGGCCCCGCCAATGATCGTCGTTCAAGACGAACACGCTGAGAGCGTTCGGCAGCACCTCGCGCGCATACCACAGGAGCTTTCCGCCCCATTGCGTCTCGATCGCGACGCGCTCGGACTTCTCGAAAATTCCGGCCGCGTACAAGGCGCTCATCGTTGCATAGGCGGCGCCGAGCGCGGCCGCGATTAGCGCGATGTGGCGTGCGAGCCAGCGCAGCGTCGCCTGCGTGCCGCGCGCGCGCGGCGATGAAGGCGGCGCTCATCGGCACGAGATAGAAGAATG
>DAIDVO010000096.1 GCA_027456085.1 Steroidobacteraceae bacterium | reverse complement strand
CGAGAGCCGCTGCCGCGGCCGCGGCGTCGAGACGCCCCTTGTCGACCGAGGCCGCCAGCGTCGCGCGTACGCGCTCCATGCCGGTCGCCCCGGCCTGCGCATTGGTGTCGACGAGCGTGACGCCGTAGCCTGCGGTGGCGAGGCTGAGCGCGATACCCGATCCCATCGTGCCCGCGCCGAGGACGCCTACGCGGCTCACCGTGCGCGCGGCAAGGGCCGGGCGCGCACCGCGTTCGGCGAAAAACAGATGCCGCAACGCGCGCGAGGCGTCCGACAGCCGGCATTTCTCGAACCATTGCCGCGCCAGCGCGGCCGCCGCGTCGAAGTCGACCGAGGCCGCGGCCAGCGCACATTCGATGATCGCCTCCGGGGAGGCCACGCCCGGATATTTGCGCACGGCGAGCCGCCGCTGCTCGGCGATGAACGCCGCGTCGGGCAATCCCCCCGGAACGGCGCGGTCGCGCAGGCGGCGCGGACCCGCGCCCGAGTTCACGCGTTCGCGCGCGTAGGCGACGGCACCGGCGAGCGGGTCGGGACCCGGATTGACGGCATCGACGATTCCGAGCGCGCGCGCACGCGCGCACGCGATCGCCTCGCCGCTCAGCATGATTGCGATGGCTTCGGCGACTCCGACGAGGCGCGTGAGCCGCGCCGTGCCGCCCGCGCCGGGCAACAGGCCCAGCTTGATCTCCGGCAAACCGAAAACCGCATTTTCCGCAGCCGTCCGGTAATGACAGGCGAGCGCGAGTTCGAAGCCGCCGCCCAACGCTGAACCGTGCAGCGCCGCGATCACGGGCTTCGAACAGGCCTCAATCCGCAACAGCACGTCGGCGAGCACGGGCGCCCTGGGCTTGTCGTCGAATTCGCGAATGTCCGCGCCGGCGACGAAATGCGGCCCGACGCCATGAATGACGATCGCGGCGACGCCGGCGTCCAAGTCCGCGGCCACGACCGCGTCGAGCAGCGCGCTGCGCACCGGCCAGGCGAGCGCGTTGACGGGAGCATGATCGATCGACAGCACGACGATGTCGCAGCGGCGCTCCGAACGAACGGTGGACTCAGTCATGGAATCTCTCCCTTACCCGACCCGCTCTATGAGCATCGCGATGCCCTGGCCCACGCCGATACACATCGTGCACAAGGCCCGCCGCCCGCCGCCGCGCTGCAACTGGTGGACCGCGGTGGTCGCGAGGCGCGCACCGCTCGCGCCGAGCGGATGCCCAAGCGCGATCGCGCCGCCCTGCGGATTGACGTGGCCTGCATCGTCCGCGATGCCGAGCGTCCGCAGCACCGCGAGCGCCTGCGCGGCGAATGCTTCGTTGAGTTCGATGATGTCGATGTCGGCGAGCGCGACGCCGAGCCGCGCGAGCAGCTTTTGGGTCGCCGCGACCGGGCCCATGCCCATGATCCGCGGCGGCACGCCGGCCACCGCGGTGCCGACTACGCGCGCGCGCGGCGTGAGCCCGTAGCGCTCGAGCGCACCCGGCGCGGCGAGCACCAGTGCGCATGCGCCGTCGTTGATGCCGGAGGAATTGCCCGCGGTGACCGTACCGCCCGCGCGGAACGGCGCCGGCAATTTCGCGAGCGCCTCGAGGCTGGTCGCGCGTGGATGCTCGTCGGTGCGCACGACCGTCACCTGGCCGCGCTTGTCGGTGACCGGCACATCGATGATTTCGGCGGCGAACGCGCCGGCGGCCTGCGCGGCCAGCGCACGCTGTTGGCTGCGCAACGCGAATTTGTCCTGGTCCGCGCGCGCAATGCCGAAATCCGCGGCGACGTTCTCGCCGGTCTCGGGCATCGAATCGGTCCCGTACTGCTGCTTCAGAGCCGCGTTGACGAAGCGCCACCCGATCGTCGTGTCGAACATTTGCGCGTCGCGCGCAAACGGCGTCGCGCCCTTCGAAACGACGTACGGCGCGCGGCTCATGCTCTCGACGCCGCCGGCGATCACGACCTCGGCCTCGCCCGCCGCGATCATGCGCGCCGCGGCCGCGACGGCGTCGAGACCGGAGCCGCATAAGCGGTTGAGCGTCACGCCGGGAACCTCCGCGGGCAGACCTGCGAGCAGTGCGCTCATGCGCGCGACGTTGCGGTTGTCTTCGCCGGCCTGGTTGGCGCAGCCCAGGATGACGTCGTCGATCGCGGCCGGGTCGAGCCCACGATTGCGCCGCAGGAGTTCGCGCAGCACGATTGCCGCGAGATCGTCCGGCCGCACGCTCGAGAGCGCGCCCCCGTGGCGGCCGATCGGCGTGCGGAGCGCATCACAAATGAACGCTTCATTCATCGCTTTGGATCCTCAAGAGTAAAATGTCCGGTTAGCATCGCACGCCGCCGCCCGGCGGCACAGCCGCGGCAGGATTTCGCGCCGCCGCCCGGCCTCCCGGGGATTCCTTGACAGCCCGCGCGATCGGCTTTAAGGTAATCAAGTACCAGAATACGAGAAGTGAGTCAAACAGGGCGGCCGGCGGGAGAGGGCGATGGCGGAAAAAACCAGTGTCTCGGTGGCGATTGTCGGCAGCGGCGGAGCCGGCGTGCTGACTACCGGCGCAATGCTGCTGGAAGCGGCATGCAAGGCCGGCTGGAACGGATTGATGACCCGGTCGGTCGGGCCGCAGATCCGCGGCGGCGAGGCGGCCGCGCTTGTGCGCCTCGCAACGCAACCGGTCGAATGCCTGGCCGACAATGTCGACCTGCTCGTCGGCATCGACTGGGTCAGCGCGCAGCGCTTCGAAGGCGAGATCGCGCTCGCTCCGGGGAGCATCGTCATCAGCGACCCGAGTGCAGGCCCCCCGCCGCCGGTGCTCGCGCCCGCGGGGACGCGCATCATCGAACTGCCGCTCGCGCAACTGACGAAAGCCAATCCCACGTGGCGCGCGAACATGATCGCGCTCGGCGCGGCCGCGCGCCTCCTGGGGCTCGACGACGAGGCCCTGCGGCAGATCATCAAGCTGCACTTTGAAGCCAAAGGCGCGGGCGTCGTCAACGCGAGCGTCGAGGCGACGCGGGCCGGCGGCGATTCCGTGGCCGCCGTAGCGGGCGCGTTCCGGCTCGCCCCGCCGCAGAGCGCGAACGGCAAGCGCTGGCTGATCACCGGCAACGAGGCTACCGGACTCGGCGCTGTGCGCGGCGGCGTGCGCTTCGCGGCGGCCTATCCGATCACGCCGGCTTCGGAGATTCTCGAATGGCTTGCGCCCAACCTGCCGAAGGTCGGCGGCACGCTCGTCCAGGCGGAGGACGAACTCGCGTCCATCAATATGATCATCGGCGCCTCCTACGGCGGCGTGCCGTCGATCACCGCAACTTCCGGGCCCGGACTCTCCTTGATGATCGAGGCGCGCGGCCTCGCGACCGCCGCCGAGATACCGATCGTCGTCGTCGACGTGATGCGCGGCGGTCCCTCCACCGGCATTCCGACGAAATCCGAACAGACGGACCTGAACATTGCCGTGTATGGACTGCATGGCGAAGCGCCGCATCTCGTGATTGCACCGCAATCGGTGACGGACTGCCTGCTGTCGACGCAATGGGCCACCTTTCTCGCCGAGATGCTGCAGGCGCCGGCGATCGTCTTGTCGGATCAAGCCCTCGGCCAGACCCAGGTCGCGGTCAGCCGGCCGGCCGACATCAGCTTCATCGGCAAGCGGCTCTGCGCAACCGAGATCGCGGCGCCCTACAAGCGCTACGCGCTCGGCGGCAGCGGCGTCTCGCCGATGGCGATCCCCGGAACGCGCGGCGGCCAGTACACCGCCGACGGCCTGACCCACACGGAACGCGGCATTCCGACGAGCGGCGCCCGCGAGCATGGCGCACAGCTCGACAAGCGCTGCGACAAGATCGAACGCTACGACTACGGCGCGCTCTGGGCGACGCTCGAGGGCGACGGCGAAATCGCCGTGATGACCTGGGGATCCCTGACCGGCGTCGCACGCGAGGCCATTGCGCGCGCACGCGCCGACGGCATCGCGGTGCGTTTGATCGCGCCGCGGCTGCTCCTGCCGACGCGACCGGTCGAAATGGCCGCCGCGCTCCATGGAGTCAAGCGCCTGCTGGTCGTCGAGCAGAGCCACAGCGCGCAATTTCACCGCTTTCTGCGCGCGCATTACACATTGCCCCAAGAAACTTCGGTCCTGTACCGGCCTGGTCCGCTGCCGATCCGTCCGAGCGAAATCTACCGGCAACTCACCCGAGGAGAGAGCCTATGAGCGCGACCGCCCCGCTCGCCTGCAAGCCCGGCGACTACAAATCGGAGACCAAGCCGATCTGGTGCCCCGGCTGCGGCGATTATCATGTGTTGATGTCGCTGACGCGGGCCATGGCGACGCTCGGCCTGCCGCCGGAACAGATCGCCGTGATCTCCGGCATCGGCTGCTCATCGCGCATCCCGGCGTATACCTCCTGCTACGGATTCCACGGTGTGCACGGCCGCTCGCTGCCGCTCGCGGCGGGGCTCAAGATCGTCCGGCCGGATCTGGCCGTGATCGTCGCGAGCGGCGACGGCGACGGCTATTCGATCGGCGGCAATCATTTCCTGCACGCCTGCCGGCGCAACGTCGACCTCACCTACCTCGTGATGGACAACCACATCTACGGCATGACCAAAGGCCAGCCGTCGCCGACGACGGAGCCGGATTTCGACACCGCGCTGACGCCGGGCGGCAGCGGCGTGCGGCCCTTCAATCCGCTCGTGATCGCGCTCGCCTCCGGCGCCAACTTCGTCGCCCGGGCGTATTCCGGCAATCCGCTCGAAACCGCCAACCTCATCGTCGAGGCGGTGCGCCATCCCGGCTTCTCTTTCATCGAGATACTCAGTCCGTGCGTGACCTACCGGCCGGACCAGCGCGCGTGGAAAGACCTCGTGCATTCGGCGCCGGTCGAGGCGACCGATGATGCGGCGCGGGCCGCGCGCCGCCTGATGACCGACGACGGCTTCAACCTGGGGGTACTCTTTCGCGGCAATCGCGCGCCCTACCGGCCCGCGACCGATGCGGCACCTTGCGATCAAATCGAGCTCGAGAAGGGGTTTGAGATATGAGCGACACACCGAAAGCCGGAGCGATCGATTCCCCGGCGACACTCTACGCGATCGCCTATGAGATCGAGACCGACGCCGTGGAGCGCTACAAGCTGCTGGCCGAACAGATGGAGACGCACAACAACGTCGAGCTGACGCGCATTTTCCTCGACCTCGCGCGCGCCGAGGGCCTGCATGCCGAAGAGATCCGCCGCATGTCCGGCGGCCTCGGCGTCGACGCGCCGCACGCTGCCGCGGCCGCCTGGCGCTCCGAGAGCCCCGAGTCCGCGGACCTCGGCATGGCCCATTACCTGATGACGCCGCGCGACGCCCTGCTGATGGCTCTCGCCGCGGAAGAGCGTGCGCTCGCGTTCTACACCGGGCTTACCTCGGGCACCACCGACACCTCGGTGAAGAAGCTCGCCGAGACCTTCGCCGAGGAGGAGTTCGAACACGTCGAACTCTGCCGCCGGCTGCTGCGGCGCTATCCGTTGCCGGCCGACGCCGCTGGTGCGGCGGATGCCGGCGATCCGGATCCGCCGTTCGCGGTCGACTGACCGGAGGCCCTCAGGGCTTGGGCTTCGCGAGCACCTGCGCCGCAAAGTCCTCGTCGAACAACTTGCCCTGCGCGACCAACTGCCGGTACTTGACGAAATCGATGACGGCGGTGCCGGTGGCCTTTCTCGAGTCGAAGGCGCTGAATCCGAGCCAGGCCTCGTGATTCATGTTGGCGGCGAGCCAATGCCGGTTGGCGAACTTCATCTGGTCCCAGAAGAATTTCTTCTTCGCGCGGATGCCGTCGATGGACTTCATCAGGCAGGCCGGGAAGAGGTTCGTGAACTTCCACACCAAGTCGTTCACCGCTTTATCGAGCTTGGCGAAGTCCGTCTTGCACTGCGCGATCAAGTCCTTGGCGGCCTGGCGGCGGTCGGCGGCCACCGGTTCGCCGTAGACGATCTCGCCATCCTCGACATAGGTGTCGGTGCGCACCAGCGGGTTGCGCACCCAGCGTCCGTCCTGCATCAGCACCGGCGTGACCGCCGTGACCAGATTCTTCGCCTTCATCTTGTAGGCGCTCCAGCTCTCGCAGGAAATGCAGTTGTACATGGCATCCTCCATGTTGAGGAACCACGGCAGGAAGTCGGTCGCGCCGCCGTCCGGCGCGCTGCCGTGTTTGGGTCCGGCCTGGCCGAACACCGCCATATCCGACGTGACGGTCAGGTCGGCTGCGAGGCCGATTTCCTGGCCGCCGCCGACACGCAGACCGTTGACGCGGCAGATGACGGGCTTCTTGCAATTCAGAATGCCGTCGACCATCGCGTTGAAGAGATCCATGTATTCGCCGTATTCGTTCGGGCGGCGCGAGTAATACGCCGCATACTCGGCGGTGTTGCCGCCGGAACAAAAGGCCTTGTCGCCGGCGGCCGTGAACACCACCGCGACCACCTCACGGTCGCTCGATGCGCGCTGAAAGCCCGCGATCACGGCCTTGACCATGTCGGTCGTATAGGAATTGTACTGCGCGGGATTGTTGAGAATGATCCACGCCGCGTACAGGCCCGGAACGGCGGCGCCGCGCGGATCCTCGACGGCTCGCTTATCGTAAACGACCGACGGCGCGGCGCTGCCGAAACGCTCCATGCCGAATAGTCCGTGGTCCTTGAGTCCGTCATCTCTGGTCAGCCATTCGAGTGTCATGCGGAGTCCTCCGATCGTTGCGTGCTCGTTGATCCAAATTACGCTTGCGGCGCCCCGGGCGCACCGCTTGTTGACTATGATAGCGTATTCTGGTACTTAAATACCTTAAATCCGCAATGAGCGGCGGACTGGCAGACGCAGGCGGCGGGACGGAGGGGCGATGAGAGCGATACGTTGGCTGATGACCGGACCCGGCGCACCATTCGCGCCGGTCGAGTTCGAGCCGGTGGCGGGCGTCGAGGAAGTGCTCGTCGAGGTCGCCGGCTGCGGCGTCTGCCACACCGATCTCGGTTTCTACTACGACGGCGTACGTACGAATCATCCCCTGCCCCTGTGCCTCGGACACGAGATCAGCGGCCGGGTCGTGGCCTGCGGCCCCGGTGCGCAAGAGTGGCTGGGCCGGTCCGTGATCGTCGCCGCCGTGATCCCATGCGGGGAGTGCGACGCCTGCCGGCGCGGCCGCGAAACCATTTGTCCGCGACAGAAGATGCCGGGCAACGACCTGCACGGCGGGTTCGCCACGCACGTCGTCGTGCCGGCGCGCGGACTGTGCCCGGTCGACACCGCGCGCCTCGAGGCCGTCGGCCTTGACCTCGCGGGCGCGTGCGTGATCGCCGACGCGGTCACGACGCCTTACCAGGCCGTTACGCAGACCGGCATCGGCGTCGGCGATCTCGCAATCGTCAACGGCGTCGGCGGCGTCGGCGGCTACTGTGCACAGATCGCCGCGGCATTCGGCGCGACGGTGGTCGCGATCGACGTGAACGACGAGAAGCTGGCGGCGCTGCCCGATGCGGCGGTCGCGCTCAGGATAAATGCCCGCGGCGCCGCGCCGCAGGAACTCAAGGCCTCGATTCGGAGCTTCGCCAAGGCGCACGGGCTGCGCGAAAAATCCGAGTGGACGATATTCGAATGCTCGGGCACGCGCGCCGGCCAGGAAACCGCGTTCGGCCTCCTGAATCACGGCGCGACGCTCGCCGTCGTCGGCTTCACGATGGACAAGGTGGAATTGCGCCTGTCGAACCTCATGGCCTTCCATGCGCGCGCCTTGGGCAACTGGGGCTGCGCGCCGGCGCTGTATCCGCAGGCCGTGGAATTGGTGCTGACCGGCCGGGTGTCGGTGAGGCCCTTCATCGAGCACCGGCCGCTCGATGACATCAACGCGGTGTTCGCCGCGGTCCACCGCGGCGAACTCAAACGCCGCGCCGTCCTCGTGCCCGGGCAGGTGCCGCCATGAGCACCCCGCTCAGCGTCTGGTTGGAGGCCGAGGACCGCCTGCTGCGGCTCAGGCTCGCACGGCCCAAGGCGAACCTGATCGATGCTGCGCTGATCGCCGCGCTAGACGCGGCACTCTCGGCGCATCTGGCGGCGCCGGCGCTGACGGCGGTGCTGATCGACGCCGAGGGACCGCATTTCAGTTTCGGCGCGAGCGTCGAGGAACACCTGCCCGAGCATTGCGCCGCGATGCTCG
>DAIDVO010000095.1 GCA_027456085.1 Steroidobacteraceae bacterium | reverse complement strand
GATCATCGCAACGTCTACGTCGCCGTGGCCGAGGTCGGCGCCGCGTCGCCGAAGCGCGGCGCGGGTGGGCTGGCGGCGATCGACCTCAAGACCGGCGCGATCCGCTGGAACAAGCCGGCGCCGCAATCCACGTGCGCGGCGGCCGAGTCCGGTTGCACGCAGCCCCAGGCACAGGCGGTCACGGTCATGCCCGGCGTGGTATTCAGCGGGTCGGTGGATGGGCACTTGCGCGCTTTTTCCACGATCGACGGCTATCCGGTTTGGGACTTCGATACGGCGCGTGACTTTCAGACCGTCAACGGCAAGGACGCGCGCGGCAGCGCTCTCGATCACGGCGGACCCACGATCGTCGGCGGAATCGTCTACGTCAATTCCGGTCATGCCGACGGGAAAGACAGGCCGGGCAACGTGCTGCTCGCGTTTTCGGTCGACGGCAAGTAGCATCGCTGCGGTCACCCCGCGATCCGACGGTTCCATGACTCACCGAATCCCGCTCCGATTCCCGTGTTTCCTTCTGGTCGCCTTGATGTCCGCCGCGAGCGCGCCCGACGCCTTTGCGCGCGCCGCCGAAGTACCGGCGGGCGACATCGCGAATTCCGTGGTCAAGATATTCGCGACGGTGCGTTACCCGGACCCGTACAAGCCGTGGACCAAGCAGGCGCCGGCCTATGAAACCGCCTCGGGCGTCGTCATCGCCGGCGATCGGATTTTGACGAATGCGCACGTCGTGCTCTATGCAAGCCAGATTCAAATCCAAGGGAACGGGGCGGGCGACAAGATTTTCGCGAAAGTCGAAGCGGTCGCGCCCGGCATCGACCTCGCGGTTCTGAAGCTCGACGACGGGTCGTTCTTCAAGAGCCATGCGCCGCTCGCGCTCTCGCCGGACCTGCCGAAGATCAAGGATGCCGTGCTCGCCTACGGCTACCCGACCGGCGGAAATTCGCTTTCGATCACGAAGGGAATCGTGTCGCGCATCGAGTACGTCTCCTACAATTTTCCGGTCGCGGGACTGCGCATCCAGGTCGATGCCGCGATCAACCCCGGCAACAGCGGCGGTCCCGCGATCGTCGGCAATCAGATGATCGGCTTGACGTTCAGCAAACTCGGCGGCGGCGCGGAGAACATCGGTTACATCATTCCGAACGAAGAGATCGATCTGTTCTTGAAGGACATCGCCGGCGGCCGCTACCAGGGCAAGCCCGCGATGTACGACGCGCTGCAGACGCTGCAGAATCCGGCGCTGCGCGCGTATCTCAAGCTCGGAAAATCCGTCGACGGAGTGATTGTCAACCGGCCTTATCGATCCGACGCCGCGTATCCGCTGAAACGCTGGGACGTGATCACGCACATCGACGGCACGCCTATCGACGACGAGGGCATGGTCAAGATCGGCGATGACCTGCGCGTGAATTTTCAATATTTCGTGCAGAAGACCGCTCACGCAGGCAAGGTCGCGCTCACGGTCGTGCGCGGCGGCAAGACGCTCGGCATCGAGCTGCCGGTGAGTGCCGAGCGGCCCACGCTCGTAAGCGATCTGGGCGGCAGCTACCCCTCGTATTTCATCTACGGGCCGTTGGTCTTTTCGAAGGCGACCTGGGAATTCCTCGCTTTCCTCAATAAGGCGCCGCTTGCACGGACCCTGGGATTGATGCATAACCCGTTGGTCAGCGACGCGCTGGATCCGCCGAGCGCCGAGCGCGCAGAGCTCGTGGTCGTCTCCTCGCCGTTCTTTCCGAACCAGCTCGCGACCGGCTATTCGAATCCCGCGGGCGAAGTCGTCCGTTCGGTGAACGGCGTGCGCGTGAAGAGCCTCACGCAGCTGGTGGCGATCTTGCGCGACCTCAAGGACGAGTTCGTGAAGATCGATTTCGATCAGCGCAGCGGCGAGACCCTGGTGTTTCCGCGCACGGCGATCGCCGCGTCGACCGAAGCGATCTTGAACGACAACGACGTGCGCGCGCAGGGTTCGCCCGATACGATGGCGGTCTGGCGGGCGAAGAGCGCGCGCTGAGCGCGCGCGCCGGCGCTAGACGGCGTCGACCAGTTCCGCCACTTCATGCGCATCTGCGCGCCGCATCGGGCGGCCGTCGACCGGCGAATAGGGCGACTGGCGGATCCCGTCGACCGGGAATATGGTCGCATCGATCGTGCGGCCGCCGGCTTCGATGCGCAGCACCGGACAACTGACGCTGCGCTCCGCGTCCATCTTGACCCGACGCTCGTAGAAGGAGTGGGGTACGCCGAGATCCATCAGACGCAGCGCGACGGACTCGGAGCCGTCGGCGAACAAATGCAAATTGATGTCGCTGTGCGGGGTCGCCGTGCCGGTCAGCACGGAGCCGACGAGCCGCGGATGAAATTCGCCGAGAAGCCGCATTGCATCGAGCGCCACGCGGCGCTGTTCCTTGAGGCTGTGATGGTGCGAGTCGCCGCCGAACAGGCGCTGATGCGCGCGCAGCGCCGCCTCGATCTCGACGTTCTTCGGCAGTACGGCGACGTCGTGCATGCCGAGGCGTTCGGCGGCCTTGCGTTTGGCCTGCAAAAAGTCGTCGATGCCGTGTTCGGCCATTATCCGCGCCGCCTCTTGCGCGAGAGCGCGGCGCAAATCCTCGGCGCGCTGTGAAAATTTCTTCGGCATGCTGATCAGAAGAGCGGCTTGTCCCCGTCGTTCATCGGATTGGGTGCGTTCGGTCCCTCGTAGGCCTCGGGCTTCGGCAAGTTGCCTTCGATGAATTTCTCCATGATCGCGTTGGGATCGTCCGCGCTTGCGAGCAGGCCGGTCTGTGGATTGATGCGCGCCGTGACGATGCCGTCGGGCAGTGGGACGCCGCGCAGCGGCGCGCCCGCGAGCGCCGCGTGCATGAAGTACGTCCAGATCGGCACGGCCGTGCGGCCGCCCTCTTCGCCGTCGCCGAGCGACCGATCCTGGTCGAAGCCAACCCATACCGTCGCGACCAGATCGCCGTTGAAGCCCGCGAACCAGGCGTCGTGATGGTCGTTCGTCGTGCCGGTCTTGCCGGCGACATCGTCTCTGCCGAGGGCGCGCGCGCGCACTCCGGTGCCGTGGCGAATGACGTCGGCCATCATGTCGGCCAAGAGGTAAGCGACCTGCGGCCGAATCACCTGCGGCGCGAGGTCCTTCGCGGGGATCAACGCCGCGCCGTCGGCGGCGCCGGTGTCGACTCCTGCGGACCGGAGGTTCGCGGTGGGCGACGGGTTGGCCGCGCCGCCGCCCGCCTGGGTCGCGGGCGGCAGCGGCTGCTCCCCGCAAGTGACGCAGGCGACGGCCGGATCGGCTTTGAATACCGTGGCGCCGGCCGCGTCTTCGATCCGATCGATGAAATACGGCGTGACCCGGAATCCACCGTTGGCGAAGGCGGTGTACCCTTCGGCCAACTGCAGCGGGCTGACTTCAGCCGTGCCCAGCGCGAGCGTCAGATCGTCGGGCAACTGCGATTTGTCGAATCCGAACCGCGTCACGTAGTTGCGCGCGTATTCGCCGCCGATCTCGCGCATCAGCCGGATCGTCACGAGATTGCGCGACCGTACCAAGGCCTCGCGCAGCCGCGTCGGGCCGTAGAACTTGTTGGCGTCGTTCTTCGGCCGCCAGGCTTGATTGTCGCTCGTGTCGTCGAGCACGATCGGCGCGTCCAGCACGACGCTCGCCGGCGTAAACCCCTTGTCGAACGCCGCCGAATAGATGAACGGCTTGAAGGCGGAGCCCGGTTGGCGTCTCGCTTGGGTTGCGCGGTTGAAATTGCTTTGATAGTAGTCGAACCCGCCGACGAGCGCGGCTATGGCGCCGTCATGCGGATCCACCGCGACGAGCGCGCTCTGCGCCTCGGGTACTTGCACGAACTCGAGGTTCGCCGCGGTCGTCCCGACCGTGTAGATGACGTCGCCGCGATGCAGGATTTCGCTGGCGGCCGCCGGCGCGCGGCCGACGTTTCCGTCCGCCAACTCGGGCCGCGCCCACGCGAGCTTCTCCCAGGGCAAGGTCACCGATCCTAAATCCTTGACGAAAACCCGCGCGCTCTTTGCCGCGACCGATTCGACGACCGCCGGACGCAAGCCGCCGACCTCGGGGAAACGGCCGAGCATCGTGTTCAAGGCGCGCGAGCCGAGTGCGTGCGTCAGGTGCAGTTTCGCGGTTGGACCGCGGTAGCCGTGTCTGCGGTCGTATTCCAGGAGGCCGGTGCGCACCGCGACGCGCGCCGCGCTCTGCAGATGCGAGTCGATCGTCGTGACGACCTTGTAGCCGCCGGTGTAGATGCCGAGGCCGTATTTGGCCTGTAGCGCCGAGCGCACCATTTCGGCGACATAGGGCGCTTCGACCTCGAGACTCGGCCCGTGCACCTGCGATTCGACCGGGCTTGCGTCGGCCGCGTCATGTTCGGCCTGGGTGATGTAGCCAAGTTCGAGCATGCGCCGCAGTACGTACGCGCGCCGGATTCGCGCCGCTTCGGGATTGGCGACCGGATTGACGTACGAAGGCGCCTTCGGGATGCCGGCCAAGGTCGCCATTTCCGCGATGTTCAGCTCATCGAGGCTCTTGCCGAAATACACCTCCGCCGCCGCGCCGACTCCGTATGCGCGCTCGCCGAGGAACGTCCTGTTCGCATAGATCGAAAAAATGTCCTCCTTCGAGTACTGCGCCTCCATCAGCAGCGAGATGTAGATTTCGCTCAACTTGCGCTTCATGTCGCGCCGCGGCGAGAGATACACGTCGCGCGCCACCTGCATCGTGATCGTGCTGCCGCCCTGGCGCACGCCGCCGGCCCGCAGATTCGCCAGTGCGGCGCGTAAAATCCCTTGCCAATCAACGCCATGGTGCTCGAAGAAGCGATCATCCTCGGCCGCGACGAACGCATCGACGAGCTTTTTCGGGATTTGGTCGTAGCGCACCGGAATGCGGCGCTGCTCGCCGATCGAGGCGATCAAGCGCCCGTCGCGGGTATAGACGCGCAACGGTACCTGGAGCTGAACGTCGCGCAGCGTGTCGACATTCGGCAGCGCCGGCTTCAAATAGACATAAGCACAGACGTTTGCGAACACGAACAGCGCCGCGAGGCCGATTAAGGCCGCGCAAATGCTGGATATGAGAACTAGGTAACGTTTGATCACAGGAAACCGTTCTAACTTATTGCCGGGGCGGAATTGCGCATGCATATTACCGCCGGTTACATGGGCATACTCATCGAAAGATGGGGACGCAAAGCTTCCGGTCTAAGGGTTCGATGCCTAAGACAGCGGGGTTGCCGGGCCGAAAGTGGCCGATCGCCGAAGTTCGAAGCGGCGGCCATCATGGTCTGAAAAGTCGGCAGCCGCCTGGTTTAAAGTCGTCAAAACCCCCCAATCGCAGCTTTACTAAGGCCTTAAGACCGCGTCCCGGGCGATAAGTGCCGGGACCACGGGCGAGTCGATTATCGTGAGCAAGGTCACGCTCGATTTAACAGTTTCTTGCTAAGTTTGCTCGGCGTGGCTAATCTGATGCACAAGTTTCGACCTCCAAGATACTGAGCATAAAAGGAAAAATCCGTGTGGTCGTTCGTTAAGAGGTATCGCCCGCTGTTGGGGCTCGACATCACCACCTCATCGGTGAAGTTGATCGAGCTGTCGATGGCCGGCGGCCAATATCGAGTCGAGTCCTACGCGGCCGAGCCGACGCCGCACAACGCGATCAACGAGAAGGCCATCGTCGATGCCGAAGCGGTCGGCGAGGCGATCAGGCGCGCGGTCAAGAGATCGGGCGCGAAGAGCCGCATGGCGGCGATCGCGATCAGCGGCGACGCCGCGATCACGAAAGTCATTCAGATGCCGAAAAACCTCGGGGAGAACGAACTCGAGGGCCAGGTCGAGATGCAGGCCGACCAGTACATCCCGTTTCCGATGGAGGAAGTCAGCTACGACTACCAGGTCATCGGACCCTCGGAAAAAGATGCGGAAATGCTGGACGTGCTGCTCGTCGCGACGCGCACCGAAAACGTCGAGCAGCGGCGCGCCGCCGTGCAAGCGTCGGGTTTGACCACCTACCTCGTCGACGTCGAGGCGTTCGCACTCGAAAATGCCTGTGCGCTGATGCGCCACCAAATGCCGGACGGCGGCATGGACCGGACGGTCGCCGTCGTCGACGTCGGCGCGAGCAGCACGACTTTCAGCGTATTGCGCGACATGAAGGTCGTCTACACGCGCGACTTCGCGTTCGGCGGACAGCTGCTGACCGAGGAAATCATGCGCACCTACGGCCTCAGCATGGAAGAAGCGGGCCGCGCCAAGAAGGAGGGCGGCTTGCCGAGCAATTACCAGCCCGAGGTGCTCGACCCGTTCATCGACGACATGACGCAGCAGGTCAGCCGTTCGCTGCAGTTTTATCTCGCCTCCGGCAGCGGCCGCTCGCAGCCCGATCAGATCTTGATTTGCGGCGGCTGCGCGAATATTCCCGGCGTCGCCGACGTGATATCGAGCCGGGTCGGCGTGCCGGCCGAGAAAGGTGATCCGCTGGGCAACATGAAAGTGTCGTCGAAGGCCAAAGCCCAGGCGGTTGCGCGGGATGCCACGGCACTACTGACCGCGTGCGGCCTCGCACTGCGCAGCTTCGACTGAGGGCCACCATGCCGCGTATCAACCTATTACCCTGGCGCGAACAGCAACGCAAAATTCGGCGCAGAGAATTCGGCCTGGCGGCGGGTGCCGCCGTGCTGGCCGCCATCCTGTTCGCGCTCGGCGGCAAGCTCTTGTACGCGGGTTGGATCGACTCGCAAGCGGCAAAGAACGATTTGTTGAAGACGTAGATCGGCAAGCTCGACACGCAAATCGCCGACATCATGGATCTCGAGGACCGCAAGGAGCGGCTCGTTGCGCGCATGGAGATCATCGAAAAGCTGCAGCGCAGCCGGCCGGAGATCGTCCATCTGTTCGACGAACTGGTGCGCGTCGTTCCCGACGGCGTCTACCTCACGTCGCTGAAGGAAACGGGCAAGAAGCTCGAAATTCACGGCATCGCCCAATCGAGCACGCGCGTGTCGACGTTCATGCGCAACATCGACGCGTCGGCCTGGATGACCAATCCGGTTCTGCAAGTGGTCGAATCCGCGAAGGATTCACCGACCGGCGGTTCGAGCTTCGTGCTGTTCACGGACACCGTCGGCGTGGACTTGGATAACGGCGGCGCGATAACCCACAAACGGAGGGTTGCGGCCAAATGAACTTCGTCGACCAACTACGCACGCTCGACCCGCGCGATCCAGGCCGCTGGCCGGCGGCCGCGCGCGTATTCTTCATCAGTTTGATTTTCCTGATTTTCGCGGCCATCGCCTGGTACATGCTCGTCTGGACCGAAGATCGCCCGCGCCTCATGAAGGCCGAGGCGGACGAACAGGACTTGCGCGCGCAGTTCGAGACCAAGCAGCAGCGCGCGGCGAACCTCGACGCCTACAAGGCGCAGCTCGCGGAAATGGAGCGCAGCTTCGGCGCGATGCTGCGCCAATTGCCGGGCCGGACCGAGGTCCCGAACCTGCTGGTGGACATCTCTCAGACAGGCCTCGCCGCGGGCTTGCAGGAGAAGCTGTTCCAGCCCGCGCCGGAGGTCAATAAGGGCTTTTATGCCGAATTGCCGATCAAGATCAAACTCGTAGGCAGCTATCACGAGTTCGGCAAGTTCGTCAGCGGTATCGCGGCGCTGCCGCGCATCGTCACGCTGCATGACATCGCGATTCAACCCGCCGCCGACAAGAACGCCGGCTTCGACAATTTGACGATGGACGTCACCGCCAAGACGTACCGCTACATCGAAGACGACAATGGCAAGTCCGGCGGCAAGGCGCGCAAGAAAGAGCCGGGAGGCACAACGTGAGGCGCACATCGGGCACTATCTTGACGATCGCCGCATTGCTGGGAACCGTGCTGATCGCCGGATGTTCCGGCGGGCAATCCGACCTGCGCGCTTGGGTCGCGCAGGTGAAGAAGCGTCCGGGCGGGCGCATCGAGCCGCTGCCGGAAGTCAAACCTTACGAATCCTTCAGCTACGCCGCGAGCAACCTGCGCTCGCCGTTTCAACCGCAAGGACCCTCGGACACCGGCCAGAACAGCGTCCGGCCGGACATACGCCGAAACCGCGAATTTCTCGAGGGGTTTCCCCTCGATACCCTCAAGATGGTGGGTACGCTGAAGATGGGCAATCGATTTTTCGGGCTCGTCCAGTCGAAGGACGGGCTCGTGCACAAGGTGCAGCCGGGTAACTATGTCGGGCAGAACGACGGGAAAATCACCGCCATCACGCCCAGCAAAATTAGCATCGTCGAAATCATCCCCGATGGTTTAGGCGGCTATATCGAGCGACCGGCTTCGTTGGCGCTCGCCAACTGAAGCCACAGGGAGAGCAACGCATGATCAATCACAAAAATCGAATCGCAACTTTCGCGGCAACCGCACTGATTGCATTCGCGGCGATTTCGGTTCGGGTGCATGCCGCCGGCCTCAACAAGCTCGAAGCGATCGACGTGCAAACTCTGGCGGGTCAGCAAGTCCAATTGACGCTGCGCATGAGCGGCCCGGCTCCGCAGCCGCTCGCGTTCACGATCGACAAGCCGGCGCGCATCGCGCTCGACCTGCCGGACACGACCATCGCGATGGCATCGCGCCGCATCGATGTGCGTTCGGGCGGAGTCGACACGGTTCTCGCCGCCGAAGCCAACGGGCGCACGCGCATCGTCGTCGATTTGGACAGCCTGATCCCGTATGCGACGAAAGTCGAAGGCAATACGATTCTCGTGACGCTCGGCAAGGCCGCGGCGCGCGCAGCCGCCGTCGCGGCGACGGCGCAGAACGGCTCAGGCGCGGGCGCATCGTCCGCGCAAAGCGTCGAACGCGCGATACGCGCGATCGACTTCCGGCGCGGGCCGGACGGCGCCGGCCGCATCATCGTGCGGCTCTCCGATCCGCGCATACCGGTCAACGTCCGCCAGCAAGGCGATCAGATCATCGTCGATTTCAACGGTGCGAAGCTGCCCAAAGCGCTGATGCGCCGATACGACGTCACCGATTTCGCGACGCCGGTGAAGTCCGTGGACGCGCTGCGGGTCGACGGCAGCTCGCGGCTCGTGATCACCGCTGCCGGCGATTTCGACCAGCTTGCCTACCAATCCGACACCGAATACGTCATCGAAATCAAGCATTCGGCGAAGCTCGCCGCGCAGCGGGATAAGAAGCGATACACGGGCGAGCGCCTGACTCTGAATTTCCAGGATATCGACGTGCGCTCGGTGCTGCAGCTCCTCGCCGACACCGGCGGGCAAAACATCGTCGTCAGCGATTCCGTGACCGGCAATTTGACCTTGCGCCTGCAGAACGTGCCCTGGGATCAGGCTCTCGACATCGTCCTGCGGACCAAGGGCCTCGACCAGCGCCGCGACGGCAACGTCATCATCGTCGGGCCGGCCGCGGAGCTCGCCGCGCAGGAGAAGACCCAGCTTTCGGCGCGCAAGCAGATTCAAGAGCTCGAACCCCTGCACACCGAGTTCCTGCAGGTCAATTACGCGAAGGCCTCGGACCTCGCGAAGCTGATCAAATCGAGCAACGGCGGCAAGAATTCGATGCTGTCCCAGCGCGGCGCCTTATCGATCGACGAGCGCACGAACACGCTGTTGATCGAGGACACCTCCGACCGGCTCGAGAGCATACGGCGCCTCGTGCAGACGCTCGACGTGCCGGTCAAGCAAGTCCTCATCGAGGCGCGGATCGTCGTCGTGACCGACCAATTCGAGCGCGATCTCGGTGCGCGCCTCGGCTTCACGTCCGTCAACCGGAACGGCAACAACGGCCTTCTGGCGGTCACGGGCAACGGCGCCGGCGCCGACACGATAACCAACTCGGCGACGACGAACTTGAACACCACCGGTTCGATGTTCCCGGTGACGACCCCGGTGCTGGCGAACCAATACCAGGTGAATCTACCGGTCGCGAACCCCGCGGGCGCAATCGGCATCGGCTTGCTCGGCAGCAGCTATCTGCTGAACCTGGAATTGTCGGCCGCCCAGAATGAGGGCCGCGGCGAGGTGATTTCCTCCCCGCGCGTGATCACGGCGAACCAGAAGGAAGCCACGATCATGCAGGGCGTCGAAATTCCCTACCAACAGTCGGCCTCCAGCGGTGCGACGACGACGCAGTTCAAGAAGGCGGTTCTGTCGCTCAAGGTCACGCCGCTGATCACCCCCGACAAGCGCGTGATCCTCGATCTCGACGTCAGCTACGACACGGTCGGCCAGCTCGTCCAGAGCGCGACGGGCGGCACGGTTCCCTCGATCAACACGCGTGAAATCATCACGCAGGTTTTGGTCAACGACGGGCAGACGGTGGTCCTCGGCGGCATTCTGGAGACCACGAAGACCAATACGGCCGACAAGGTCCCCTTGCTCGGCGACATCCCGGTCCTGGGCCACTTGTTCAAGTCCACGATCAAAATCAACAACAAAACCGAACTGTTGATCTTCATCACGCCGAAAATTCTGCGTGAGGGATCGAATCTTTATTGAGCGTCCGGCGCGGCGCCGGCTGTGAGGCCGGTGCCGCCGGCCGGCGCGTCCGGGCCGGCGGCGAACCCCGGTCACGATGATCACGAAGCGGAACATATTCCTGATCGGCCCGATGGGCTCGGGTAAGACGGCCGTAGGGCGGCAGCTTGCACGCCTGTTCCATTACACGTTCCACGACAGCGACGCGGACATCGAAGCGCGCACCGGCGTAGACATCCCGTTCATCTTCGAACAGGAGGGCGAGGCGGGCTTCCGTCTGCGCGAGCGGGAATCCATCGACCGCCTGACCCGGCTCGAGGGAATCGTGCTCGCGACCGGCGGCGGCGCGGTCATCGACCCGGACAACCGGCGCGCGCTCGCCGAGCGGGGCGCCGTGGTCTACCTGATAACATCGGTCGAGCAACAGATCGCGAGGACGCGCCACGCACGCCACAGGCCGCTGCTCAACGACGTCGATGCGGAACGCACGCTGCAGCAGTTGATGCACTGCCGCGCGGCGCTTTATGAGGAAATCGCCGATGTCACGGTGTCGACCGACCGGCGCCGTGTCCAGCTCGTCGCGGAGGAGATTCACCGGGCGCTTCAGCAGGCACAGCCTTCGTAAGCTCCGTATAATCTCACGGTGCAAACCATCCATGTGGACGTCGGCCAGTCGCATTATCCAATCGAGATCGGCCCGGGCCTGCTCGGCGACCGCGGCTTGCTCGA
>DAIDVO010000094.1 GCA_027456085.1 Steroidobacteraceae bacterium | reverse complement strand
GGCAATCCAAATCTGGCCCTAAGCGGTCGGGAGCGCATTCGGTGTCTCTTGCGTGATCGTCACGAAACCCCGGAATCCGACGTCATTTCCCTGCTGATCGGTCTTAGAATTTACCATAGAATCCGCGCCGCGCTACGCGCGGCGATAGCGCAGTACGATCAAACGGTCGTCGATGCGGCGCGCGACGTCGCGACGCAGGCGGCTGCGAGGGAACAAGCGGCTGCGCAGCGAGCGCAGAGAGCGCTTCAGGTCGACGCGGCGCGCGAACTGCGGGACAGTGCGTCGGCACAGGTCCGACAGGGCATCAAAGACGAGCGCATTGCGCTTTCGGCCGCGCTCGCACTCATCGAAGAGCAGGACGCGATGATCCGGATCGATGCGTCCGCGTTGAGCGCCGACATCGGTCTGCAGCGTGCGCTCGGCGGGGGATACGGAAACCCGCAACGTGTCGCAGACGTCCATTCGAATTCCACGAAGCCAATACCATGAATGCCACCAATGAAATTCAAAGCCCGGCGCCGGCGAACGGCCAGCGACGAAAAATCCTGAGCTTGATCGCGCTCGCGTTCGTCGGCATCGGACTGATTTGGCTGTTGGTTTGGTACTTCCTGTTGTCCAACCGCGAACGGACGGATGATGCCTACGTCAACGGCAACAAGGTCGTCGTCTCGGCGCGGGTTCCGGGCACCGTCATCGCGGTGCTGGCCGATGACACGCAATTGGTCAAAGCCGGTCAGGTCCTGGTAAGGCTCGATCCCGTGGATGCGGACACCAATTTGAGCCGTGCCGCGGCCGCGCTCGCGCAAACGGTGCGGCAAGTTCGCCAGCAGAAGTCGACGGCCGAACAGTACGATGCGGCCGTGGCGACGCGCGCATTGGAACTCGCGCGCGCTCAAGGGGACCTCGCGCGGCGCAAGCCCCTCGTGGCCGCGAAGGCGATCGCGCCCGAAGAGTTGCGTCACGCCGAAGAGACCGTCGAGATCGCGCGCGATGCGCTGACCCAGGCGCTGAAATCGGCGCGCGCCGCGCATGCGCTGGTCGACGGAACGGACGTGCAGAACAATCCCGCCGTGCTCGTCGCGAAGGCCGCATACCGCGACGCGTGGATTACCGCGCGGCGCAACCGAGTGGTCGCGCCGGTGACCGGCTACGTCGCCGAGCGCAGCGTGCAGCTTGGCCAGCACATCCAGCCGGGCCAGGCGCTGCTGACGGTGATCCCGCTGAACGCCTTGTGGGTGGACGCGAACTTCAAGGAAGTTCAGCTGCGCGATCTGCGCATCGGCCAGCCTGTGAAGGTGGAGAGCGATCTTTACGGCGGAACGGTGATATTTCACGGCCGCGTCATGGGCGTGGCCGCCGGCACCGGCGCGGCGTTCGCATTGTTGCCGGCGCAGAATGCTTCCGGCAATTGGATCAAGGTCGTGCAGCGAGTGCCCGTGCGAATCGCCATCGATGACAAGGATCTCGCGCAACATCCGCTGCGGGTGGGCTTGAGCGCGACGGTGACCGTCGATACGGCCGATCAGAGCGGCCCGGTACTCGCTCCCGACGTGATCGACCAGTTCGCCGGCGACACGAACGTATATGCCGAGGATTTGAGCAAGGCGAATTCCGACGCCGACGCTGTCATCGAGCGCAATCTCGGCGCCAAGAGATAAGAGGCCGCTTCCATGGCTGAGCCGAGGCCGTCGGCGCCGGGCGGCGATTATCCGCCGCTGCACGGCGCAACTTTGATGTTCCTCACGGCGGCGATCGCGGCGGCCTCGTTCATGGAAATTCTCGACATGAACATCGTCAACGTTTCCGTGCCGGCGATTTCGGGGAGTCTCGGCGTCAGCACCGCCGAAGGCACGTGGGCGGTCAGTTCATACATGCTCGCGGCCGCCGTCATGCAGCCGCTGACCGGCTGGATCGGCCGGCGCTTCGGCGAGGTCAGAACCTTCGTCGCCTCGATCTTGCTGTTCATGGTGTTTTCCGCGGTTTGCGGTCTGGCGACCAGCCTGCCGATGCTGGTCACGGCGCGCCTGATCCAAGGATTCGTGTCGGGGCCGATGATGTCGGTGGCGCAGGCGATCTTGCTGCGCAATTACCCGATCGAACGGCGCGGGATGGCGATCGCTCTATGGGCGATGGTCATCATCGTCGCGCCGATTTTCGGACCGATCATCGGCGGTTGGATCACCGACAATTTGTCGTGGCCGTGGCTTTTCTACATCAATTTGCCGGTTGGCGCGTTTTCGGCGATTTCCTGCTGGATGATTTTGCGCCACCGCGAGTCGAAGAAAATGAGGCTGCCGATCGACGCCGTCGGGCTCCTATTGCTGGTCGTCGGCGTGGGGAGCCTGCAATACATGCTGGACAACGGCAACGACAAGGATTGGTTCAATTCCCCGGTCATTCTGGCCGCGGCGAGCGGCGCGTTGGTGAGCCTTGCGTTCCTGATTCCCTGGGAACTCACGGACCGGCACCCGATCGTCGACCTGCATTTATTCCAACAGCGAAATTTCCGCGTGGGCACGATCGTCGTCGGCGTGGCCTATTTCGGGCTGTCTTGCGTCAACATCGTCTTTCCGCTGTGGCTGCAGACCACGCTCGGCTATACGGCGACCTGGGCGGGGTTCGCGGTGGCGCCCGTCGGCCTGCTGGCGCTCGTCTGCGCGCCGATCGTCGGGCGCAACATGAATCGCATGAACCTGCGGCTCGCGGCGAGTTTCGCGTTCTGCGTATTCGCGTTCAGCATTTATTGGACTTCCACGCTGAATCAAGATGCGTCCTTCGGCCAGTTCGCGCTGCCGAGATTCGTGCAAGGCTTGGGACTCGCGTTCTTTTTCCTGCCGTTGAATCAGATCCTTATGTCGGGCGTGCGCTCGGACGATTTGGCGTCGGCGTCCGGCCTGAGCAACTTCGTGCGCACGATGATGGGAAGCTTCGCAACCTCCGTGAGCGTTTGGCTGTGGAACCGGCGCATCGATTACCATCACGCCGTGTTGAGCGAGCATGTCGCGAATTCCGCTTCCGGCTGGGTGAGTTATCAAGGCGCTCTCGCGGCATTCGGGATCCACGGCGCGAATGCGTTTCAATATGTCGATCGAATCATCACGGAGCAGGCGATGACCTTGGGCATCAACGACGTCTTCCGCGCGGTCGCGCTGCTGTACGTCTTGCTGATTCCGCTGGTCTGGCTGTCGCAGCCGCCGTTCGGCGCGCGCGGCAGCGGCGCTCATTGAGCGGTGCGCGGCGGGCGCGCGGCCGGCGGCGGCGCTCTGCGCCCATCGCCGCCGAGCGCCTCGATCAGACGCACGGTCGCGATCAACCTTCGGGACTCGATCGTGACCGCGGCCGCTCGCGCCTGCAGCGCGGCGGTCTGCGTCAGCGCAACCTCCAGATAAGTCGCGGCGCCCGCGCGGTAGCGATATTGCGCTTGGCGTAGGGCCGTGCGCGTCGCGCCAACCGCGGCCGCTTCGCTCGCCGATTCGTGCTCCGATTCGGCGAGCGCCGCCAGGCTGTCCTCGAGTTCGCCGTAGGCGTTGATCACGGTGTTGCGGTAGTCCGCGACGAGTTCGTCGTGGAGCGCGCGCGCGCGCGCGGTCTCGGCCCGGCGCAGGCCGCCGTCGAATACGCTCAAAGCGCCGGCGGCGCCAAGGGACCATAGACGGCTCGGAGCGCTGAGCCAGAGGCCCGCGGCGGTACTGTCGACACCGGCGGCGGCGGCGAGGTTGAACAACGGAAAATAGGCGGCGCGCGCGACGCCAATTTCGGCGTTGGCCGCGGCGACGCGGCGCTCCGCGGCGGCGATGTCCGGGCGCCGTTCGAGCAGCGTGGACGGCAACCCCGGGTCGACCGCGGGCGGCGCTTCGTCGAGCGTGAGCGGATGCGGTGCGAGCCGGAATGCGGTCGGATTCTCCCCTGCGAGCGTCGCGACCGCGTGTTCGGTTTGCGCTCGTTCCAGCCGGATCTCCGCGGCGCTGGTGCGCGCCGTCTCGAGTTGTGCGCGCGCCTGCGCGACATCCGGCGCCGCGGCGGCGCCCGCATCATACAGATGCTGCGTGAGTTCGAGCGCCCCGGCGTAATCGCCGACAGTCCGCGCGAGGAGTGCGCCTTGCGCATCCTCGCTGCGCAAAGTGAAGTAATCGATCGCCAATTGCGCGTGCACCAGCAGGTCCAAGGTCGCCAAATCGGCGGCGCTCGCCTGCAGCGCCGCGCCCGCCGCGTTCAGATTGCTGCGCACCCGGCCAAAGACATCGAGCTCGTAGGAGAAGTCGGCTTCCAGATCGAAGTTGTTGCCGATCGGCTGCGCTCCAGCCGGGAAGCGCGGGGAATTCTCCGATACGCGCGCGCGCGCCGCAGATGCGTTGGCCACGACCTGCGGAAAGAGGCCTGCGCGCGCGATGCGCGTGTCGGCGCGGGCTTGGTCGAGCCGCGCAACCGCGGCTTTGAGGTCTTGATTTGCCGATCCAACCCGGTTTTCGAGCCGGTCGAGCTCGGAATCCCCGAATCGGCTCCACCACGGTCCCTGATCGACCGTGGCTCCGGGCATGGCCGGCTTCCATGCGCCGATTTCACGGTAGTTCTTGGCCGGCGCCGCGGATGCCGGCACCGTGTAGCGCGGCGCGAGCGAGCAGGCGCTCATTGCCCCTGCGACCAGCATCGTCATGGCCGCGCATGCGCGCTTCATGACGGGTTGTTCGGCGCGATGCGCACACGCTCGCCGTTCACGCTCGAGTCCGGGGGATTGAGAACCACCGTGTCGGCCGCGTCCAGGCCGGACAGCACCTCGACCGTACTGCCGAAATCGCGGCCCATGACGATGCTTTTCAGTTTGATGCGATCATTGCGGTCGACGGTCGCCACCTGCAGGCCCGCGGCGCGGAACAGCACGGTGTTCGCCGGCAGGCGCAGCGCCTTGGAATCCGCCTTCAGCTTGAAGTGCACTTCGGTATAGGCGCCGGGAAGTATCGCGCTGCGCGCGTTGGCGAGCTGCAGTTCGACTTCCAGCGTGCGCGTGCCGGGATCGAGCGCGCCGGCCGTGCGCACGGTTCGCGCTTCGTAGGATTCGCCCGGCTGCTCCGCAAAGTGAAGCTCGCCGGGCACCCCGGGTTTGATCGCGGACGCATAGGCTTCCGGCACCTCGACGTAAATGCGCAGCTCGTGCGTATCGGCGACGCGGAAGAGTTCGTTGCCCGCGGTTTCTCCGGCATTGATCAATGCGCCGACGTCGGTGTTGCGCGCGGTCACGATGCCGTTGAACGGCGCGACCACGCGTTTGAACGACTCGAGCTCGCGCAGCCGCGCGACGTTGGCCGCCGCCGAATCGGCGGCAGCCTGCTTTGCGGCGGCGTCGGCCGCCTTTTGGTCGGCGTCCTGCCTCGACACGGAGTCCGTGGCCAGCAGCTTCTTCCAGCGCTCGTTCGTGCTCAGCGCGAGCGCCAGATTCGCGCGTGCGCTCGCGAGGTCCGCAAGCGCCTGCGCCAGCTGCTGGTCCACTTCCGGCGTCTCGATCGCGGCGAGCAATTGACCCTTGCGTACGGGCGTGCCGATATCGGCGTACCAGGCTTTGAGATAGCCGCTGGTGCGTGCGTAAATCGGCGCCTCCGTGTACGCGCGCACGCTGCCCGGCAGCACGAGATCCTCGCCTACCGCGCTCATCGTCGGGTGAACCGTCACGACCGTGACGACGGAGTCCGCCGCGGTCTGCTTGATGAGTGCGTTGCGTGCGGCTACGCGGCTCGCGATTCCCCAGGCCGCGAGTATCACGGCGAGGAGCGCGAGGCTCAGCGAAAATTGCCGAATCCGGCGCGCCAAACGTGGATCGGGGGCGTAGGTCGACGGCTCAGGCATTGGAAGTCTCCGCGGACAGGGGCGCGACCGCCGAGGTGCGGCCGTGAATGATCGCAAAGACGGTCGGCACGAAGAAGAGCGTCGCAACGGTCGCGAACATCAAACCGCCGATGACGGCGCGACCGAGCGGCGCGTTTTGCTCGCCGCCGTCGCCGAGACCGAGCGCCATCGGAATCATGCCGATGATCATCGCGAGCGCGGTCATCAGCACCGGCCGCAGACGCGTGAAGCCCGCCGCGATCGCGGCCGCGAACGCGTCGTCGCCCGCATCCATGCGCTCGCGCGCGAAGCTGACGACGAGCACGCTGTTCGCGGTCGCGACGCCCATGCACATGATCGCTCCGGTAAGCGCGGGTACGGTCACCGGCGTGTGCGTGAGGAACAGCATCCAGACGATGCCGGCGAGCGCCGCGGGAAGCGCGGTGATGATGATGAACGGGTCCAGCAGGGACTGAAAATTCACGACGATCAGCATGTAAACCAGAACGATCGCGGCGAGCAAGCCGATCAGCAAGCCGTTGAACGAGGCCTTCATCGTCTGTGTTTGTCCCCGGAGCATGATCTGGGAACCCTGCGGCAGGTCCTTCTGCGCCGCGGCGATGATTCGACTGATGCGCGCGGAGACATACCCCAAGTCGGTTCCTTGCACGGAACCGAAGATATCGATCGCCGGGGTCGCATTGTAGTGGCTGACGACCGCCGGCCCGACGGTGCGGTGAAATTTCGCGACCGCCGACAACAGCTGCGCCGGGCCGCCTGCGGGTGGGGTGAGCGGTGTGTTGGCGAGGTCGTTCAGGCTCCGCAGCCGGTATTGCGGCGTCTGCGTCGATATCTGGTATTGGGTCCCGGTGAGCGCATCCGTCCAGAACGCCGGCGCTGTCTGTGAACTGCCCGACAAGGAGATGAGCATGTTGCGGGCGACGTCCTGTTCCGTTAGGCCGAGTAGCTGCGCCTTGGTGCGGTCGACGTCGACGTTGATTTGCGGATAGTCTCCGGGCTGTTGAATGCGCAGGTCCACGGCGCCGGGCACCTTGCGCAGCCTCTGCAGCAGGCGGTCGGCGAACGCGCGATTGCCGGCCACGTCGAAGCCTACGATCTGCACGTCGATCGGCGACGGCAGGCCGAAATTCAAGATTTGGCTGATCATGTCGGCGGGCAGGAATGAGAACGTCGTCGACGGGTAGGTCGCGACGAGTTTGCTGCGCAGTGCGCGCACGTAATTCGCGCTCGGCGCGTGATGCGGCGCGAGATTGATGAAGATGTCCGCATCGCCGGGGCCGATCGGCGCCGAGGTGCTGTAGGCGAGGTTGATGCCGCTGTACGGCAGGCCGATATTGTCGACGATATTGCTGATCTCGCCCGCGGGTATCACTTTGCGGATCGTCGCCTCGACCCGGTCGCACAGCGCCGCGGTCTCCTCGATGCGCGTTCCGGTGCGAGCGCGCAGATGGAGTTTGATTTGGCCGGCATCGACGTTCGGGAAGAAGTCCTGGCCGAGTCCCGGCAGCGGCCCGAGCGGAAACGCGAGCAGCGCCGTCGCCACCATCGCGAGGAGAAAAGCCGCCGCGAAGCGCGGACCGCTGTGCAAGGCGGCGCCAAGCAGGACGCGGTAATTCTCGCGCATCGCCTCGAAGCCGCGCTCGAAGCGCGCCTGCAGACGCGCGAGCGCATGGCGCGGCGCCGCATGCGCATGGGTCTCGTGCGCACGCAGCCAAAACTTCGCGAGCGTCGGTACGAGCGTGCGCGACAGCACGTAAGAGGCGAGCATCGCGAAAACGACGGCTTCGGCCAGGGGGATGAACAGGTATTTGGCGATGCCGACGAGCAGGAACATCGGCAGGAAGACGATGCAAATCGACAGCGTCGATACCAAGGCCGGCAGCGCGATCTGGCGGGCGCCGTCCAGGATCGCGGACTCGACGTCCTTGCCTTGCTGCAGATGATAATTGATGTTTTCGATCGTCACCGTCGCGTCGTCGACGAGGATGCCGACCGCGAGTGCGAGGCCGCCCAAGGTCATGATGTTGATCGTTTGCCCGAGAGCGGACAGGCACGCGATCGACGCCAGGATGGACAGCGGAATCGAGATCGTGATGATCAGCGTGCTGCGCCAGCTTCCGAGGAACAGAAGGATCAACAGCCCCGTGAGCGCGGCGGCGATCGCCGCTTCGCGTATGACGCCGGAGATGGCGGCGCGCACGAAGATCGACTGATCGCTCAAGGCCTTGATGTGAAGATCCGCGGGGAGCGATGCGCGGATTCCCTTGAGCTTGGCGTTGATGCCGTTGATGATGTCGATCGTCGACGCGTTGCCGGTTTTCAGGACGCTCATCAACACGGCGCGCTGGCCGTTCAGGCGCACGATATTGGTCTGCGGAGAATAGCCGTCGCGCACGTAGGTGACGGCGCCGTTGCGCGCGCGGATCGGCAGGTCGTTGAGAGCCGCGAGCCGGGTCGGGCTCGAATTCAGGTGTATGTAATACTCGAGCGATCCCATCTTCTCGGTGCCGGCCGGCAGAATGATATTCTGCTGGCCGATTGCCGCGACGACGTCCGCCGGCGACAGACAGCGCGCGCGCAGCGCCTTCGGATCGAGGTCGACGGAAACGAGGCGCTGTTTGCCGCCGAACGGAAACGGGATCGACGCGCCGGCAATGGTCGCCAATTGCGTGCGCAGGATCAAATTCCCGACATCGTAAATCGTCGATTCAGGCAGCGTGTCGCTCGACAACGCGAGCTGTAGAATCGGCACTGTCGAGGCGTTGTACGAGAGTATGAACGGCGGCGTCGTTCCCGGCGGCGCGAAGAAGAGCTGGGACTGGGAAACGGCGACGATTTGCGAATAGGAGAGATCGGGATCGGCATTCGGCTGGAAAAAGTACTTCACGACGGACATACCGTTGACCGATTGCGATTCCGTATGCTCGACGTCGTTGACGACGGTTTGCGCGATGCGCTCGGAGAACAGGACGATGCGGTCCGACATTTCCTGCGGCAACAGGCCGTTGTAATGCCAGAAGACCGCAGCGACCGGCAGGTTGATGTTCGGAAAGATGTCGGTCGCCGTGTTCAGGAACGCGTAAACGCCCATGAGCACGATCAACAGCGCCAGCATGATGAACGTATACGGACGATGCAGTGCAATTCTTACAATCCACATCGATTGCTCGGCTCCGGTAAGGCAAAATCACGAAAATCCCCGGCCTGGCACCCCGGGCGGGATTCAACTTAGGTCGGCGCGGGAACGGGCGGCGTGGGGCCGGCGAACGGGATCGCGCTAGCGCCGCTGACGGGTCCGATCGTGGCGTGGTCGCTGACGTACAAGGCGACCTTGTGCAGGAAGCGCAAATTTCCCTGAACGACGGCGCCGGGGCCGATGACGATTTGCGGCGTCGCGTCGCTCGCGTGGAAGAACAGCCCGGACGGGTTCTTGACGGTGATTCCGCCTTCGACGCGCGAACTCCCGAGGACCGAGATGTCCGCATTGACGGTCACGATGCCGCCGGCGACGTGCGCGGAGTTCAGCGCGATCTTGCCGCTCACGTTCGTCAGCGTTCCGGAGACCTCCGCGCCGTCTGCGAGCGTGATGCTGCCGTTGACGACGGTGATAGCGCCCGATATGCGGGCTCCGGCCTTTAGTGTGATCGGGCCGTTGACGGTTGCCAGCGACTCGGCGCGCGCATGCGCACCGATGCTGATCCCGCCGTTGACGGTTCGCGCGCTCTGCAGCACGGCATTGTCATCGGCGACGATGGAACCATCGACGGTCGCGACGGGGCTCGCGGGCATGCCGGCGGCGACGTGGATCGAACCGTTGACCCGGTCGGTTCCATCGCCGTTCGAGGATCGTCCGCAGCCCGACAAGGCGCCCGCGATTGCAAACAGAGCGAGCGCCGCGACGCGGTTCGTGGCCCGCGCGCATTCGAAGTACTTGCGTTGAATGTGCGGCATGGAGCCTCTTCTCCTCAATGACGCGGCTTGCGGAACTTGAGGACGAAATTGTCGGCCTCGCCGATGGCGAGGTAGCGCGCGCGGTCCTTCGCGCCTTGCGATAACGTCGGCGGCAGGGTCCATACGCCATCCACCCAATGTTTGGTATCGCGCGGATTCGCGTTGATTTCCGACGAGCCGACGAACTCGAAGCCGGCCTTTTGCGCGAGATCGATTGCGTAGTCCTGGCGCACATAGCCGTTCTTCGCGCGCGGATCCTGCGGCTCGTTCGCGGGGCCGCGATGGTCTTCCACCCCGAGGATCCCGCCCGGCTTGAGCGCGCGCAAGCACGCCTTCAGCGCCTCGTTCGCATAGCCGTCGTACATCCAGTTGTGCAGGTTGCGGAACGTGACGACCAGATCCGCCGACCCCGGCGGTGCGATGTCGTAGTGTCCTTTGCCGAGGATCGTCTCCTGGAGCGCGCCTAATCGATCCTTCTCGGCCGCCATGCGTGCGCGCCAGCGCGCGACGCCGCGATCTTCCTCAGGATCTCCCGGTGGCGGGAGCGCGCCGTAATAGCGGCCTTGATCCTTGAGGTAAGGGCCCAGTATCTCCGTCCAGTAGCCGCCGCCCGGCCATAATTCGACGGCCGTCATCGAAGGGTGGAGGCCGAAGAAAGTCAGCTCCTCGGTCGGATGGCGCGCACCGTCCCGCGCGCGGAACGCAATGGTTCGCGCGGGACTCGCGACCGCAGCGGCGAGCGCCGGATCCGGCGCGGAACCGGCGGAGTGCGCAGGGGCCATAAAGGTGAGTACAAACAGCGCCGCGAGGAAGTTACGCATGATGAAAAGCGTCCTTTGGCTTCGAATTCGGCCGCGAGTATCCCAAAATCGACGTGCGCCGTCATCTCGGCAGGCGGCCGCGGCGCTAGAGTGCCTTGATCAGCACAAAACTCAGCAGCGCGGCCGTCAAGGCGAGCGGCATGATCAGGCTGCCGAGCTTGAGGAAGCGCCAGCCGCCGACGTGCACACCCTCGCGGCGCAGCGCCAACAGCCACAGGATGGTCGCGAGCGAGCCCGTAACGGACAGGTTCGGTCCGAGATCGACGCCGACGAGCAGCGCACCGGTCAGATGCGGCGACAATTGTGCCGCACTCGCCAGGTGGCCGGCGGCGAGGCCGAGCGGCAGATTATTGACGAGATTGGATGCGAGTGCGGCGAGCGCGCCGGCCGCGAACGCCGTCGCGTTCGGCGCTGCGTGGGCGCGCGCGGGCAGAATGTGGATCAGCGGTGCGAGGACGCCGGTGTCGTCGACGCCCTTGACGAGCACGAACAGCCCGGCGACCAACGGCAGAACGCTCCAGGATACGCCTTTGAAGACCGCCCACGGCGCAGCGCGATGCACGAGCATCACGGCGATCCAAGCCGCGGCGCCGGCGAGAAACGTCGGCAAGCCGAGTGCGCCGCCGCGAGCGGACGAGACCGACAACAGGACCGCGGTGGCGGCGATGCCGCCTGCGGCGACGCGGCCGGCCGGCGTGAGCGGCGGCACGGCGACTTTGTGCGCAATCGTCCCGCCAAGCTCGGCGCGCTGCGTGAGACGCAGCAAAAAGTACGTTGCGACGATCGATGCGCCGGACGGAATCGCGAATTGCGCGAGCCAACGGGTCAATGGCGGCAACGACGCGCCGTAGACGACGAGATTCGCCGGGTTGGAAATCGGCAGCACGAAGCTCGCGGCGTTCGCGATGAACGCGCAGATGAGCAAGTAGGGCAGCGGCGGCGCGCCGGCATCCTTGGTCGCCGCATACACCGCCGGAGTCAGGACGACCGCGGTCGCATCGTTCGACAGAAAGACGGTGACGAGGATCCCGACCGCATAGATCAACGCAAAGAGCCGGGATGCGGACCCGCGCGCGCCGCGAACCGCGTACGCGGCCAGCCAATCGAACAGCCCTTCGCGGCGCGCGAGCTCGGCGAGCACCATCATGCAGGTCAGGAACAAATAGACATCGGTGCCGGCGCGCACCGCGGCAACCGCGTCGGCGACCGACAGGAGGGAGAAAAGCACCAACGTGAGCGCGCCGAGCACCGCCCAGACCGCCTCGGATACGCGCGCGGGCCGCACGATGACGCCGAGTATCGCGATGCCGGCGATCAGCCAGGTTGCTACATGAGAGGAAGTTGGCGGGATCGACTGCAACAACGGGCCTTATACAAATATTCTAGCGGACGGACGCGCGCTGGCGGTGCGCTGCACGGGAAGCTTAGCCGATCATTGGCGCCAGCACAGCTTCGCGATTCGCAGCTCACACGTGCAGGCGCGCGGGGCGAAGCGCGGCCGGATCTACGCCCGCTTCGGCCAACGACGGCGGTAGGGCCGTTTCGGCAATCAACGCAACCGCCAACTCCGCGAGAGCGGGTGCGGCTTGTATTCCGTAGCCTCCTTGTCCGGCGAGCCAGAAAAATCCCGGCGCTTCGCGATCGAAGCCCGCGACCGGGGAGCGATCCGCGGCGAAAGTGCGCAGCCCCGCCCAGGACTGGACTACGCGCGCAACGACGATCCGGGTTGCCGCTTCGACCCGATCGATCGCGACGGCGACGGTGAGATCATCGGCTTGGGCATCGCACGGCGGGCTAGGCGTTTCGTCGGCCGGCGACAATAGGATGGAGCCCGCGTTCGGACGAAAGTACCATTGCTCTGATGCGTCGATGACGCAAGGCCAGCCCGCCGGCTGCCACTCCTGCGCGCTGACACAAACGGCGGTGCGCAGCTTCGGTGCGAGGCCGACCGGGGTCACGCCGGCCATCTGCGCGAGTTCGTCGGCCCAGGCGCCGGCCGCATTGACGACGATGCGCGCGTGTACTCGAGCGGCGGCCGCCTCGATGCGCCATTCGCCGAAGTGCCGCCCGAGCGAAAGAACTTCGGCATTTCTGATGATGGCGCCGCCTCGGGAGCGCAGTTCTCTCGAATAATGATCGACGACTGCGGCGACGTCGATATCCCGTGCGTC
>DAIDVO010000093.1 GCA_027456085.1 Steroidobacteraceae bacterium | reverse complement strand
CTCCCCCCGGAAAGGGCGACGCATACTAGCAGCAATCCTCGCGAAACGAAATATCGGCGTCGGTCCGCCGCGCAAAGCTCCCGCGGGCTTTCGCCCGCTGATGCGTCAATAGTGCATGCGCAGGATATTGGCGCGCCCGATGCGCGGAACAGCGACGATGTACAGCGAACCGTAGTCGGCATCGCCCACCGGCGGCAGCTGCGGCGCCCCCAAGAGCGCGGCGACAATCAGCGGAACGTCGCGGCCGCTCGCGACGATCAGAACGCTGCCGCCCGCATGATCCGCAAGCGCACGGCGCACCAGCGCGCCCGGCTCGCCAACGGCGACCGCGGACAAGCCCAATCGCTTGGCCAAGGGCTCGACCGTCAAGCGGCCGCGCAAGGTCGGCTGCACGTAAATCGCGCCCAGCGCTGCCGGTGACTTGCCGCCGTCGAACATGCGCGCAAGGCGCTCGGCGCGCCGCGCGCCTTGCGCGCTCAGGCTTCGAGCCGCAAGGCCGCCCGCCTCGCTCTCGGCATTGCGGATCACGATCACAATCGTTGAATCCGCGGTACTCCAGACCCACGCCGAGAACCCGACGGCGGCGCCGACCACGGCGAGCGCCGCGGCGGCCAGCCAAATCGGCATCAAGAAAGGCCTGCGTTTCAGGCTAACGTAGTCCTTTTTCATGGCACCATCATAGCAATGAAGACCCAGCTGCCGCCTGTGCTGCGCATCGTCATTCTGGCAGCCGGCTTCTCACGGCGATTGAGCGCGCCGAAGGCGCTCGCGCGCGTTCGCGCCGTCTCGTTGCTGCGCAGGACCGCGCGCGTCCTCGCGCCCTATGCAAACGCCGATCTCATCGTCATTGCACCGCCGCAGCACGCTCGCTACCGCGTCGAACTGCGGCGCTTGAACGCCGTGATAGTTGCAAACCCGCACCGATCGCGCGGGCTTTCGAGTTCCGTTCGAATCGGCCTGGCGCGCGCGCGCTATGCGTAGGCGATTCTGTTCGTGCCGGTGGACCTCGCAGCGCTGCGCTGCCGCGATGTCGCGCGCCTGATCGCCGCGTGGCGCGCGGCACGACGCAAACTCGTCGCGCGGCGGATCGGCCCCGCCGGCGGCACGCCGCTGATCCTGCCGCGGCGCCTGTTCCCCGTGGCAGCGCGCATCGAAGGCGATGCGGGCTTGCGGGACGTCTTGCGCGCAGCGCGCGCGGACGAACGCCGGTTCGTACCCATGCCCTCCGCCGGCTTGGACGTCGACACGCGCGCGGACCTCGCGCGCGCACCGCGCGCACGCGCCGCGGCCGGCGCCGGGGCGCGCGCAGCCGATCAGTTCGCGCGGCGGAAATAGTCGCCGAACGCGCGCAACGCCGTCTCGATGTCCGCGCCTGACACGTCCAAGTGCGTGACCAATCGCGTTTTTTCGCCGATCGACGCAAGGCTCCCCAGCGCCGCCAGGTGCGCCCTGAGCGCGGCCGCGCGAGCCTGCGGTATCGCGACGAATACCATGTTCGTTTGCGGCGGCGGTGCGGCGAGCCCGAGCGCCCTCAAGCCCTCGGCGAGGCGCTCGGCATTCGCATGGTCCACGGACAAGCGCGCGACGTGATTTTCCAGTGCGTAAAGACCCGCCGCCGCGAGTATTCCGGCCTGACGCAAGCCCCCGCCGAGCGCCTTGCGCCAGCGCCGCGCCTTATCGATGATCTGCGCCGACCCGAGCAGGAGCGTGCCGGCAGGCGCACCCAATCCCTTCGACAGGCACAACGAGACCGAATCGAAACCCGCCGCCGCGGCGCGCTCGTCGAGCTTTAGCTTGACGATCGCGTTGAACAGGCGCGCGCCGTCGAGATGAGTCGAAAGGCCGCGCGAATGCGCGAATGCCGTGGCCTCGTCGAGATAGGCTCGCGTCAAGACGCGGCCGCCGATCGTATTCTCGAGCGCGAGCAAGCGGCTGCGCGCGAAATGAACGTCGTCTGGCTTGATCGCCGCCGCTATGCGGGCCACGGCAATCGAGCCGTCCGCTTCGTTCTCCAGCGGCTGCGGTTGAATGCTGCCGAGGACCGCCGCTCCGCCCTGTTCATACTTGTAGGTATGCGCTTCCTGTCCGACCAGATATTCGTCGCCGCGTTCGCAGTGCGCCATCAGCGCCGCAAGATTGCTCTGCGTACCGGTCGGAAAGAACAATGCGCGCTCGAACCCGAACCGCTCCGCAGCATGCGTCTGGAGTCGATTGACGCTCGGGTCGTCGCCATAGACGTCGTCGCCGACGTCGGCGTCGGCCATCGCGCGGCGCATCGCCGGCGTCGGCCGCGTGACCGTATCGCTGCGCAGATCGATCACGGCGCCACCGTCATTCACCCGTCAATGCAGCGGGGTGAAGCCATATTTCACAAATGCCGCGTCGCCGGCGGCACTACCGAGATAGTCGAGGAATTTGCGCGCAGCGCCGCCGGCGGCGGTCGTCAGCGCGGCCGGATAGACGACCGGCGGATGCGTTGTCGCCGGAAACACGCCGACGATGCGCACTTTCTTTTCGATCAGCGCGTCGGTCCGGTAGACGATACCCAAGGGCGCCTCGCCGCGCGCAACATAGGCCAAGGCCATGCGCACGTTGTCGGCCCGCGCGAGGCGGTCGGCGACGTCCTTCCATACGCCGAGCGAAGTCAATGCCGCGCGCCCATACCGGCCGATCGGCACCGAATCCGGATCTCCGATCGCGAGCCGACCCCCGCCCAAGGCCGCGGCGAGCGCGAAGTGCGGCGCGATCGCAAGCCGGATGCCGCTGTCCGCCGGCGCGATCAGCACGAGACTGTTGCCGACGAGGTTTCGGCGCGTGCCGGCACGTATCAGCCCATGGGCCTGCAAATAATCCATCCATTCGTTGTCCGCCGAAATGAATACTTCGGCCGGCGCGCCGCTCGCGATTTGCCGCGCCAGCGCCGAGCTCGCCGCAAACGAGGTTTTGACGACGATGCCGGTCGAGCGCGTGAAATCGTCCGCGAGTTCCTGCACCGCATTCGTCAGCGACGCGGCCGCGAATATGGTCAGCGCGCGAGCCGCCGCGACCGCCGGCATCGACATCAACGAAAACGCCGCCAGGCACGCCGCGAGCCCGAATCTGCGGACCGTGAGCACGCGCGCGGCCGCACATCGCGCAAACTTCCCGGCTGTCTTCGGCATGGTGGTTCTCACGACCGGACGATTTTTTCCGATCGGAGATTGTACGGGATTTCAGCGGTGCGCGACGAATTCGAGCGCCGGCTCGGGCGGCGTCTGCATCCCCGTGCGCCGGAAAACACGTTACACTTCGGGATTGCGCTGCGGAGGTTTTGCCATCATTCGCCCAATATGCAAGGCGCTCGCGCCGCTCGGCCTCGCAGCGAGCCTCTGGATCCAGCCGCTCGCCGCCGCGGCGCTCGACCCGCAGGTCCACGATCTCGCGCACGACATCTTCAAGCAGTTGATCGAAATCAACACCACGGATTCGGTCGGCGATGTGACGACGGCCGCCCGCGCGATGCGGCAGCGCCTTCTTCAGGCGGGCTTCGCCGCGCACGACATCTACTTGGGCGGCCCCGATCCCCGCAAGCAGAATCTCGTCGTCCGTTTGCGCGGAACCGGCGCCAGGAAGCCGATCCTGATCATCGGCCATCTCGACGTCGTCGAGGCGCCGCGCGCGCAGTGGCATACCGATCCGTTCACATTCGTCGAGAAGGACGGCTATTACTACGGACGCGGTACGCAGGACATGAAGGACGGCGACGCGATCGTCGTTACCGACTTCATCCGCTTGAAGAAAGACGGCTACAAGCCCAACAGGGACTTGATCCTCGCGCTGACCGCCGACGAGGAGAGCGGCAAGTACAACGGCGTCTCTTGGCTTCTGCACACCCATCCGGAATTGGTGAAGGCCGAGTACGTGCTGAATCCAGACGGCGGCGGCGTCGACCTCGTCAACGGCAAAGCCGTCGACGTGTACGTCGATGCCAGCGAAAAAATGTACGGCGATTATCAGCTGACGGTGACCAATCCCGGCGGGCACAGTTCGCTGCCGGTGCCGGACAACGCCATTTATCACCTTGCGAACGCGCTCGTGCGCCTGCAGCACCATCAATTCCCGTTCGAATTGAACGCGGTCACCCGCGCCTATTTCACCAAGATCCGCACGGTCGAAGCTGGGCGCGCCGCGGCCGACCTCGAGGCCATCTTGAAGCCGCGGCCGAGTGCGGCCGCGATCGCACGGCTCGGCGCGCGGGACCCCGAGTGGAATTCGATGATGCACACGACTTGCGTCGCCACCCGGCTCGATGCGGGGCTCGCCAACAATGCACTGCCGCAGCGCGCGCAGGCGATCGTCAACTGCCGCATTCTGCCGGGGTACACGCTCGAGCAGATTCGCGATCAATTGATCCGCGTGTTCGCGGACCCCAAGGTCGCGGTGCGCTACATCGACGATGCGGGCGCCGTGCACGAGGTCGCTCCGCGGCGCAGGCAATTGCCGCCGGCGAAGCTCGATCCCACGGTGATGGCGGCGATGGATCGCGTCGCGGCCCGGATGTGGCCGGGCGCACCGGTCATTGCGACGATGGCCGCCGGCGCTTCGGACGACATCTATACGATGGCCGCCGGCATGCCCTCCTACGGCATTTCGGGAGTCGCGATCGAGACGAACGACGATCGCGCGCATGCGCGCGACGAGCGCCTGTCGGCGGCCTCGTTCTATCGCGGCGTCAGCTTCTATTATCGATTGCTGAAGGAACTCTCCGGGGGCGCGTGATCATGCATAGCAAACACCTCGTCGATCCGGAGCTTATCGCCGCGCTCGATGCCTTGCCGCCCTTGGTGCTGTCCACGGAGTCGCTGCCCGAGGTGAGAGCCGCCGCTTGGCAATTCCCGGAGGACCCGGGCGCCGCCGCGACGGTAGACAGCGCAGCGCGCGTCGTTCCGGGTCCCGCCGAATGCCCCGATGTCGGCGTCCTGATTCACACGCCGCAAAGGCGCGAGCGGCCGACGCCGTGCATCGTTCACATGCACGGCGGCGGTTACGTCACCGGAGCGGCGTCCTCGCTCGCGCCGATTCATCGATCCGTCGCCGCTGCCGCGAACTGCGTCATCGTGTCGGTCGATTACCGCTTGGCTCCCGAAACGCGCTTTCCCGGTGCGATCGAGGATTGCTACGCCGCGCTCGCGTGGGTTTTCGCGAACGCGGAGAGTCTCGATATCGATCGGCGGCGGGTCGGCGTCATGGGCGAAAGCGCGGGCGGCGGTCTCGCCGCGGCGCTCGCCCTTCTCGCGCGCGACCGCAAGGAATATCCGCTGGCGTTCCAGCATCTGATCTACCCGATGATCGACGATCGAACTTGCGCCGCGCAAGTCCCGCACCCGTTCGCCGGAGAGTTCTTGTGGACAGCGCACAACAATCGCTTCGGTTGGTCTGCGCTGCTCGGCGTGGCGCCCGGCAGCGAGGACGTATCACCCTACGCGGCGCCGGCGCGCGCGGCCAGCCTCGCAGGCCTGCCGCCCACGTTCATCTCGGCCGGCGCGCTCGATCTATTCGTCGAGGAAGACATGGAGTATGCCCGGCGGCTCTTGCGCGCAGGCGTGCCCGTCGAGATGCACGTCTATCCCGGCGCCTTTCATGCGTTCGACATTCTGGCGAACGCCCGCGTATCCGCGGATGCGAACCGGGATAGCATGGCCGCGCTGCGCCGCGCGCTGCTGGCGCAATGGCGCTAGGCGCTCTTATTTGATTACACTCGGCACCTCAAGTGCCGCTGGAGTGCGAGATCCCATGGGCGTCCCGGTACCGCCGGTCGATGAGCGCGAATATCAGAGCGGCTTCGGCAACGAGTTCGCCGCCGAAGCATTGCCCGGCGCCCTGCCCCAGGGCCGCAATTCGCCGCAGCGCTGCCCCTACGGGCTGTATGCCGAACAGCTCTCCGGCACGGCCTTCACGGCGCCGCGCCACGCGAATCGCCGGTCCTGGCTTTACCGCATTCGGCCGGCCGTTGCGCATGGTGCGTTTGAGCCGCTGGTGCGCGCGGATTTCGGCGATGACGGCACGGACGCGCCGTTGGCGCCTAATCAGCTGCGCTGGGACCCGTTGGCGCTGCCGCGGGACCCGACCGATTTCATCGATGGCCTCGCGCCGATGGGCCGCACCGGGTCGCCGGAAATCCAGTCCGGCTGCGCGATCTACCTGTATGCGGCGAATCGGTCGATGGATCGGCGCTTTTTCTACAGTGCGGACGGCGAGCTTCTCATTGTGCCTCAGTCGGGCCCCTTGTCGCTCGCGACCGAGTTCGGACTCATCCGCGTGGAGCCGCAGGAAATCGCGGTGATTCCGCGCGGCGTGCGCTTTCGTGCGGAGCTTGCGGCCGGCGAGGCGCGCGGCTATGTCTGCGAGAATTTCGGCGCACCGTTCAAATTGCCGGATCTCGGACCGCTCGGCGCCAAC
>DAIDVO010000092.1 GCA_027456085.1 Steroidobacteraceae bacterium | reverse complement strand
CCATTCGAAGAACATCCGCGCGACCGCTTGAATCGGCGATTGCGTCAGCTGGATCGCATCGCGGTTGATGTCGACGTATGAGTACTTCGCCCAGTACGGCGGCGCCTGGCGCGGCAGCGCCGCGTAGTCGGTCTTGCCCTTCAGGTAGCGGTAGAACCAGTCGACCTGCTTGTCGCGTCCGTCGGGGTTGGAGACCGGATTGATCAGCACGACCATCTTCGCGCGGATCCGGCGGATCATCGGCGTCTCCGACACCGCGAGACGGTATGCGAGTTCGAGGACCGACTCGGTCGAGCCGGTCTCGTCCGAGTGCAGCGCGGCGTTCAGGTAATAGAACGGGCGCGACGTATCGATGAGGCGCGCCGCTTCCGCCGCGTCGATCGTGCGCGGATCGGCGAGTTCGGCGTTGTCGGCCTTCAGCTTGTCGAGCTTCTCGATGCCGTCCTTGTCGGCGATCGCCAGCATGATGATGTCGCGGCCTTCTTCGGTGCGGCCTATCTTGAATATGCGCACGCGCGGCGATGCCGCGGCGAGCGCCTTGGCGTATTGATAGGCTTGCTTGGAATACAGCAGTTCGCCCGGCGCGCCCATGATGCGGCCGAAGAACTTGCGCGGCGAGGGCACCGTCTTCGATGCCGGCAGGTAGGAAACCCAAGGCGAGGAGAATTGCCGCTCCGTCGTTGCCTTGGCGATCTCTTCGACGGAACCGCGCTCGGCCGAGTCGGGAGCGATGGCGTCTTGCGCAGCGGCATGTGCGGCGCACGCCGCCGCGAGCCAAAGTGACAACAGGATACGATGCAGCATGCTTTTGAACTCCTGATTGACCGGCGCGAATGGCGTCTACCCGCGCTCGCCGCCGTAAGCGCGGCTTTTCCAGTTCACGCCGCGACCAAACCAATGGTTCATCGCCGACGCGATCGTCGCCACGATGTAGAACAGCGCGATCAGCGGCAGCGCGAGCGCGTAGAGCCGCGATCTTCCGTACCGGTCGAGCGTCGGCAAATAACTCCACGCGGACAGCGCGAATGCCGCGACTCCCGCGGCGGCGCCCGCGTCGTGCGCGAACAATATCGCGCCGAGCGGCGCGAGCCAAACGAGCGTGAGGCCGGTCACCGTCAGCACGAGAAGAACCGCCGAATACCGCAGCTGCGTGAACGCCGTGCGCGCCACCATGCGCCATATATCGGCGCAGCGGGGATACCTGCGCACCGATTTGGCGAGGCCTGAATGAGCGAGATAAATCGGCCCCGTTCTCTTCACCGCGTGCGCCAGCGCTACATCGTCGATGAGCGCGTCCTTGTACGAAGCGATGCCGCCGATGCGCTCCAAAGCGTCGCGGCGGATCAGCACCGTTCCGCCGGATGCCGCGGCGACCGCCGAGCGCGGATCATTCACGCGCGCGAACGGGTACAGCATCTGGAAGAAATACACGAATGCGGGAACCAGGGCGCGCTCGGCGCGGCTGTCGCAGTTCAGCCGAACGATTTCGCTGACCATCTGCATGGGCGTGTCCTCAAGTCTCGCGACGAGCGACGACAGGTGCCTCGGATCATGCAAAATGTCGGCGTCGGCGAACAACAGCACCGGCGCCGCGCTCGCCGCCACGCCCTGGCTCAAGGCCCACAACTTCCCGGACCACCCGGCCGGCTTCGGCGCCCCGCGGATGACGCACAGCTTGGGCGCCTCGCCCGCGGCGGCGGCCGTGCCGTCGGTCGATTGGTCGTCGACGACGATGATGCGAAAATTGCCGGCGTAATCCTGGGCGAGCAGCGACGCGACCGCGGCGCCGATCGTTTCGGCCTCATCGCGCGCCGGAACGACGATGTCGACGTCTGGATGCGTGTGCGGCGCTGCGGGCGGCAATTCGGGCGCGGAGCGCCAGAATTCTCCATGGAAGAAGACCAGGTAAATCCACGCGCACAACGATATGAGAGCGATCATCCGGCTTCATCCCGGCGGCGTGCGGCTGTCGGTCGCGTCCACGCTCAGCCGCGCATGCGCGCGCCGGCCGGATCGTACGGAGCACCTGCAAGAAGCGCCGCTTTGCGGCGTTCGCCGATAATCTCTATCTCGAAGCCCGAGGCCGCCGCGGCGAGTTCCTTTGGTATGTAGCCGAGCGCGATCGATGCCGATGCCCGGTATCCGTACGCGCCCGAAGTCACCCAGCCGACTACCTTGGCGTCGTGCCAAATGGGTTCGTCGCCGAGCGCATCCGCATCGGCCGCGTCCACCTTGAAGGTGGCGAGCCGCAGCTTCCCGCCGCCCGCCTTTTCCTCCGCGGCCGCGCTTCTACCGATGAATTCGCCCTTGTTGAAATCGACGAATCGGCCTAGGCCGGCCTCGAATGGTCCATAGATCGGCCGGAATTCGCGCGCCCAGCTGCCGAAGCTTTTTTCGACGCGCATCGAATTCAGCGCCCGGCCGCCGACCAGCCGCAGGCCGTGCTCCCGGCCCGCCTCGGTCAGTGCATCGAAGAGCGCGCGCTGATATTCGCTGCTCACCCAAAGCTCGTAGCCCAATTCGCCGGTGAACGAAACCCTGCCGACGTACGCCGGGACCATGCCGATCTCCATGCGCCGAAAGGAAAGAAATGGAAATGCGGCGTTGCCAAGATCGTCGCGTACCAGGCTCTGCAGCAGCGCGCGCGACTTCGGTCCCGCGACCGAGAGCCCGACGTATTGCATCGCGCAGGGGCGGATCGATACCCCTGCCGGCGGCGTATGCTGCTCGAACCAGCGCAGATAATAGGCTTCGGCCGCGTAAGTCCCGATCAGCAACACGTGATCGGCGGCGATGCGGCACATCGTGAAGTCGCCGATCAGTCTGCCGCGCTCGTTCAGCATCGGCGTCAACGCGATCCGGCCGACGTTCGGGACCCGGTTCGCCATGACCTTCGAGAGCCATTGCGCGGCGCCCGACCCCGTCACTTCGAATTTGCCGTAATTCGAAATTTCCAACAGGCCCACGGCATCGCGCACCGCATCGCACTCGGCGCCCACGTGCGGATGGGCATTCGACCGGCGGAAACTGACTACGTCATGCGCCTCGGCGGCGCTCGGTGCGAACCACAGCGGGTGTTCGAGGCCGCAATAGTCGCCGAATAGCGCATGGCGATCCCGCAGCTTCTCGTAGATCGGCGTCGTGCGCAGCGGCCGCGCGGCGGTGAGTTCCTCGTTCGGGAAGCGAATTCTGAAACGGCGCGAATAGTTCTCGCGGACTTTGGCGTTGGTGTACGCGAGCGTCGTCCAATCGCCGTAGCGCGCGACGTCCATCCCCCAGATGTCCGCACCGGGATCGCCGTCGACCATCCATTGCGCGAGCGCAAGTCCCACGCCGCCGCCCTGGCTGAAGCCGGCCATGACGCCGCAGGCGACCCAGAAATTGCGCAGACCCCTGACCGGGCCGATGAGCGGATTGCCGTCGGGCGCGAACGTGAACGGACCGTTGACGACTTTGCGGATGCCCGCCGTGCCGAGCGACGGAAAATGCTCGAAGCCGACCTCGAGGCTCGGTGCGATGCGTTCGAGGTCGTTCGGCAGAAGATCTTGGCCGAAGTCCCAAGGCGTTTGCGCCGCGGACCAGGGGACCCCCGCGCGCTCGTAGGTGCCCATCAGCATGCCGCCGCGTTCCTGGCGGATGTAGATCTCGCCCTCGAAGTCGATCGCATGCAGGCTTTCTTTCCTGCCGACGAGTTCCGGCATGTCGCCGGTGATGAGGTATTGATGCTCCATCGCGAGGATCGGCAGTTCCAGGCCGACCATGCGGCCGACTTCGCGCGCCCAGAGGCCGCCGGCGTTGACCACGTGTTCGGCATGTACGTTGCCGTGGTCGGTTATCACGTCCCAGGTGCCGTCGGCGCGCTGTTTCAAGTCGGTGACGCGCGTGTGCCGCACGATTTCCGCGCCGCCTATTTGCGCCGATTTGGCATACGCATGCGTCACGCCGTAAGGGTCGACGTGTCCCTCGATCGGGTCGTACATCGCGCCGGTGAAATGCTTCTTGTCCATCAGCGGAAAGAGCTTCTCGGCCTCGTCGACCGAAATGATCTCGAGCTCCATGCCGAGATAGCGGCCGCGCGCCTTGGCCATCTTCAGCCAATCGAGCCGTTCACGGGTGCCGGCGAGCATGATGCCTCCGGTGATGTGCACGCCGCACGACTGGCCCGATATGCGCTCGATCTCCTCATACAGCTTGATCGTGTATTGCTGCAGTTTCGCGACGTTGGGGTCGCCGTTGACGGTGTGCATGCCGCCGGCGGCGTGCCAGGTCGAGCCCGAGGTCAATTCCGCGCGCTCGACCAACAGGACGTCCTGCCAGCCGGCCTTCGTCAAATGATAGAGAACGCTCGCGCCGACCACGCCGCCGCCGATTACGACCGCTCTTGCGTGGCTCTTCATCTCGTCTCCGAATTCATCGCATCTCGCTCAATTGGTGCAACCGGGTAACGGCGCGACTATGCCGCAAGGGTCAGTTGTTGGAAACGGCCAAATGCACGTTCGACGCGGCCGGCGCCGCCTGCACGCCGCTGCCGAAGCGCTCGATGAGCCAGGAACGGAACAGCGCGATCGCGGTGTCGCCGAGGGCTTCGGGGTGCGTGATCAGGTAATAGCCGTAGCCGTCGTCGAGGCTCACGTCGAAGGGTTTCACGAGCTGCCCGGTGCGGATTTCCTCGCCGAACAAATTCGTGTCGACGAGCGCGATTCCTTCGCCGCTCAACGCATATTGGACGGCGAGGACGGCGGTGTCGAATACCAGGCCGCGCTCGACGTTCAATGTGTGCAGGTTCGCATGGCGCGCGAATTGCCCCCAGAAATGATGCCGCGGCATGTCGTTCAAGCGCACGTGCACCAACTCGTTCGAATCGATGAAGTCGTGAAGGTTCTTGCCGGCGCAGCGCGCGGCGATGCCGGGGTGGCACAGCGGGCTCATGCGCACGGGCCACAGGAGATCACGCACCAAATCCGTCACGGTCGGCTTGGAATAGACGACCGCGACGTCGACGTCGGTGAGCGGCGGTCCGACGCCGTACGGACTCACCAGATCGATTTCCACCTCGGCGACGACGCGGCGAAAATCCCGCAGAATCGGCACCGCCAGGTGGCTTGCGAAACTCGGCGGCATTTGCACGCGCAGCGTGCGCATGATCGGCGTGCCTTCGTTGCGGATGTCGTCGAGCGCGTACTCCAGGCGGTCGAACGATTTCATGACCGCCGGCAGCAGGTGCTCACCCGCCTTCGTCAGTACGAGCGCGTGCGGCCGGCGTTCGAACAGTTGCGCACCGATCAATTTCTCGAGCGCGATCACGTGGCGCGACAGTGCGCTCTGCGAAATCAACAAGGCATTCGCGGCGGCCGTGAAGCTGCGGTGCTTGGCGACGCCCTCGAACGCGCGCAACGCGTTCAGCGGCAGCCAGCGTCTATCGATCGTGGTCTTCGCCATTCTGCCCTCCCGCGAGGTCCTACGGACTCGAGGCCGTGGTGTAGCCGATCGCCCGCTCTTGATCCTTGACGATTGTTCTGCCGGCCAGATAGAAATGATAAGTCGCCCAGAACCCGGTCGGTGCGAGGATCAGCAGCGCTAGCCGCAAGGACGCGGCGTCCGCGCCGTGGGCGCCCGCGAACCGGTCGCTCATGAAGCCGACGGCCTGCGGCGCGATGATCAGATTGAAGATGTTCGCGACCAGCAGCGAGATCGCGATGAACATCGAGCGCATGTGGCATGGCGCGAGGTTCTGCAGCAGGCCGAAGCATGGGCCTATGTAGAAATAAATCGCCGGGACGAACAGCCAGAACATCAGCTTGGCGATCCACAGCGTGTGCGTGAAATAGGCGATGAACGACGGAATCGTCGTCAGGCCGACGCCCATTCCCAATACCCAGACGACCTTGCGCGGGTCGGCCATCGGCGGGCGCGACAGCAGCCACGCGGTGCCGATCGTCGCGATCGAGCCGCCGATCAGGTGGATCCACCCGAGCGCATCGCCCGCCTGCGCGACGTTCAATCCGTAGGTGCGCGTAAGGAACGTCGGCGTCCACCAGATCAGTCCCCAGCCCCACAGTGCGCACACGCCGCCGCCCATGACGACGTGAAACGCCGCCTTCTGGCGCCACAGGAATTTGCAGCTCTCGATCAGCGTCGGCTTGTGATCCTCGGCGATCGCGTCGAGCCGGCCGCGCGTCGGTTCGCGGATCGTGAGGTACACGATCAAGCCGAGGAGCGCGCCGGGGATGCCGAGCGCGAACAGCGCCGCGCGCCAGCCGTAGGCGTTCGCGACCGCGCCGGCCATGTCGTAGCCGACCCATGCGCCGAACGGCGCGCCGAGCGCGAGCACGGTCAGCGCCATCGGCCGCCGATCCGGCGGGAAGTAGTCGGCGACGATCGCCGATGACGGCGGCGTGCCGCCTGCCTCGCCGACGCCGACGCCGATCCGCGCCGTCAGCAACTGCCAGTAATTGCGCGATAGGCCGCACAGCGTCGTCATCACCGACCAGAGCACCAGCGACACGGCGAGGATGTTGCGCCGGTTGGAGCGGTCCGCGAGCCAGGAAATCGGAATGCCGAAGGTGACGTAGAACAGCGCGAGCGAGACGCCGGTGAGGAAGGCGATGCCGGAATCCGTCAGGTGCAGCTCCAGCCTGATCGGCTCGAGAATCGTCGACATCACGTACCGATCGGCGATATTGATCGTATAGATCAGGCACATCACGATCAGGACGTACCAGCGCTCCACGTAGGACTGGGTATCGACGGGTGTGATTTCGGCTGTCGTTGTGAGCACTCGATACGACCTCGTGGACAGTGAAGTTCGAGCACCATACATGTTTCATCACGGTTAGGCGATGGCGCCGCCGGGCCGTCGGACGGCGACGCGCGGGCGGCGGCGCGTTCGAGAAATGACATGGGCGAATCGCGAAATGGCATAGCGTGAGCCGGCAATCCCGCTAAGCTCGGCGTGATGGCGCGTTTCGACTACATCATCATAGGCGCGGGTTCCGCGGGCTGTGTGCTTGCGGATCGTTTGTCGGCAGGCGGCAGCGCGCGCGTTCTCGTACTCGAAGCGGGCGGCTCGGACCGCGGCTTTTGGATCAAGACGCCGATCGGCTACGGGCGCACGTTCGCGGACCCCGCCGTCAACTGGAAATACGAAACGCGGCCGAATCCAGCTCTCGGCGGGCGCACGATGTACTGGCCGCGCGGCCGCGTCATCGGCGGCTCGAGTTCGATCAACGCGCTGGTCTATTGCCGCGGGATGCCGGCGGATTTCGACGATTGGCGCGACCTCGGCAATGCCGGTTGGGGTTGGAACGACGTGCGCCCCTACTTCGAGAAATCCGAACGCCGCGTGGATCCTGACGGGCGGGCGCGCACCGATGGCGCGCTCGACGTCAAAGATGTCAGCCCCTTCTTGCACGCGACGCGCCGCCATTGGTTCGCCGCGGCCGCCGAGCTTGGGTTGCCGGCGACCGACGATTTCAACGGCGCTGCGCCCGAAGGCGTCGGCTGCTACCAGGTCACGATTCGCAACGGCAAGCGCTGGAGCGCGGCGGATGCGTTTCTGCGCCCCGCCCTGCGGCGCCACAACTTGCGCCTGGAGACATGCGCCTGGGTGCGCCGGATTCGCTTCGACGGCCGCCGCGCGATCGGCGTCGAGTACCTGCAGAACGGCGCAACCGTCGTGGCCGAGGCCGATCGGGAAATCATCCTGAGCGGCGGCTCGGTCAATTCACCGCAACTGTTGCAGCTCTACGGGATCGGGCCCGGCGCGACGCTCGCCGAATTCGGCATTCCGGTGGTGCACGACAATCCGGCCGTCGGCGGCAACCTTCAAGACCACCTGGCGGTCAGCTACTCGTTCCGCGCGACCGAACCGACATTGAACGACGTACTCCGGTCGCCGCTCGCCAAGCTCGTCGCCGGCATGCGTTACCTCGCGCTGCGCACCGGTCCCTTGTCGCTCAGCGTCAATCAGTTCGGCGGTTTCCTGCGCACCGATCCTGCGCTCGCGCGGCCCGACGTCCAGCTCTATTTCAATCCGGTGACTTACGGCGCAGGCGATGCGAATCGAAAGCGCATCGACGTGGATCCCTTCGCGGGCTTCATTCTCTGTTTTCAACCGTCGCGGCCGACGAGCCGCGGGCGGATCGACATCGCCAGCGCGGATTTTCGCGAAGCCCCCGCGATCCTGCCGAATTACCTCGCGACCGAGAAAGATCTCGTCGACGTGGTCCGCGGCGGACGGCTCATCCAGAAGATCGCGCGGACCAAGGCGATGCGATCGCTGATCAGCGAACCCGTCCCTCCGGCCATCGACGCGATGGACGATGAGGCGATATTGGCGGATTTTCGTGCACGCGCCGCCACCGTCTATCATCCGGTCGGCACCTGCCGAATGGGACCGCGCCCGGCCGACTCGGTCGTCGATCCGGCCTTGCGCGTGCATGGCGTCGAGCGCCTGCGGGTCGTCGATGCATCGGTCTTCCCGGCGGTGACCTCCGCGAACACCAATGCGCCGACGCTGATGGTCGCGCAAAAAGCCGCGGACCTGATATTGAACGCAAAAACTCAAGGCAAGGGATCCCCATGAAGCTCGAGAGCCTCAAGGTTTTCGTCGTCGGCAATCCGCCGCCGGCATTCGGCGGCCGCTATTTCGTGTTATTGAAGCTCAAGACCGCTTGCGGCATAGAGGGCGTCGGCGAAGTGTATGCGGCGACTTTCGGGCCGCAGGTCATCGCCGCGATGATCGAGGATGTGTTCGTGCGCCGGTTCGAAGGACGCGATCCGTTCCAAATCGAGTCGATCTGGCGCGACACCTACGGCTCGGGCTTCTCGCTGCGCCCGGATCTATCCTTGATGGGCGTGCTCTCCGGTTTGGAAATGGCGTGCTGGGACATCGTCGGCAAAGCGCTCGGACAGCCGGTTTATAATTTGCTCGGCGGCAAGGTGCATGAGCGCCTGCGCAGCTACACCTATTTATATCCGGGCGACGGCGAAGGCGACGACTTCTACCACGATCCGGAGCGATCCGCCGCGCGCGCCGCCGAATACGTGAAGCTCGGCTTCACCGGCCTGAAGTTCGATCCGCTGGGCGGATATTCGGCCTATGACCCGCGCCAGCCGACGCAAGAGGCCCTCGAGCGCACGCTGCGATTGGTGCGGCTGGTGCGCGAGGCCGTCGGCCATCGCGCGGACTTGCTGATCGGAACGCACGGCCAATTCACGACTTCCGGCGCGATCCGCCTCGCGCAGAAACTCGAAGCTTACGATCCCTTGTGGTTCGAGGAGCCGGTGCCGCCGGAGTCGCCGGAACAGATGGCGCTCGTCGCCCGCGCGACCAGCATTCCGATCGCGACCGGCGAGCGCTTGACGACGAAATACGAGTTCGCGCGCGTGCGCGCGAGCGGCGCGGCGAACATCCTGCAGATGAATTTGGGCCGCGTCGGCGGAATTCTCGAGGCCAAGAAAATTGCGGCATTGGCCGAAGTGCATTATGCGCAAATCGCGCCGCACCTATATTGCGGACCGGTCGTCGGCGCGGCGAATATTCAGATTGCCGCGTGTTCGCCGAATTTCCTGATCCTGGAGAGCATCCGGCGCTGGGACGGCTTCCACGCGAAGATCCTCGTCAAGCCGATCGTATGGGAGGACGGCTACGTCATTCCGCCGTCCGCGCCGGGGCTCGGCGTGGAACTCAACGAGGCCGTCGCCCTGGCCCATCCGTACGCGCCCGGCGGCAAGCTGCATTTGGAAATGGCGGATCGCCCGCTCGGCTAGGCGGCCGCGCCCGCCGAGCGTTCAACCGATCGAGGAGTTGCTGTGCGTTACGGCTTCATAGGGCTGGGAAATTTGGGCAAACATCTCGCCGCGAACCTGGCACGCGGCGGCTTCGACCTGACCGTTCACGACCTCAACCGCCCGGCCGCGCAGGGCGCGCTGGCCGCGGGCGCGAAGTGGGCGGGCTCGGTGGGGGAATTGGCGCGCTCCGTCGACGCCTTGATCACCTGCCTGCCGTCGCCGCAGGCGAGCGCGGCGGTGATGGAGGCCGCTCTGCCGGTGATGCCCGCGGGCGCCACCTGGATCGAGATGAGCACGAACGACTTTGCCGAAATCGAGGCGCTCGCGGCGCGCGCCGAGAAGCGCGGCATCGCGACGCTCGCCTGCCCCGTCACCGGCGGCGTGCACCGTGCCGAGGCCGGCGACATCACGGTGCTCGTTGGCGGCGCGCAACAGGTTTTCGAGCGCCATCGGCCGGCACTCGCAGCGCTCGGCGGCAAGGTCATCCATCTCGGCGGCATCGAACAGGCGGCGGTCACCAAGGTGGTCACCAACATGCTCGCGTTCATTCATTTGATCGCCGCCGGCGAGGCGTTGATGCTTTGTTCAAAGGGGGGCGTCGACCTGGGCGCCGCGTTCGCCGCGATCGCCGCGAGCTCCGGCAACAGCTTCGTCCACGAGACCGAGAGCAAGCTCATCTTGAACGGCAGCTATGACATTGGTTTTACAATGGATTTGGCCTGCAAAGATGCTGGATTCGCGGTTGAGTTCGGGCGCCGCTTCGGCGTACCCTTGCGTTTAGGGGGGGTCATGGAACAGACGTTCATCGAGGGACGCGCGAAATATGGCGGCGGCGCCTGGTCGGCGATGATCGTGAAGCTGCTCGAGGATGCGGTCGGCACGCCGCTGCGCGCGCCGGGATTTCCGGCCAAGCTCTGGCCCGAGGATGCATAGCATCGAATTTATGCATGGGGAAAGCGAATTTCGGCATGCACCCGATGTGTGAGAGCAACAAAATACTAGACTGGTCCGGGGGCGGCGATGCTATCCTCGCCGAAGACCAAGAGTGCCGTGCGTCGCGGTGATTGACGCCGCTGCTGGCGCGGTCGCCGGCAACAACGCGAAATAAAACTTTTGCAACGGGGAAGGGATAGAGCATGAATTCAAATTCGAAACTGACGTACGCGATCGCCGCCATATTGAGCGGCGCCGCGGTCGGCGCCGCGCACGCGGCGGCGGCAAGTGCCGATTCGACCGATCAAATTGCGCCGATCACGGTAACCGCTCAGCGCCGCACTGAAAACATTCAGAACGTGCCGATCGCGATCCAAGCATTGACGTCGGAAACACTGAATCAACTCAGCGTCACGACGTTTGACGATTACGTCCGCTATCTGCCGAACGTCACTGCCCCGACCAACGGCCCCGGCCAGGGCAACATCTTCATGCGCGGCCTGAGCGTCGGCGCCGCGGGCAGCCAATCTAGCGGTACGATCGGCGGCTTCCCGAACGTCGCGATTTACCTCGACGACCAATCCGGCCAGCTGCCGGCACGCAACCTCGACATCTACGCCGCCGACCTCGAACGCATCGAGATCCTCGAAGGCCCGCAGGGCACGCTGTTCGGCGCCGGCGCGCAGGCGGGCGTGGTCCGCTACATCACCAACAAGCCGAAGCTCGACGTGACCGAGGGGAACGTCGAAGCCGGCTACGGGGTGACCGCGCACGGCGACCCGAACACCGACCTGACCGCGGTGCTGAATGTGCCGCTGATCAACGACAAGCTCGCGATTCGCGGCGTGATCTACAACGACAAGCGCGGCGGCTATATCGACAACGTGCCGGGCACCTTTACGCGCAAGAACAGCGACCTCGGCATCTATTACGCGAACTACCCGGGCGGCGGCGTGCCGCCGAATGCGCCCGTGATCAACAACAATGCGAGCGCGGCGCGGGCCATCAATCCGGTCACCTACCAGGGCATGCGTGTCGAGGGACTCTACAAGATCAACGATGACTGGAACGTGCTGTTGACCCAGTCGTACCAGACCATGGATTCGGAGGGCGTGTTCTACCAGATGCCCAAGTCCTCCGACGGCGCGCCGCTGCAGCCGCTCCAGGTCACGCTGTTCAACAATTCCTACGACAAAGACAAGTTCGAGAACACGGCGTGGACGGTCAACGGCAAGTTGGGCGTCCTCAAGGCCGTCTACACCGGCGGCTACCTCGTGCGCCACGTCGACCAGGTCGGCGACTACACCAACTACGCACGCGGCGTGTATGCGGACTACTATCAGTGTTACGGCCCGAACACCGGGTACTATATTTCCAACCCGAACCCGCCCCACTACGGTGACCCGAACCTCACGTCGACCTGTTTCTCGCCGAGCAGCACCTGGCGCGAACAGGAGCGCAACGAACACATGAGCCACGAATTTCGTCTGAGCACGCCGGACGACTGGCGCATGCGCGGCATCTTCGGGCTGTTCTACGAGGACAACAAACTGTTCGACCAGACCGACTGGTCGTATAAGAACATACCGAATTGCACGTCGAACACCGCGCCGGGCACGCCCGGGAATACGGGCTGCATGTCGAATGTCGGCACGGCTCCGGGCGCAAGCGTGGAAAACCCGGGTGCGCAGAACGACAACGTCGCCTTCTTCGAAGACACGCGACGCGACGTCAAGCAAACCGCGATCTTCCTGTCGGTCGACTATGACCTGATACCGAAGGTGCTGACGCTGACCGCGGGCACGCGCCACTATAAGTTCGACAACTCGCTGAAAGGCAGCGTCACCAGCAGTTTCGGCTGCTTCGAAGCGGGTGCGCCGGCGGGCGGCTGCGTCGCGGGCGCGAACAACCTCGACAATCGGCACCTCTCGTCGACCGAGTCGGGAAACAAGAGCCGCGCGAACCTGACCTGGCACGTCACGCCGGATGTGATGGTTTACTACACCTGGTCGCAGGGCTTCCGTCCAGGCGGCTTCAACCGCACGGACAGCTGCCACATCAAGGGTACGGACGGGCTCAACCAGTTCTGTCTGCCGCAGTCGTACAAATCGGACAACCTGACGAACAACGAACTCGGCTGGAAGACGGAGTTCCTGGACCATCGCTTCCAGTGGAACGGCGCCGTGTACCAGGAGAACTGGGATAACGTCCAGGTCGGATTCTTCGATCCGGGCCAGACCGGCAACCTGACGTTCGGCACGAACGGCCAGAACTTCCGCGTTCGCGGTCTCGAGACGTCGATGGTGGCCCGCGTGATGCAGGGCCTCACGCTGCAGGGCGCCGCCTCCTGGAACCGCAGCGAACAGATGAACTCGCCGGCGTTGACCGACAACAATCCGTCCAGCGTGAACTTCGGCAAGGCGATCACCGAAAGCTGCACCAGTGCGACGGTCTGTACGCCGCTGAGCAACCTGTTCGGACCCATCGGCGGCCCGAGTGCCAATTCACCGCCGATACAGTTCAGCGTGCGCGCGCGCTATGAGTGGGCGATGCACGATTACAACGCCTTCGTTCAGTTCGGTGCGACGCATACGGGTCATTCGTACACGCAGGCGGGCGCCAATCCCTCGCTCGCGACGGGCGGAGCGATCAATACGACGGTGTTGCGGTTCGAGAATCCGGCGTACACGTCTTACGACGCGTCGCTCGGCGTCGCGAAGGATGCTTGGAATGCGCATCTGTACGTCCAGAACCTGTCCAACTCGAATGCCAGCGTGTTCACGAACACCGCCCAGTTCGCCATCGCACAGACGGTCGTGCGGCCGCGGGTCATCGGTGTGAAGGTGGGCTACAAATTCTGAGGATGGCATTCCTGGATGCGCGGCCACCCTTGCCGGGTGGGCTGCAGTAGAATCAAGCGGGCGTTACTGCCCGCTTTTTTTTGGAAGTCCGATGTCGTCAACGACCCTTGAATCCAGCGCATCCCCGGTCGAGGAGGAAGTCCGGCGCATTCGCGCACTGCTCGAGGGCAATCAATTCGACGCGGCGCTCGCCGCCGGCGAAACCCTGGCCGCCGCCGTTCCGGAGAACCGCGATGTGCTCTACATGATCGCGGTGAGTCTGCGCCATTTGCAGAGAATCCCGCAGGCGCTCGCGCTGCTCGATCGGCTGCAGGCGTTGCACCCGGGCTTCAGCCGCCTGTACCAGGAGCGCGGGCATTGCCATGTCGCGCTGCGCGACGCGCCCCGTGCGATCGACGCGTTCTTGAGCGCTGTCCAGCGCAATCCCGCGCTGCCGGCGAGCTGGCGCATGCTGGAATCGCTCTATCGGATGACCGGACAGGCCGAGAATGCCGCGATGGCGGCGGCTCACAGCGCCACGCTCGCGCAATTGCCCGCCGAAATCATCACGGCCACCGGCCTGTTTTCCGACGGCGACCTGATCCCGGCGGAAGCGATTCTGCGGGCCTATCTGCTCGCGCACGGCAACCACGTCGAGGGCATGCGCCTGCTCGCGCGGATCGGCCTCGAACTCGACGTACTCGACGACGCGGAAACGCTGCTCGAGGCGGTGCTCGAACTCGCACCGGATTACCGCGCGGCCCGCTACGACTATGCGCTCGCGCTGCTGCGGCGCCACAAGCATGTGCAGGCAATCGCGCAGCTCGACCAGCTATTGCAGCTCGATCCGGCCAACCGGGTTTACCGGACGACGCACGCAACCGCGTACGTAGGCGTCGGCGACCACGAACGGGCTCTTGGCCTCTATCGGGAACTGCTGGGCGGCGCACCGCGGGCCGCGGACCTGCATCTGTCGGTGGCGCACTCGCTGAAGGCTCTGGGGCGGCAGAGGGAAGCGGTCGAATCCTATCGAAGCGCGGCGGCGGCGCGCCCGAGCTATGGTGATGCCTACTGGAGCCTCGCCAATCTCAAGACCTACCGCTTCACCGACGAGGAAATCGCGCGCATGCGCGCCGAGGAGGCCGCCGCCGGCATCGGACAGGTCGACCGGTACCATCTTTGTTTCGCGCTCGGCAAGGCGCTCGAGGACCGCGGCGAGTATGCCGAGTCGTACCGCTACTATGAGCGCGGCAACGCGCTCAAGAAGGCGCAGATTCGCTACCGCCCGGAGTCGGTCGAACGCAACACCCGACTGCAGAAGGAAGTCTGTACCCGAGAGTTCTTCGCGGCGCGCCGCGGTGCCGGCTGTCAAACCGCCGGCCCGATCTTCATCGTCGGCCTGCCCCGCTCCGGTTCCACGCTGCTCGAGCAGATCCTCGCCTCGCATTCCGCGGTCGAGGGCACGATGGAACTGGCGGACATTCCGCGCATGGTGGCGGAGCTTCAGGGGCGCGAAGCGGACAATGCGCATCCGCGCTACCCTCATGTGCTCGCGCAATTGAAGAGCGAGGATTTTCTGCGGCTGGGAGAGAAATACCTCAGCGACACACGCGTGTACCGCACCGGCAAGCCGTTCTTCATCGACAAGATGCCGAACAATTTCCGCCACATCGGCCTCATTCACCTGATCCTGCCGCAGGCGAAGATCATCGATGCGCGGCGCGCGGCGGTGGCGTGCTGTTTCAGCAATTTCAAACAGCTGTTTGCCTCGGGGCAGGAATTCACCTACGGCATCGAGGACATCGCGCGCTATTACCGCACCTACGTCGAACTGATGGAGCATTGGGATGCGCTTCTTCCGGGCCGCATTTTGCGCGTGCAGCACGAACAGGTCGTCGAGGATCTCGAGGGCACCGTCCGTCGTCTGTTGGCGTACTGCGGCTTGGACTTCGAGCCGGCGTGTCTCGAGTTCTACAGGACCCTGCGCAGCGTGCGAACCGCGAGTTCGGAACAAGTGCGGCAGCCGATTTTTCGCGAAGGACTCGATCAATGGCGGCATTTCGAGCCGTGGCTCGGTCCGTTGCAGCAGGCACTGGGGTCCATGGCCGAACAGGCGCGGTAGACTTGCGGTTTCGGCAAGTCAATCTTATAGGGGAGTTCCTATGGCGATAGCCTTGAGAAAACTACCGCGCGCAAATTTCGCAGCGGCAACCCTCGCGCTAGCGGCCTTGCTCGCGGCCGCCGCTGCGGCGGCCGCGGGCGACTATCGTCCGATCACGCCGACGATGGCCGATCGCACGGTCGTGCTCGACGGTCATCACCTCTCGATCGGCGAGGTCGTCGACGTGGCGCGCTACGGCGCGAAAGTGGCGCTCGCGCCGGAGGCGCGCCAGCGATCCGCCGACGCCTACGGCCTGCTGCTCGAGGCCGCTGCGGAGAACGTGCCGGTCTACTGGTTCAACCGCGGCTCCGGAGCCGGCCGGCAGACCGAGATATTTTCAGGGGACCCGACCTCGAAGAAGAACCAAAAATTCCTCGCCGCACGCCAGCTCGCGATTTTCCGCCGCGGCGCGCTCGCCGGTCTCGGGCCGCAAATCAAGGATGAGGAGATCGTGCGCGCGATGCTGGTGGTGCGCGCCAACACGATGACCTATGAGGCGGCGAGCCCGGGACTCACCCAGCGCTTGCTCGACCTGTTGAACGATCGAATCACCCCGGTCGTGCAATCGCGCGGCACCGTCGGTGAAGGCGATTTGGGGCCGTTCACGAACGTCGCCGCGACGATGGTCGGCGCCGGCGAAGCGTACTATCACGGCGAACGCATGTCCGCGGCCGAGGCCTTGAAACGGGCCGGTCTGGCGCCGTTGGCCCCGTTCGGCGCCGACGACAGCGCGCTCGAGAGTACCAATGCCTATTTCACCGCGCAGACGGCGCTGATGGCGTACGACGCGCGCGAAGCGCTTTCCTGGGCCGACATGACCTATGCGATCGATCTTGACGGCATGAACAGCAGCATCTCGCCGCTCGCCCTGCCGGTGCAGCGCAATCGCCCGTTCAAGTGGCTCAATTGGGATGCGGCGCGCGTGCTCGACATGATGAAGGGCAGCTACCTGTTCGATCTGGACAACAAGCGAATCATTCAAGACCCCGAGAGTCTGCGCGCGTCGTCGATTCGCCAGGGGTCCGCGTGGGAGGCGTGGGCCGAGCTGCGCGACGATCTGCTGATCCAGCTGAACTCCTCGGACCACAATCCGGCGGTTAGCGTCGGCGCGACGCCCGCCGATTCGTGGGAATTGAGCACGCCGCAGCTGCGCCAGTTCTACGTCAAGGGCGGACCCTTGAGCCACGGCGAGCACGGCTTCATATTTTCGAACGCCAACTGGGATCCCTACCCGCTCGCGAACGAGGTCGAGTCGTTCACGATCGCGCTTGCGAACATGGATATCGCGGTCGCGCAGCGCCTGCAGCGCTTCACGAACACGTTCTTCACGATCATCCCGCCGCTTGCGGAAATTCCCGGCGAGCCGGGTCGCTTCGGCGTGTCGCGCGGCAGTGACATCGACTCGACCGCACTGATGCAGGAAATCGACGGCTTGATCGTGCCCGTGACGCCGGAGGGCAACGCGCTGATTCAAACGGTCGAAGACCTGCAGGCGCAGACGCGTCTGAAGATCGCGCGCGCGCGCCAAGCCGTCGCCGACACCACCGACTTGCTGGCCGAGGATTTGCTGACGGGCACCTATTGGCTGAATTTGCGCAAGCTGCAGGATTCGACCCGCGCTTTCGGACCCGTACCGACGGCCGTCTGGACCGCATTTCGCAAAATCGTGCCGTTCCAGGCCGACGGCGCAATGCCGTCGAGCCGACCCGTGCACGAAGTCGCGGCGGCGTTCATCCGCAGCCATTCGTCCGAGACGTTCTACGGCGGCGGCGCGCGTGATCCGGGCCCGCACGAGCGGCGCCGCATCATGCAATGATCGCGAACGCGCGGAGCAAGGCTTGATGGCGGCGGCGCGCCTGCCGATGGTGCGCGTCCGCTGGCGCATATTCGCGTTCCTTTTCGGCTTCGGCCTGCTCGCGTACATGCAGCAAAAGAGCATCACGGTCGCGGCCGAGCGCATGATGCCGGACCTCGGTTTGAGTCAAGCCGCGATCGGCTGGCTCGAACAGGCGTTCGTCATCGGCTACGGCCTGTTTCAAATGCCGGGCGGCATCTTCGGCCAGCGTTTCGGCGCCCGCCGCACCTTCGTCATCATCGGGGTTGCCGCCTGCATCGCGATGGTCGCGACGTCCGCGGGCCCGGCGCTCTTCAGCGGGCGCGTCTTGTTCGCGGAATTGCTTGGCGCCCAATTGCTGCTCGGCATCGCGCAGGCCGCGATCTTCCCGGTTTCCGCCGGCGTATTCGAGAC
>DAIDVO010000091.1 GCA_027456085.1 Steroidobacteraceae bacterium | reverse complement strand
TACCAGGGGACGGCCGCGAACGGGGAATCCGCGACGCCGGTTCAGACGATGGTCGCGGGCATCTCGACCACGGTCGGCGGCCTGGCGAATGGCACGACGTATTTCTTTCGCATCGCGGCGGTCAATGGCACCAGCGTGAGTGCTTACTCGAATGAGATCAGCGGTGTGCCGAACGCCGTCCCCGCCCAGGTCACGGGGCTTGCGGCAACCGCCGGCGATGCGCAGGCGGCGCTCGCCTGGACGGCCGTCAGCGGCGCATCCGGCTATACTGTCTTCCAGGGCACGACCGCGGGCGGCGAGACGGCGCTGGCGAGCGGCGTGACGGCGACGAGTTACACCGCCGCCGGACTTGCCAACGGTACGACCTATTACTACACGGTTGCGGCGACGAACTCGGCGGGAACCGGGCCTCAATCGAGCGAGGTGAGTGCGCATCCCGCGATCGTGGTCACCGTGACCGGAAGGCGCGGCGGCGGCGGCGCGATCGACGCGTGGACAATCGCGCTGCTGTGCGGGCTTCTCGTCTTGCGAACTTTCGGGCACGGGATTCGGCATACATTCACATACAGGATCACCGGGATGAAACTCCGATCACACCGCAGATCTCTGCGTACGCACGCATGGCTGTACGCCGGCGCCGCGCTGGTCTGGCTGCTGCCCTGCGCGGTCGGCGTCGCAGCCGGCCACAAGCCGCCGGCCGACATGCCGGGCATCACCTCGTCGAGGGATCTCGCGTCCGGCCTGGTGCCGTTGAAGCCGGCGGACCTGCGGTTCTATATCAAGATCCTACGGACCACGGTCGCGCGCTACGAGCATCCGACCGCAAAGGACCTCGCCGATATTGCCGAAGCGAAGCGTCTGCGGGCAGTGGAAATGACGGACCAGCAAAACATGGCGCGGGACTTGAAGGCCGGCAACACGAGTAAGGCAATGAACGAGGACATGTTTCAGCCGACGCCGGAACAAGCCGCGGCTTTGGAGCGCGGCAATGCGTTCACCTATGGCAGCGCCGCCGAAATATTCGCCGAAGATGCGGGCATGCGCGGCGGGCAGTGGCTCGGCTTGAGCGAAGTCGTGGAGCGCGCGGCGCGGCTGAATGCCGCTGCGGGCTACGGCTCCGCCGACGACTCGCCGACACCCAAGCCGACGGCGGCGGCACTGGCGCGCGCCGCCGCTTGGCGGCGCACGGCGGCTGCCGATGAAACACTCGTCGCGCCGAGCGTCGTAGAAATCAAGCGGCTGAAGACTCGCTTGACTCAGTTGTCCATGGCGCGAACCAACCAGTGACCAGGTTGCGGGCGACGCCGCCGGCCGCGGCATGCGCGCAACGCGGCCCCGCTGATCAGTTGACCGGTTGGAATCAAAGAGCGGCGAAGCGCCATTGGCTTTGGCTTGTGCTCCTATACCTTGCCGCAGTCGCGCTTACCGCTGCGAACCTCGCCGTTTTCTCGGCCGCAAACGGCGTGTGTCCGGCCTGCGCAACCTTGTCGGCAGCCGCAATGGGCATCTTCTGGGTCGGCGCGAGCATTTGGCCGTGCACGGTCGGCTTGTTCCTCGTCATGCAGGCGCCTCGTACCGTCGTCGAAGGCGCGTTCAATGCGTACCCTACGGCGAGCGGTACGGGCGGACTGTCCGCACGACCCGATTGGTCTTTGCGGATTCTCAAGATCGCCGCGACGATGGCGGCATGGCTGTCGCGCCTATTGAGAGGCGTGAGCCTTTTGTTCGGACTCTTCGCGATTGTCGGCCTGATCGGCATGATCGCGGCGCTCGCGCTCAGGTTCGCCTAGCAATATGAGCTCATTGCGGCAGCTTGTACGGCATGGTTTGCGGCCGTATCGGCGTGCACGGCCGGTTGAACATGGGGCGGCAGGGGATCGTCCGGGCCGGCGTCATGGGCCTGGTTCCGGGCATCGCGGGTGTTTGCGGGGCAGTGCCGCTCATGAATTCGACCCTCTGTGCCGTGAACCGCACGGTAACCGCGGCGCTCTCGGTCGCACCGGCGACATTGGCTTCGACACTCGTGATCGCGACGTTTTGCAGCATGATGCTAAAGGCGGCTTGTGCCGCGCTTCCGAAACGGTTGGAACCGTATTCCGAGATTGTCACTGACTTGAACAACTCGCCCCGGACGGCGTAGCGCAGCGCCGTCACCAGAGACGCATCGAGTCCGCCGGTCCGCACCATCACCGGAGTCGCACCGGCGCGGCCAGTCTGCTCTCTTCCGTTGACACCCGACATCGGCGGCCCGACCGGCGGCCCGACCATGAAACTCGTCAATTCAAAATCGCCTCTGTGATCGGCGAGCATTGATGAACCGTTGAGCGGCTGTCCATTCACCGTCTCGATGTGCATGTATAGGGCCGGCGCGGCTACGGCCTCGACCGGACCGAGCAAGAGCAGCGCAGCGATTAAACTCAAGCCATAAGCCGCAAGAAATTTCTGTTCACGAGACATGAGACTCTCCTTTCTGGTTTTATCGCAACCGACATCGAACTCAGAGCGCGTATTCATCGCACCGTCACACATACCCGGGTCGCGCCGGGACGCGACTCGATCCATAGCGCTGCGCCGATCTTGCGCGCGCGACTCCGCATATTGGTCAGTCCTTCACCCTGCGCACAGGCCGCGGCGTCGAAGCCGCGGCCGTTGTCGGTAATCGTGATTTCGATGATCGGGCCGGCCGTGGCGTGCACGTGCAAGCCGAGTTGGGAGGCGTCCGCGTGTTTCAACACGTTGGTGAAGGCTTCTTGGACGATGCGGGTGATTTCCGTGACTTGATTGGGCAGGAGATTCTCCAGCCCCGAGATTCCTCCGATATCCCAGGCAAGCGACAGGCCGGCGGCGTGCAGCCGCGGTTCGATGCGGTAGCGCAGGTTGCCCAGCATCACCAGCAGATCCTGCGCCGCGGGCTTCACCGAATCGATCGCGATGCGCAGTTCGTCCATCGCTTCGCTGAGCAACTCCGCCATCTGCGCGCGCGAGAGTTCTTGCTTCTCGATAAGCCGGATCGACGAGATCAACTGCAATCCGAGGCCATCATGCATGTCCCGCAGGATCCGCTCGCGTTCTATCCTGATCGCGTGTTCGCGCCCCAATTCCGCCGCACGTTGGTATTGGCGCGCCAACTCCGCTTCGCGTACCTGCACGCGCGCTTCGAGTTCCGCGTTCAAGCGTTCGTATCGGGTGTGCGCGAGGACGAATTGGTCCACGAGCGCCCAGCCGACCGTTCCGGCAAAGAACAGTGCGCTGTAGGGCATCAAATACGCGCCCGGCCATGGCACCCATTCAGCCATCAATAGGAAATCGTAGGCCCCGGACACCGAGGTGACGACGGCGGCAAGCCACAGCAGCGACAATAGAACGTTCTTCCGCTGCCAGGCGAGGCGCGAAAGAAAGAGGATGAAGATCGTGCTTCCCGGGAAAATCATCGCGTAAAACGCCGCGGTCACGGTCCATTTGTGCGCCGGACCGGCGAACCACATCGCAAGCGTCGCCGCGGCGGCGTATCCATACATGCCCCATTCGATGCGCGCAAACCGCGTGCCGGCTATGCGAAAGCACAGCGTGAAGAGCACGGCGACGAGCCAGAACAGGGAGGCATCCGAGATCACCGCGTAATGAAACGGCGAGATCAGCGTGTGCACCAGGAAGAACTGCGTATTGCGGACGATCCAAATGGCGCAGCTCAGCGCGAACAGGCCGAAGATCGCTTCGCTTCGGCGCCGCCACCAGAGCAGAAACGCGAACAACCCGATGACGCCGACGAGCAGGCTCACGACTTCCACGCCGATGACCTGCAGCCAGAGCTGGCGTTGATAACGCCGGTAAAGAGATGACTGCGGTCCGATCCAGATCGGACCGAGTTCGGTAATGCCGCTGAGGTAGCTGCGGCTCTCGACCCAAAGCTCGTTCCGGCCGGTGCGCAGCAGGGCACCGGGCAAGGGAAAATACAACGGATAGTTCCAGCTTTCGCTGTTGGAGTTGCTGAACCCGTCGCTCGCGCCGAGATAAACGCCGTTGAGATAAACGGCCGCGTCGGGCGACACGTACGGCAGGTACACGGCGCATGCCGCTTGGGCGCGCGCCGATAAGTGAAAGCCGATGCGAAACCAGCGCTCCAGCACCTGCCCGTGGTGCAGCGGAGCGCGTATCCGCAGCGGTAAGGCCATCGCGATGCTCGCCTGTCCGCGGGGCGGAGGACCCACATCGCGGTAATTTTGCGCAAAGCCGGCGACCGCGATGCGCTCGCCGGTTTGGTCGGCCGCGCTTGCGCGCCCGTAACGGAGCGGCAACAGCAATACGATCAGCAGACCCGGCAGCATGGGGTTGAGAATCCAGCAGTCCGAGCTTCCTTGCCTCACACACCGCCTCGCTGCGCGAATGCACCGATAGTTTGCGCCAAATGCAAGTTTTGACGGTATCGGCCGACATGCCGGGCGATTCATCAATATCGTTGAAATCGTATGCCTTGGCAACCGACCCCATGCGGCCGACGGCTCGTCGAGGTGATTACGACGCAATTGCATCTTGATATGCAGTGTAGTGCAGGCCGGCCGGATCGCATGTCATACGAACGCCCGACTGACCAGGCGCGGGCGATCGCCGGAGTCTGTGACGTTTT
>DAIDVO010000090.1 GCA_027456085.1 Steroidobacteraceae bacterium | reverse complement strand
GCCGGCGATCCGCCGCCGCCGAAGGACGCCGCCGCAGCGGCGCTTGCGCCGGCGACGATCGATGCGGGTGGATGGGCCGAACTGTTGGAGGCGGCCGGCATCAGCGGCATGGTGCGGCAATTCGCACTGAATTGCGTGCCGTCCTCGTTCGAGCGGGACCAATTGCGGCTCATGCTGGACGCAAGGGCGGCCGATCGGCGCACGCAACAAATCGAAGAGCGGCTGGTTCAAGGTTTGAGCAAATATTTCGGCCGCAATATCCGCGTGGCGTTCGAAGCCGCGCCATCGGATCTCGCGACGCCGGCGCGGCAGCGCGCGCTCGCGGAACAGGAGCGCGTGACCCAGGCGGCGGCCGCATTCGAGGGCGATCCCGCGGTCAAGGGCTTGCGCGAGCGTTTCGGCGCCGAGACCGACGGCGCCTCGATCAAACCCGGCATTTCATAGCGTGAGGAGCCGACGATGATGAAGGGTGGACTCGGCAATCTGATGCGCCAAGCGCAACAGATGCAGGAAACGATGAAAAAGGCCCAGGCGGAGCTCGCGGAACTCGAAGTCACGGGCGAATCCGGCGCCGGCATGGTCAAGGTCGTGATGAACGGCCGGCACGAGGCGAAGCGCGTGATGGTCGAGCCGCGGCTCGTCGGCGAGGACAAGGACATGCTCGAGGATCTCATCGCCGCGGCGATCAACGATGCCGTGCGCAAGGTCGGCGCGCGCATGGAGGAGAAGTACGCCGGTTTGATGTCGGGCATGAATTTGCCGCCGGGTATCAAGTTGCCGTTTTGACGGACGCTGGGATGAAATACACACCCGCGCTCGCCCGCCTGATCGAATCCCTGCGCTGCCTGCCCGGTGTCGGCCCGAAATCGGCGCAGCGCATGGCGTTTCACGTGCTGGAGAGGGATCGCGACGGCGGCCGTGCGCTGACCCAAGCTCTCGCGGAAGCGCTCGCCAAAGTCGGCCGCTGCACCCGCTGCCGCATGTTGAGCGAAGAGGAGCTGTGCGCGATTTGCGCCTCGGCGCAACGGCTGACGGCACAGCTTTGCGTCGTCGAGTCGCCCGCCGACGTCGTCGCCATAGAGCAGTCCGGCGGGTTTCGTGGGCGCTATTTCGTGCTGATGGGGCATCTGTCGCCGCTCGACGGCATCGGACCTGCGCAGCTCGGCCTCGATGAGTACGAGCGGCTGCTCGATGGCGGCGCGGTCGAGGAGGTCATACTCGCGACGAATCCGACCGCGGAAGGCGAGGCGACCGCGCATTATCTCGGCGAACTCGCGCTGCGCAGGGGAATCAAGGCATCGCGCATCGCACACGGCGTGCCGGTCGGCGGCGAGTTGGAATACGTCGACGGCGGCACGCTCGCGCATGCGCTCGCCGGGCGGACCGCGGTTTCTTGAAATAAAGGCGCCGCGCGTTTCTAGCGGCGCGCGCTCAAGGTCTCGTACAGGCGAACCAAGCGGCGGTAACTCTCATAGCGCCGCGGCGAAATCCGCTTTTCTTCGACCGCGGCGCGCACGGCGCAGCCCGGCTCGTCGAAATGCCGGCAGTCGTTGAACCGGCAGCCGCCGCCGCCTTCGAGAATTTCGACAAAAGCGCGCTGCGCCGCACGCGCGAGCCGCGGCGGCGGCGCGAAATCACGCACGCCGGGCGCATCGATGATGCCCCCGGCGGGGACGAGCCGGTACCAGCGCGCCGTCGACGTCGTGTGCCTGCCCTCGCGGTCGCGCGTGAGTTCCGCGGTCTGCGCGGCGGCCAGCGGCGCGAGCGCGTTGACGAGCGTCGACTTGCCGACGCCCGATTGACCGACGAACAGAGTCGCGCGCTCGTCCAAAAGGCGGCGCAATTCGTCGATGCCTGCGCGCGAGGCGCTTGTGGTTTCGATGCAGCGCAGGCCGAGGCGCCGATAGTTCGCGAGTTCCTCGGCGATCGTCGCGCTGTCCAAGTCCGATTTGTTGACGATCAGCACGGTCTCGATGTCCTGCTGCAGGGCGCCCGCCCAGTAGCGGTCGACCAGGAACCAATCCGGCGCAGGCTCCGGCGCCGCGACGATCGCCAAGCGGTCGATATTGGCGGCGACCGGCTCCGCGCGGCCGCGCGCGTCGATGCGCTCTATGCAATTGCGCCGCGGCTCGACCGCGACGACGGTCGGACCGTCCGCCGACGGCAGGCGCCGCCAAGCCACGCGGTCGCCGCAGACCAAGTGTAATTTGCGGCCGATCAGGCCGCAGTGAACGGTCTCGGCACCGGACGACACCAGGGCGCCGCGGCCGTATGCCGCGAGCACTATGCCATGGTTCGTCGGCGCAGCTTCCGTCATGTCGTCGCGCCGTCCGGCTCTGTTACCATGGTTTCATCCAATGTCGCCGAAGATATGCGAAACCTTACGATGAAATCCGCGGAAAATCTCATCTGGATCGATTTGGAGATGACCGGCCTCGCCCCGGACTCGGATGCGATCATCGAAATCGCGACGATCGTGACGGACAAGCACCTTAACGTCCTTGCCGAAGGGCCGGTGCTCGCCGTGCACCAGGACGATGAGGTGCTCGGCGGGATGGACGACTGGAACCGCAATCAGCACGGGGGCTCGGGCTTGATCGCACGCGTGCGCGCGAGCCGGATCGACGCGGTCCATGCGGAGCGCGAGACGCTCGAATTCTTGAGCGCATGGGTGCCGGCCGGCCGCTCGCCGATGTGCGGCAACAGCATTTGCCAGGACCGGCGCTTCCTCGCCCGGAGCATGCCCGCGCTCGAGAAATTCTTCCATTACCGCAACCTGGACGTCAGCACGCTGAAGGAGCTCGCGTCGCGCTGGGCGCCCGCGGTCGCGCAAGCGTTCGAAAAATCGTCGACGCATTTGGCGCTCGACGACGTGCGCGAATCGATCCGCGAGCTTCGGTATTATCGAGAACACCTGTTGCGGCCGCTTTGACGCGCCCGCGCCCGGCCTATGACGCCTTGGCCGCGAGGGACATCCAGGTTTCGACGACGCTATCGGGATTCAGCGACAGGCTGTCGATGCCCTGATCGACGAGCCAGTGCGCGAGCTCCGGGTGATCGGACGGCCCTTGACCGCAGATGCCGATGTATTTCCCGCGCGCCTTGCAGGCGCGAATGGCCATCGCCATCAGCGCCTTGACCGCTTCATCCCGCTCATCGAATAGCTTGGCGACGACGCCGGAATCCCGGTCGAGGCCGAGCGTGAGCTGCGTCATGTCGTTGGAGCCGATCGACATGCCGTCGAAGAACTCGAGATACCGGTCCGCGAGGAGCGCATTCGTCGGCAATTCGCACATCATGATGTACTTGAGCCCGTTCGCGCCGCGCGTCAAGCCGTTCGCCGCGAGCAGGCCGGTCACGGCCTCGGCTTCGGCCAGGCTGCGCACGAACGGCACCATGACCTGCACGTTCGTGAGACCCATCTCGTCGCGGACCCGCTTCAATGCGCGGCATTCGAGCTCGAAACAGGGGCGGAACGCGGGGTCGATGTAGCGCGAGGCGCCGCGAAAGCCGAGCATCGGGTTTTCCTCGTGCGGCTCGTAGTTCCTGCCGCCGATCAAATTCGCGTATTCATTCGACTTGAAGTCCGACAGGCGCACGATGACCGGCTCCGGCGCGAACGCGGCCGCTATCTGCGCGATGCCTTCGACGAGCTTGTCGACGTAGAAGCTGACGGGGTCCGAATAGCCGGCGATCTGCCGCGTGATCGTATCCTTGAGTTCGGCGCTCTGATTGTCGTACTCCAGCAGCGCGCGCGGGTGAACGCCGATCATGCGGTTGATGATGAATTCGAGGCGCGCGAGGCCTACGCCTTTGTTCGGAATGCCGGCGAAGTCGAAAGCGCGATCCGGATTGCCGACGTTCATCATGATCCGCACCGGTATCGCCGGCAGCGTCTCCGTCTCGATGCTGCTCAGGTCGAATTCCAGCATGCCCTCGTACACGTGGCCGGTGTCGCCTTCCGCGCAGGATACGGTGACGGCCTGGCCGTCCGCGATCGCCTTGGTCGCCGTGCCGCAGCCGACGACCGCGGGGATTCAGAGCTCGCGTGCGATGATCGCCGCGTGGCAGGTGCGGCCGCCGCGATTCGTGACGATCGCCGCGGCGCGCTTCATGACCGGCTCCCAATCCGGATCGGTCATGTCCGCGACGAGGACGTCGCCGGCGCGCACCCGCCCCATGTCCTTGATGTGCTTGACCACGCGCGCATGGCCGGCGCCGATGCGTTGGCCGATGCTGCGCCCGCTCACGAGCAGCTTCGAGCGCCCCTTCAGCGTGAAGCGCTGGATGCTGCGGCCGCTGCTGCGGCTTTGCACGGTTTCCGGCCGCGCCTGCAGGATATAGATCTTGCCGGTGGCGCCGTCCTTGCCCCACTCGATGTCCATTGGAATGCGGTAGTGGTCCTCGATGATCAGCGCCTGGCGCGCGAGTTCGAGGATGTCGGCGTCGTCGAGCGAAAATCGCAGCCGCTCGGACTGCGCGACCTCGACCGTGCGCACGCGCTCGTCCGAACCCGGCTCCCCATAGATCATCTTGATCGCCTTGCCGCCGAGGTTGCGCCGCAGGATCGGCGGGCGGCCGGCGCGCAACGCCGGCTTGTAGACATAAAATTCGTCCGGATTCACGGCACCCTGGACGACCGTTTCGCCGAGACCGTAAGCGGCCGTGATGAACACGACGCCGCGGAATCCGGAGTCCGTATCCAGCGTGAACATGACGCCGGCGGCACCGAGGTCGCTGCGCACCATGTGCTGCACGCCGACCGACAGCGCCACCGCCGCGTGATCGAACCGATTGTGGACCCGATATGCGATCGCCCGGTCATTGAACAAGGATGCGTACACTTCATGGGCGCAGGTGAGCAGGTGCGCTGCGCCGCGCACGTTCAAGAAGGTTTCCTGTTGCCCGGCGAACGAGGCTTCCGGCAGGTCCTCGGCGGTCGCCGATGAACGCACCGCGACCGCAAAATTCGCTCCTTCGCCCATGCGGCGCCAGGCATCGAGCAATTCGTCGTGCAGCCGCTCGGGGAACGGCGTTTCCCGCATCCAGCCGCGGATCTGCGCGCCGACGGTGGTGAGCCTGTCGATGTCGTCGACGTCGAGGTTCGCAAGCGCTGCGCGGATTCGCTCGTCCAGCCCGCCCTGCGCGAGAAAATCGCGGTAGGCGTGCGCGGTGGTCGCGAAGCCTCCCGGCACCGATACGCCGAGCGCCGCGAGGCTCGCAATCATCTCGCCGATCGAGGCGTTCTTGCCGCCAACCAGCTCGACGTCGCCAACTTTGAGTTTCTCGAATGGGACGATGTACGGTTTCATGGAGCGATGCTTGTCCGATTTTCGTTTAGATGAAAGACTTCAGCATACTACGCGCCGACGGCGCGCCAAAGCGAGCGTCCGACCTTGAACAAGCGAACGGTATTTTTCGTTTCCGATCAGACGGGAGTCACCGCGGAAACAATGGGCCACAGTCTCATGACGCAGTTCGTCGGGATTGAATTTCGTCAAGTGACTGTGCCATTTATCTCCACGGTTGACAAGGCGCGGGACGCAGTCCGCAAGATAAATCTGATCGGCGAACAGGAGGGCATGCGACCGATCGTGTTCAGCACTCTCGTGCAGGAGGACGTGCGCAACGTCGTCCGCGGCAGCAGCGGATTCTTTCTGGATTTCTTCGACCCGTTCCTTGCGCCGTTGGAACAGGAGCTGAACACGCAGTCGACACACGCGGTCGGGCTCGCGCACCGCATGGCGGATGCGCATGCCTATGCGCTGCGCATCGACGCGACGAATTACGCGGTGGCGAACGACGACGGCTCGGCGACCGGCGGCTATTCGCGCGCGGACGTCATTCTCGTCGGCATTTCGCGCTCCGGCAAGACGCCGACCTGTCTCTACCTCGCCATGCAATACGGGATCTTCGCCGCGAATTATCCGCTGACCGAGGACGATCTCGAGTCGCGCACCCTGCCGCGCGCGCTCGAGCCGTACACGAAGAAGCTGTTCGGCCTGACGATCAAGCCGGACCGACTGCAACAAATTCGTCACGAGCGCCGCCCCAACAGCCGCTACTCGTCGCCTGCGCAAATCGCCTTCGAGATACGCGCCGGCGAATCGCTATTCCAGCGATACGGCATTCCCGTGATCGACGCGACCGAATGTTCGATCGAAGAGATGTCCAGCAGAATTCTCGATCGTACCGGGGTGGAGCGGCGGCTGCGTCCCTGAATCCGGCGGACCGCATGGTATAGTTTACGCATGATCACGGATCAGTGGTGTCTTACATCATGGCGCGCGAAGCCGGGTAGCTTCGTCGGTCTGATGACGCTGTACGAGAGCAATTACGTCCGCTTGGGATGGCTCGCCAAGGACCTGCGCGCCGTCGTGAGCGGCGCCGTCTCGCGCGTCCATACGGACTGTGATCTGTATCTCACGCCGGTCGAGCTATGCCGCTACACGAGCGTATTCCGCCTCACCTACGAATTCGATCACGCAGGCGCGACGCTGAAGGATCCGGACTTGGAGGTGCGCGTGTATCACGACGCGAAACTCGCGGAAGTATGCGGGCTGCGCCGAATTCAGCGCCATCCGCGGCTCGCGCAACTGCAGTCCGGGCTCAAGCGTGAACTGGATCAGCGTTGGGCCAGGAACATGATGTTAAACAAGTGGCTGGAATATTGTGCGGAGCGGGGGCATCGCTTTTAGCCGCCGAAGAATTCGCGGGCGATGTGTCCCGGATTTAGGGTGACTCGCGGAGCGGGACATTGAGAGACAAGCTGAATTTCCTGAAGTCCGTCTCGGAACGCGGCCCCGCGCGCGCGGAAGAAGAGCGGCTGATGCAGCTGTTCCAAAACCGCGCCGGCCTGAAGAAGGCCTACGCCGATCTGCAGGACGAGTTCCATTTGATGCGCGACCGCCTGAAGCAACAGGAGGGTGCGACGATCCGTATTCAGGAGCAGCTCGACGCGCTGGGTGAACTGCTCGCCGACCCGCGCACCGGATTCAGCGCGCTGGCGTTCTTTCAGCTGCGCGCCCTGTGGAAGACCTGCCATCAGCGGCTCGCGGCATTTGCGTCCGACCTCGCGCGGCAGCAGGAGGAGCGCGAGACGGCGAAATTCCGCGATGAGTGCGCGGCCCGGCGCCTGGAGCGGCTGGCGGCGGCGGATGAACGATTGCAGACGGCGCGGGCGGACGCGGATGACGTGCGCGTGCGGCTGTCGTCCGCGGACACCGAGTTCGGGCGCCTCGATCCGCTGTGGCACTATTTCAAGAGGCGCCGCCTGCTGAAGCCGCTGCATGCGCTGCGCGTCGAGGTCGCGGACGCGGACGCGGTGGTGCGCGACTTGCAGATCGACCGCAACCGGATCGCCGCGGAGCCGGCGGACGCGTTCGCGGGGATCTCGCTGGGAGCCCGGCGCAATATCAATCTCGCGATCATCGCCTACGCCGAATTGCTGTGCGAGCAGGTCGACGCGTTCGGCGTCGCCGCGCGCGCGAAGGAGGCGGTGGCACGCCGGGTGCACGAGATGAGCTTCGGATCGCAGGCTGAATGCGAAAGCTACATGGGGCGCGTCCAGAAGGCGATCGCCGCGGTGTCGAACCAGCGGCAGGTCAACAGTTCGGTGAAGCCGAAGCTCGATCGGCTGCGAGGCATTTGCGGCTACCGCAACGCGGCCGACACCGTGCCGACCGCGGACTCGCTCGCGAGCGCGCCCGCCGCGAAGGACGCGAAGCCCGGACCGGCCCCGGGCTGGAACGTGCTCGCCGAGGATTACTGGGACTTGTACACGCTCTTGCTGCGCTGAGCGGCGCGCGTCAGCGCGCCTGCGTACGCTTCGCCTGCGTCGGCGCCGCCTGCGGCGCGCTCAAGGTCGCGAAGTCGGCGGCGATGTTCGACGCTTACGCGAGCAGGATGCCGGCGGACTCGTCCGTCTTGATGTCCTCGACCGACTTCAGCGCTTTTAGTCCGTGCGCTTCACGCCAGACGTTTTCACGCGCGAGCCGCGCCTTATCCTCGCTCACGCGCTCCGCTTCGCGCGTCTTCATCGACAGCGACAGGCTCTTCTCGTTGCGCATCGCGTCGATCGCCGCAATGTCCGCCTGCAAATAGCGGAAGTCGGCGCTGTTGCGCGTGCGCTCGTCGTGCAGCTTCCGGAGAGTCGCGATCATCGGTTTGAGATTGCCTTCGGCCGTGAAGTCCGCGGGACGGATGTGGTCCCATGGCAGTGCGCGGTCATGCGTGCTCTCGCCGACGTCGGCGACGTCGATCATCGAGGGCAACACGATGTCCGGCGTGACGCCCCGATCCTGGGTGCTTCCGCCGGTCACGCGGTAATACTTGCCTATCGTCACGTTGAGCTGCCCGAGATCCGGACTGCGTCCGAAGACCGTGTAATTCAGCGGGTGCGCATTTTGCACGGTGCCCTTGCCGTAGGTCTGCTGACCGACGATCAAGCCGCGGCCATAGTCCTGAATCGCGGCGGCGAAGATTTCCGATGCCGACGCGCTCAGGCGGTCGACGAGAACGACGAGAGGGCCGGTGTAGAAGATCGACGGGTCCGGATCGTCGTCCGCCTCGATGTGTCCGGTCGTATCGCGCAGCTGCACGACGGGGCCCTTGTGGATGAAGAGTCCAACCATCGATTCGGCTTCCGGCAGATAGCCGCCGCCGTTGCCGCGCAAATCCATGATCAGGACCTGCGCCCCCTCCTGGCGTAGCTTCGTTATCAGCCGCTTCACGTCGCGCGTCGTGCTCCGGTAGTCCTTGACCCCGGCCCGGTTCGCATCGTAATCCTGGTAGAAGCTCGGCACCGTGATGACGCCTACTTTGATCTCGCGGCCGTCGCTGGTCACCTTGCGCAGGGCCGCCTGCGCGGCCTGCGCGTCGAGCGAGATGCGGTTGCGCGTGAACTCCACGATCTTTTGGGCCGAACCGGGGGCCGCGCCCGCGGGCAGGAGCTGCAGCCGCACCTGCGTGCCGCCGGGGCCGCGAATCTTCTGAACCACATCGTCGAGCCGCCAGCCGATGCCGTCCGTCAATTCGCCGGTGTTCCCTTCGCCGACCGCGGTTATGCGGTCGTTGGCCGCGAGCTTGCCGCTGATCGCGGCCGGTCCGCCGGCGATGACGTTGATGACCGTCACATAGTCGTCTTTCAGCTGGAGCGAGGCGCCGATGCCCTCGTAGCTCAAGCTCATTTGAATGTTGTATTCCTGTGAGTCGCGCGGCGAGAAGTAATTGGAGTGCGGATCGAGCGACAGCACGTAGGCGTTCATGAAGGTCTCGAACACGTCTTCCGGCTCGGTTTGATCGATGCGCGTGATCACATGTTCATAGCGCTTGCGCAGCGTGTCGACGACGGCGGGCCACTTCTTTCCCGCGATCACGAGCGACAGCGCGTCGTTCTTGACGCGCTCGCGCCACAATTCGTTCATCTCGGCCTTGTCGGCGGGCCAAGGTTGTTTCGTGCGGTCGAAGTGGAACGACTCGTCGATGTCGAAGTTCGGCTTGGTCGCGAGCAAGCCGATCGCGTAGCGCATGCGTTCGAGCGTGCGCCGCTGATAGCGGCGGAAGATCGCGAACGCGGGCTCCATGTCGCCCTCCTTGATCGCGTCGTCGAGCTGGTAGCGATAGCGCTCGAAGTCGGCGATGTCGCTCGCGTAGAAGTAGCTCTTTTCCCCGTCCAGGGTATTGAGGTACCGGTCGAGAATCAGGCTGGAGAGTTGGTCGTCGAGCGGTTCGCGCCGGTAGTGTTCGCGCGCGACGATGTCCGCGACGCGGCGTGCGACGTAGCCTTCCTGCGGCGCCGGCGCCAGCTTCCCGGATGCGGCTCCGGGTGCGGACACGGACGCCGAAACCGGCGGAACGGGGGTTGCCGTCATCGCCGCGCCGAGCAAGGCGGCGAGAGCGATGGCGCCCGCGCAAACCGCAATTGCCGTCTTCCAGCGCGTGCGGGACGCCGCGGGCCTGTGGGTGATCACCGTCGCGGTTCTCCTGTAAACTGCATATTCATCGGCTCTAGGCTAGAGATGGCATGGTCGACTCGCAAGTTTATACGAGATCCAGAGTATGCGTCCGCTCACGATTCTAATCGGAATATTGCTCGGCTCCGCCGCATCGATCACGTTCAGCTTGGGCGTCGTCGCCGGCATCTCCGTCGCCCTCGGACGCAGCCATCCGGAACTCGCGGAAGAAGTTCCGCCACTCTTCACGATGCTGGCGCTGTTCATGCTGTTGACTGCGGCCAGCGCCGGGAGTTTCTTCGGCCAGATCAAGGCGCTGCCCTGGCGCCGCTGGGCGCATCTCGCGACCGTTCTCGTGCTGGCGGGAATCGTGTACTGGTACTGGCCGGCGAATGCCTGAACGCCCGCGAGGTCCATTCATGGTGCAGCGCCGCTGCGTACGCTACGGGTTTTGGTGCGGTTTGTCGCTTCTCGCGGCCTGCGCCTCCGCGCCGAACGTGAAGCGCATGCCGCCGGAATTCACCGACGAGGGCTTGCGCGCGCAGATGCGCGTGCTGGCGTCCGATCGGTTCGAAGGAAGGCGGCCCGGCACCGTGGGCGAGAACGAGACGGTCGATTATCTCGTCGCGAAGCTGCGGCGCTTAGGACTGAAACCGGGTAATGGCGCGAGCTTTTTGCAGCAGGTGCCGATCGTCGAAATCGGCGCGGGCGACGACGCGTCCTTGTCGGTATCGGGTCAAGGGCAAACCCGGTCGCTGGCCTATCGCCAGGACATGGTCGTTTGGACGGCGCGCGAGCGCACGCAGTCGTCGATCCGGCACAGCCCGATGGTCTTCGTCGGCTACGGAATCGATGCGCCGGAATACGGCTGGAACGATTATCGAGGCATCGACGTGCGCGGCAAGACCGTCGTCGCGCTGATCAGCGATCCAGGGGCTGCGCCGAAGGACTCGAAGCTATTCGGCGGCCGTTCGATGACGGCCTACGGGCTGCCCGAGTACAAGCTCCGGGAAGCTGCCCGGCACGGCGCCGCCGGGATTCTCCTGATCCATGAGCAGAGCCTCGACGGCCGCGCTTGGCCCGCGATCGTCAATGCTTACGCCGGAGCGCGGCTGGAGGCGCCGTCGGCCGCAGCGCACGCGGGCCGCGCCGCGATCGAAGGCTGGATCAGCCATGCCGTGGCGCGCGGATTGTTCGCGCAGGCGGGTCTTGACTTTCACGCGCTCGCCGCGCGCGCCGCCGAACCCGAATTTCGCGCGGTTCCGCTCGGTCTGTACGCCGATGCGCAGGTTCACAACACGATCCGCCGATTCGACTCGCCGAACGTGATCGCGCTATTGCCGGGGCGCAAGCGCCGCCGCGAATACGTCGTGTACACCGCTCACTGGGACGGTTTGGGCCATGCGGCCGGGCAGACGTCGGGTCCCGTACTCGACGGCGCGGTCGACAACGCATCCGGGCTCGCGGGACTGTTGCTGCTCGCGCAAGATTTCGCCCGCGGTAAGCCGGCGCCGGATCGGTCGATCGTGTTCATGGCGCCGACGGCCACCCTGTACGCCAGGCTCGGATCCCGCTATTACGTCGATCATCCCGTATATCCGTTGCGCGATACGGTCGCCGACATCAATCTTGATCAATTGAACATCGGCGGACCCACGCGCGATGTGTCGGTGATCGGCTACGGCCAGTCCGAATTGGAGCGCGATCTGGCCCGCTTGGCGGGCCTCCAGGGGCGCGTCGTGCGGCCGGAGCCGTTTCCGCGATGGGGCGAGTTCTTTCGCTCGGACGACTTCAGCTTCGCCGAGGCAGGCGTCCCGGCGTTGTATGCGGTCGGCGGCATCGACGATGCGGCGATGGGGTCACAGTTCGGCAAGGCGCGGCTGCGCGCCTACATCGAGCGTCGCCGGGGTCAAGCAGGGGACCGGTATTTTCCATCCGTGAGCGTGCGCGGAACGCTCGACGATCTACACCTGTATCACGATCTCGGGATGCGCCTCGCCCAGGCTCGCCGATTCCCGAACTGGAATCCCGACAGCAAGTATCGCACCGCGCGCGGCCAAAGCCGGAGCGATTCGATCGACTAGCGTCTTCGGGTCCGCGACCAGGCGTTGTTGCGGTCGAAGCTGCCGGTGCTGTTGTATGGGTCGAAGCCCTGGGTCTCGCGCACCACGGGAAGATCGGCGGCATCCGCGATGCAAAGCTCCGGCGCGGCCTGCGCCGGGCTCGCCGCCGCGGCGGCCCGCTCGAGCTCGCTTACGCCGAAGCTGAACTGCGCTTTCCGCGCACCTGATGATCCTTCGCCCGTCGACATCGATGGCACTCCGTTCGGTTCGGCGTATGTTCGCAAATTGCGATCGAGTCCGCTTCGCCGCGGTGCAAATTCGTGAATTCGATCACAGACGCGCCGCGATATGTCGCATGCAGCCTTGCATAAGGAGTTGCGCATATGCCGCTGTTCAGGCTGCGCGCATGCACCACCAGGCGTACACGCCGCGGAAGAACTGAAACAGGACATAAGGGCCGAGGACGACGCACCAGGATGCCAGCGACCCTTGTGCCAGGCCGAAAAGCACCGTCGCGTAGGTTCGGCCGAGGCCCGAGCCGTCGAATCGCCCGAGGAACGCTATGCCGCACAAATAGATCAGGCTCGGCAATACCAGCGCCCCGGCCGCGACGCCGATTACCGCGATGGCGGCCTCCCGCTTGGGTCCGCGGCTGGTGTGGAAATGCTCGATCCGGGTCGGTTTTGCCATGGGCGGGAATTGTAAACGAAACCGGCGGCGAGTCGCCGCCGCGCGGTAGAATTCGCCGACATGAAGACTTGGACACCGCAGAAGCTCTACGACGCCAAGCCGTGGGCATTCGTCGCCGCCGGCGCCGGCGCTGCGGCGCTCTTGATTCTCGGTGCCGCGATCCTGCAAACGCGCCGCGAATACCGCACCCGGAGCGAGTGGCAGCGCGAGAAATCGCGCTGATGCGCACGGCGGTCATCGGCGTCGGCTATCTCGGCCGCTTTCACGCCCAAAAATACGCGAGCCTGCCGCATGCGGCGCTCGTGGGCGTCGCCGACGCGCGTGCAGCGGCGCGCACCGCGGTTGCCGCCGAACTAGGCGTGCCGGGTTTCGCGGACTATCGCGATCTCGTCGGCCGCGTCGACGCGGTCAGCGTCGTCACGCCGCCGCCGTCGCAT
>DAIDVO010000089.1 GCA_027456085.1 Steroidobacteraceae bacterium | reverse complement strand
GTCGCGACGATGATCGAGTCGGGCCGCTCGAGCAGCGCCTTCGTCGCCGACAGGCGCATCTGTTCGATGTGTTCGTTGATCGAGGCGTCCTTTTCGATGAACGTGTCGGACGCCGGTACGTACGCCTCCGGCTGGTAGTAGTCGTAGTAGGAGACGAAATACTCCACCGCGTTCTTCGGAAAGAAAATCTTGAACTCGCCGTAAAGCTGGGCGGCCAGGGTCTTGTTGTGGGCGAGGACCAAGGTGGGGCGCTGCAGCGCCATGATCACGTTCGCGATCGTAAACGTCTTGCCGGAGCCGGTGACCCCGAGCAGCGTTTGGTGCGCAAGTCCGCTCGCGAGCCCGTCGATCAATTTGGCGATGGCCTCCGGTTGGTCGCCGGCCGGCGCGTAATCCGCGTGCAGTTCAAAACTCATATGCGCATTCTCTCATGCCGGCGGCAACCGGCGAACCTTCGAGCTGGCGCGCTCCGGCCATTTTTCGTACACTGCGCCGCCCCACTCCCGACAGAGGAATCATCCCTTGGCCGTGTCCCTCTCCAAGCGCGTTCAGAAAGTAAAGCCGTCTCCGACGCTCGCCGTGACGGCGCGCGCGGCCAAGCTCAAGGCCGAAGGCAAGGACATCATCGGCCTCGGCGCCGGCGAACCGGATTTCGATACGCCGACGTTCATCGCCGATGCGGGCGTCGATGCGATTCGCAAGGGATTCACGCGCTATACCGCGGTCGACGGCACAGTCGAACTGAAGGACGCGATCATCGCGAAATTCAAGCGCGAGAACGGTCTGATCTACGATCGGAGTCAGATCATCGTCTCCTCCGGCGCGAAGCAGACGTGCTTCAACGTCTGCGCGGCGCTATTGGATCCGGGCGACGAATGCATCGTCCCGGCGCCGTATTGGGTCTCCTATCCGGACATGGCGCTGCTCGCCGACGGAGTCCCGGTCAGCGTCTACGCCGGCCCCGAGCAGGGATACAAGATCACACCGGCACAGCTTGCGGCCGCAATCACGCCGCGCGCCAAGCTTCTGTTCTTGAACAGCCCGAGCAATCCGACCGGCGCGGCCTATACGAAAGCCGAGCTACAGGCCCTGGGCGCGGTGCTCGCCAAGCATCCCGGGATCGTGATCGCCTCGGACGAGATGTACGAACACATCTACTGGGCGGCGGAACCATTCACGAGCTTCGCGCAGGCGAACCCGCAACTCTACGACCGCACCGTCACGATCAACGGCGTATCCAAGGCGTATGCGATGACCGGTTGGCGCATCGGCTATTGCGGCGGACCCAAGGAATTGGTCGCCGCGATGAGCACCGTCCAAGGCCAGTCGACCTCGAACGCATCGAGCATCTCGCAGCGCGCGGCGACCGTCGCACTGAACGGCGACCAATCCTGCGTCATGGAGATGAACAAGGCGTTCAAGCAGCGTCACGACTTCGTCGTCGCGGGCCTGAACCGGATACCGGGAATCTCCTGCCGCCCGGGCGCCGGAACGTTCTATGCGTTTGCCAACGTCGAGGGCGCGATGCGTATGCTCGGACTCAAGGACGACAACGCGTTCGCGGAATATTTGCTGGTAGAGGCCGGCGTCGCCGTCGTCCCCGGCAGCGGGTTCGGTGCACCGAGCCATATGCGGATTTCGTTCGCCTGCAGCTTGAAGATGCTCGAGGATGCGCTCCAGCGGATCGAGCGCGTGATTACCGCCCCGCAGATAAAGCGCGCCTAAGGCCTGTCTTTATACCCGGATCTTATTGCATCAAGCGATAAGATCCGGGTATTATTTAGCGATGAACACGATCTCCTATCCGATCTGCACCGCCTTTGCCGGTTTTCGCCGGCTACTGACCGGCCCTTTGAACCAGGTGGCGATTGCCGCCAAGCTTGCGATCGACCGGGGTTCCGCCGAGCCGGTGACAATTTACGAAGATGCCACCGGCCGGCTCGTCGAAGTCGATATCCGCGGCAGCGATGACGAAGTCCTCGCCCGCCTATCCTCCGGGCTCAAAGACCCCGACGCCCGCGGCCGCGGGCGTCCCAAGCTCGGCGTCGTCGCGCGTGAGGTGACGCTGCTGCCGCGCCATTGGGAATGGCTCAACGCCCAACCAGGCGGTGCGTCCGTGGCCCTGCGCAAGCTGGTCGAAGATGCGCGCCGCACCCGCGATGCGTCCGATCGGCGCCGCGAGGTACAGGGAGCGGCCTATCGGTTCATTGCCGCGATCGCCGGCGATCTGCCGAATTTCGAAGAGGCGTCGCGGGCGCTGTTCGCCGATGACGCCGCCCGCTTTGCGCAGCTCGTGGCCATGTGGCCGCCGGACCTGCGTGCCCATGCGATCCAGCTCGCATTTGGCGGCGCATCCCCTGCCACGCATGCAACCCATGGGTAGTTTCGAATGAAATACAAGAACCTCGGGCGCACGGGTTTGCGGGTATCGGAACTCTGTCTGGGCTGCATGACCTTCGGCGTTGCCGAGCGCGGCGATCACGGCTGGACGCTTGCCGAGGATGAAAGCCGCCCGCTGATCAAACAGGCCGTCGACCTCGGCATTAATTTCTTCGACACCGCAAACGCCTATTCGGACGGCACGTCCGAGGAATTTCTCGGACGCGCGCTCAAGGATTTCTGTCGGCGCGAGGAGGTCGTGATCGCGACGAAGGTGTTTTTCCCGATGAGCCCGGCGCCGAACGGCCGCGGCCTCTCGCGCAAAGCCATATTCACCGAAATCGACGCGAGCTTGCGCCGCCTGGGCACCGATTACGTCGACCTCTACCAGATCCACCGCTGGGACCGCGATACTCCGATCGAGGAGACGCTAGAAGCGCTGCACGACGTGGTCAAGGCGGGTAAAGCGCGCTATCTCGGGGCCTCGTCGATGTACGCGTGGCAGTTCGCGAAGGCCTTGTATACGGCCGCAGCGAACGGCTGGACACGCTTCGTGACGATGCAGAATCACTACAACCTCCTCTATCGCGAGGAGGAGCGGGAAATGATGCCTCTATGCGCCGACCAGTGCATCGGCGTGCTGCCGTGGAGCCCGCTCGCGCGCGGCCGTCTGACGCGCCCCTGGGCCGCCGCGACGCGGCGCACCCACGCCGACGGGTATGGCGACAAGCTGTATGAGTCGACCGAGGCCGCCGACCGTCGAGTAGTCGAACGCGTCGCCTCGATCGCGGCGGCCCGCGCAGTTCCGACGGCGCAAATCGCGCTCGCGTGGCTTAGACAAAAGCCGTACGTCACCGCGCCGATCATCGGCGCCTCGAAGCCCCATCACCTCGCCGACGCCGCCGCAGCCCTGTCGTTGAACCTCGACGCCGAGGAGATCGCGCAGCTCGAGGCCGCATACGTCCCTCACCCGATCGCCGGCCATGCGTAGCGATTTCTTGACTTAAGGGCGCGGCTTCCCGACAATCCGCGCCTCAAATTTTGTTCCCCGGTAGCTCAGTGGTAGAGCGACGGACTGTTAATCCGTTGGTCGGGAGTTCGAATCTCTCCCGGGGAGCCACCAATAATGGGTCCATTCCGGTCAGATCGCTGACGTTTTATACCGGGGACATCGTTGACACTTTAGCACTGAAGGGGTTTGGGGCGCATTCGACGCGACTGGTCTCGTCGTCAAAGAAGCCTAAATCGTAGTGCATGAAGCTGATCAACC
>DAIDVO010000088.1 GCA_027456085.1 Steroidobacteraceae bacterium | reverse complement strand
TCCTCGATGTTATGGGTCACGAGGATCACGCCTTTGATCGGCATGCGCCCCTCGCTCCAAAGGTCGAGGAAATCCGTGCGCAGCGTTTCGGCCGTCAGCACGTCGAGCGCCGAGAACGGTTCGTCCATCAGCAGGATGTTCGGATGCACGACGAGAGCGCGCGCGAAGCCGACGCGCTGGCGCATGCCGCCGGAAAGCTCGCGCGGATAGGCCGACTCGAATCCGTCGAGCCCGATCAGATCGATCGCCGCGAGCGACCGCTTGCGAATTTCCGCCTTCGGCATGCGCTGCGCCTCCAGCCCGATCGCGACGTTTTCATAAACCGTGAGCCACGGAAACAGCGCGAAACTCTGAAACACCATCGCGATCCCGGCGGCGGGTCCGAAAATCGGATGGCCGAGATACGAGATTGTGCCGGCGCTCGGCTCGGCGAGCCCCGCGATCAAGCGCAGCAGCGTCGACTTGCCCGAACCGGAGCGCCCCAGCAGGCCGACGATCTGGCCCGCCTCGATTTCCAGATTCATGCCGTCGAGCACCAGGAGTTCGCCGCCGTCGGGCTTCGGGAACGCCTTGCGCAGGTCGGTGCATTTCAAGAGCGTTGGCGGTGCGCCGTTCATCTCGACAGACCCTCAAGTAAGCCGATATTTGCGTTCCGCGTAGTAATACAGCGGGCGCCAAAACAGTCTATTCAGCGCGACGACGAACAAGCTCATGACGCCGACGCCGAGCACGATTCGATGAAAATTCCCGGCCGCCGCCGCGTCCGCGATATAGGAGCCTAGCCCTTTCGCCTCGACCTTGGTGTCGCCCCAGGAGACGAGCTCAGCGACTTGCGCCGCGTTCCACGAGCCGCCCGACGCGGTGATCGCGCCCGTGACGTAGTACGGCAACACCCCGGGCAGCGCGACCCTGCGCCACCACAGCCAGCCTTTGACGCCGAAATTCGCGCTCGCATAGCGCAGCTCCGCCGGCAACGCCGCGGCCCCGGCGATGACGTTGAACAAAATATACCACTGGGTGCCGAGGATCATCAGCGGGCTCAGCCAAACGTCGGGCTTGAGCTTCCAGGCGACGATGCCGTAGACCGCGATCGGGAACAGTAAATTCGCCGGGAACGCCGCCATGAACTGAGCCAAGGGCTGCACGAATTGCGCGACGCGCGGCCGCAGCCCCACCCACACCCCGACCGGCACCCACACGAGACTGGCGAGCGCGATCAGAACGAACACGCGCAGCATCGTGAGCAGCGCAAGCTCGCAGACATGCAGCGCTTCGGTCGTCGACGTCTGCTCGATCATGCCGCCGACGAGATGCCGGACCCCGAGCGCGACGGCGGCCGCGACGAGCAATACCCACAGCAGGTCCCCGCGGCGCCCGGATCCGGCGGCGGCTGCGCGCGGCGGCTCGGTGCGCTTGGCCGCGCGGCTCGTCCACAGCACCGCCGCGTGGAACGCCAATTTCGCCGCCTGGATCAGCCGTGAGCGGCGCATCATCGTCAACGCCCAGGATTGCGGCTCGCGCACACCGGGTTCCTGTTCGACGCGAAAGCGATCGACCCAGGCGACCAAAGGGCGGAACAGGAGCTGATCGTAGATCAGGATCACGAGCAGCATCGTCGCGATCGCCCAGCCGATCGCCGCGAGGTTCTTGCGCTCGATCGCGAGCGCGATATAAGAGCCGACTCCCGGCAAGACCACCGTCGTGCGGCCGACGCTGATGGACTCCGAGGCGACCACGAAGAACCAGCCGCCGGACATCGACATCATCATGTTCCAGACGAGCGCCGGCAGGCCGAATGGAACTTCGAGCTGCCAGAAGCGCATCCATGGCGACAGGCGGAACGAGTCCGCCGCTTCGGACAATTCCGTCGCAATGGTGCGCAAGGACTGGTAGAAGCTGAACGCCATGTTCCATGCCTGGCTCGTGAAAATCGCGAAAATCGCCGCGAATTCCGCGCCGATAACCCGGCCTGGGGCGAGCGACATGAAGAAAACGTAAGTCACCGAGATGAAGCCGAGGATCGGCACGGACTGTAGGATATCGAGGATCGGGACCAACAGCTTTCCGGCGCGCTCGCTCTTGGCGGCCCAGGTGGCGTAGGTCAGCGTGAAAACCAGCGAAACCACGAGTGCGGCGAGCATCCGCAAGGTCGTTCGCGCCGCGTATTCCGGAAGATGAACCGGATCGAGAGACATCGGCGCCATCGCGAGCTGCGACAGCGGCACGAATAGGCCGCGCGCGGCTTCGCCGAGGAACGCGATCAAACCGACGACGACGACGAACGCGGCCAGGTCCCAGCGCGACGCCAAATCGCGCAGGAACCCGAAAGCGGCGAATCGACGCGTTGAAATTTCGCTCATGGCGGCCTTTGACAATCGGCGGACTCTTGACTACCGGCGAATCGACGGATCCGATATTTTCGCAGGACAAGACGCGCACTAGCTAGTAGGGTATATGGCTTTTCAGTGATCGCCGCCCCTTTTTCGGCGCCGATCCGACGCCATGAGTTTTTGACATGCAAGAGAGTCTCGCCGCAAATCCCGCCGCGCCCGTCCGCGCCGAATCGACGCGCTACAAGGTTCTCGGCGCGATCAGCTTCTCGCACTTCCTGAACGACATGATCCAGTCGTTGATCATTTCGATCTACCCGCTATTGAAAGGCACGTTCACCTTAAATTTCACCCAGATCGGCTTGATTACGCTGACATACCAGTTGTGCGCGTCGATGCTGCAGCCGCTCGTCGGCAGCTACACGGACAAGCATCCAAAGCCGCATGCGCTCAGCTTCGGGATGACGTTGACGCTGATCGGCCTGATGACGCTTGCGGTCGCGCCGAGTTACGGCTGGGTGCTGATCGCGGCGGCGCTCGTCGGCGGCGGCTCGGCGATATTCCACCCGGAATCCTCGCGCATCGCACGGCTCGCGTCTGGCGGCCGCCATGGCCTCGCGCAATCGATCTTTCAGGTCGGCGGCAACACGGGCAGCGCGGTCGGGCCGCTGCTCGCGGCCTTGATCGTCATTCCGCACGGCCGATCGAGTCTCGCCTGGTTCGGCATCGCCTCGCTGATCGCGATCGTCGTGCTGTGGAGCGTCGGCTCGTGGTACCAGCGTCAGCACCTGCAGGGATCCGCGGCGGCGCGCCCGCGCGCGCAGACGGCGAGTCCGGTGCCCCGGCGCACGGTGATCCGCTCGATGGCCATTCTCGTGCTGCTGCTCTTTTCCAAGTATTTCTACCTGGCGAGCATCAGCAGCTACTACACGTTCTATTTGATCGAGAAATTTCACGTCTCGATGCCGCGCGCCCAGATCTATTTGTTCGTTTTCCTGTTCGCGGCCGCGGCCGGCACCATGCTGGGCGGTCCGCTCGGCGATCGCATCGGCCGCAAGCGCGTGATCTGGATTTCGATCCTCGGCGTCGCGCCATTCACACTGCTCCTGCCGTACGTCGGCCTCGGATGGACGATGGTGTTGAGTTTCCTCATCGGCCTGATACTGGCGTCCGCGTTCTCGGCGATTCTCGTGTACGCGCAAGAACTCGTACCGGGCAAAGTCGGCGCGATCTCAGGCCTGTTCTTCGGCTTCGCATTCGGCATCGGCGGGATCGGCGCCGCGGCGCTTGGCGGCCTCGCCGACCTGCGCGGCATCGAATTCGTCTACCACGTCTGCGCGTTCCTGCCGCTGATCGGCATGATCGCCGCGTTCTTGCCGGATATCGAGAAAAACGGCCGCTACGCCGTGGTCACGCGGAGCTGACCCGACCGGCCGACAAAGCCGCGAGTATCCCGGAAAGGAGCCGTGCGGGATTCGGCGGACATCCCGGAATCGCGACATCGACCGGAATCACGTTGGCGACGCGGCCGACGACCGCCCCGCTCTCGCCGAAGATCCCGCCCGTACAGCCGCAATCGCCGACCGCCACGACGAGCTTCGGGTCGGCGGTCGCCTCGTAGGTTCGTCGCAGCGCGTCCCGCATATTGAGCGTTACCGGTCCCGTGACGAGCAGAAGATCGGCATGGCGCGGACTCGCGACGAAGCGGATGCCTGAGCCCTCGATGTTGTAGATCGGGTTCCCGAGCGCATGCATCTCGAGCTCGCAGCCGTTGCACGAGCCCGCATCGACGGCCCGGATGCACAGCGCGCGGCCCATGACGTCGAGGATCCGCCGCTGCAACGCCTCGCGCACGCGCAGCGACTCGTCCGCGGCGGGCGCGGGCTCCGTCACGATGCCGATCCGGTGGATTTTTCGCAGTGTCTTCAGCATCGCGCCGCCTTACAGATCGTGCCCGCTGTACGCGAGATTGAACGACTTGTTGATCAAGGGAAAATCCGGAACGATGTTGTCGATGATCGCGTGTTCGAGCGCCGGCCAGTTCTGCCACGACGGATCGTGCGGATGGCAGCGGCGGATGCTCCCGCCGGGACCCGCGGACAGCGCGATCATCACCGGGCCGCGCCAGCCCTCGATCACGCCGATCGCGAACGCGTCCGCGGGCGGTGCAGGTACGCGCGTTTGCACCGCGCCCGGCGGCAGGTCCGCGAGGATGCCGAGGGCCAGCCGGCAGGACTCCTGCGCTTCGTCGAAGCGCACGGCGACCCGCGCCGCCACATCGCCGCCGGCGGCGCCGCATTTGCGCGGCCGCAGCTCGTCATAGGGCCGGCACGGCGCGTCGACTCGCCAATCGAATGCCTGGCCGCTTGCGCGGCCCGCAAGCCCGATGAGACCGAGGCGCGCCGCAAGCGCACACGACACGGTGCCCGCGCCGACGAATCGGTCGCGCAAGCCCGCATGCTCGTCGAAGATATCGCGCAATTCCCGCGCCTCGGCGGCAATTCCCGTGACGCAGCGCTCGAGCGCGGCCCCGGCGTGCGCCGGCACGTCGGCGCGCACGCCGCCGGGAATCACGGCATCGAGCAAATAGCGCTGTCCGAAACACTGTTCGGTCGCACGCAGCAACTGCTCCTTGAGGCGCGAGAACTGCGCGAGCCCGAACGCGAAGCCGGCGTCGTTGCCGAGTGCGCCGAGATCCCCGAGATGGTTCGCAAGGCGTTCGAGTTCCAACGCAAGCGCGCGCAGCCATGCGGCCCGGCGCGGAATTTCGACCTCCACCTGGCCCTCGAGCGCCTGGACGTATGCCCAGGAATAGGCCACCGCCGAATCGCCCGACTCGCGCGCGGCAAGGCGGTGCCCGTCGAGGATCCCGATCTGCGAGAAACGCCGCTCGACGCCCTTGTGCGCGTAGCCGAGACGCTCTTCCAGGCGCAGCACTTTTTCGCCGACGACGGAAAACCGGAAATGGCCCGGCTCGATGATGCCGGCATGCACCGGACCCACCGCTATCTCGTGCACGCCTTCGCCTTGCACTTTCACGAATTCGTAGGAGGCGCCCCCAGGCGCGTGGCGCAGCCAGGGTCTCGTGTCGGGATCGGTGGAATGAACGCCGTACAGATCCCCGGCGGCGCGCTGCATGCGGTTCGCGAACGGGAAGAGATCCTGCAGGCCGGGATAGCGGTGTGCGGCGCTCGATTCCCCCGCTGCGAGCGGCAACTCGACGACGAGCACGCGCGCCGACGCCGCCAGCGCCGCGAACACGGCGCGGTGTCCGGATTCGGCGCCCTGCGCCCACAGCGCGACCAGCCGCCCGCCCGCGGCGGCGAAATCCTCCGCGGCGCCCCGCCAACCGTCGTCGTCGACCGCGAGGCCCGTTACCCCCGGCGCGCCCGCCACGGGCGCAGCCGCATCGAACCACTTCGCGAGCGTCACGTCATCCGCCCCCGATCAAGCGCGCGGCCGCGCGGTACCAGTGCGCAAGGTACGGTGGAATGAACAAGCCGAGCATGAGGACGATCCCCAAGTGTACGAACACCGGGATGAGCGCCGGCGAGTGCGGCAGGCGCTTCGCGGTCGTGTCGCCGAACACCATCGGCTGGACGCGCGCGAAGATCCCCGCGAATGCGACGCCGAACGCGAGCAGCAAAATCGGCGTCGCCCACGGATGGTCGCGCATCGCGGTCGTCAGAATCAGAAATTCGCTCGCGAACACGCCGAACGGCGGCAGGCCGAGGATGGCGAGCGATCCGAGCATCAAGCCCCAGCCGACCGTCGGGCTGATCGTCACGAGGCCCCGGATCTTGTCGATCGACTGCGACCCCGACTTCTGCGCGGCATGGCCCGCCGCGAAAAAAATCGCCGACTTCGTCAGCGAATGCACCGTCATATGCAGCAAGGCGGCGAAATTGGCGACCGGCCCGCCCATACCGAACGCGAACGCGATGATGCCCATGTGCTCGATCGAGGAATACGCGAACAGGCGCTTGATGTCGCGCTGGCGCCAAATGCAGAAGGACGCGAACACCACCGACAGGAGGCCGAATCCCATCAGCATCTCGGACGGCCACGCCGATCGCAATGATCCCTCGACCAGCACCTTGCAGCGCACAACGGCGTAAATCGCCACGTTCAGCAGGAGCCCGGAGAGCACCGCGGAAATCGGCGTCGGGCCCTCGGCGTGCGCATCGGGCAGCCAACTGTGCAGCGGAACCAGGCCGGCCTTGGTGCCGTAGCCGACGAGCAGGAACACGAACGCGATGCTGAGGACCCGCGGTTCCAGCTGATGCCGGACCGCGTCGAGATGAGTCCAAAGGAGCGCGCTGACCCCCTGGGACCCGAGCACTTTCTCGGCCGCGATATACAGGAGAATCGTGCCGAACAGCGCCTGGGCGATGCCGACGCCGCAGAGTATGAAATATTTCCAGCCGGCTTCGAGACTCGCGGGCGTCTGGTAAAGCGTCACGAGCAGCACGGTCGAGAGCGTCGCCGCCTCCATCGCGACCCACATCAGCCCCATGTTGTTGGTCGTCAGCGCGACCAACATCGTCGCGATGAACAGCTGGTACATGCTGTGGTAGAGGCGCAGGCGCGCGGGCGTCACCCGCCGGTGCTCAGCCTCGATGCGCATGTAGGGGCGCGAGAACAGCGACGTCGTGAGGCCGACCAGCGCCGTCAAGGCGACGAGGAACACGTTCAGCGGGTCGATGAAGAACTGTTCGTGGAGGAAGGTGAGATTGCCGACGGCGATCACGTGGACGCTGAGCACGCACGCCGCGGCGAACGTGACCAGGCTGAACAACACGTTCGCCACGGGCGCGACGCGGTGCGCGCCGAGCCATATCAGTGCGAGCGCGCCCGCGAGCGGAGTGCCGATGACGAAGAGGAAATCCACGTCAGCGCTCCTCCTTCCTGGCTTCGAGCTCCTCGAGATCGAGGCTGTCGAATTGCTCCCGGATTTGGAAGAAGAACACGCCGAGCACCAGCATCGCGACCAGCACGTCGAGCGCCACGCCGAGCTCCACGACCATCGGCATACCGTACGTCGCGCTCATCGCGCCGAAGAACAAGCCGTTCTCCATCGACAGGAATCCGACCACTTGCGACATCGCCTTGCGCCGCGTGATCATCGTCAGGAACGCGAGGAGGATCACGGCGACCGCGATTCCGACGGCGCTGCGCGTCGCGGTGCTCGCGAGCGCGGAGATCGGCTGCGCCAGGCCGAACGCGAACACGACGATCATGAGTCCCACGAGCATCGTGCCCGGTATGTTCAACAGCGGATCCGTATCCCAATAGACGCCAAGCCGCCGGATCAATCTGTGCAGCAGGCGCGGCAGAACGATGACTTTCAGCGCGAGCGTAAGCGCCGCCGATATGTACAGATTGGTCTCGCCGGTCCGCCATGCGAGCAGGAGCGTCGCCGCGCATAGGACCGCGCCCTGGAGCGCGAACAAGTCGACGAGCGTCACGACGCGCCGCTGCGCGAGCATCGCGAACGACAGCAGGAGCAGCATCGCGGCCAACGCGTTCAGCAACTGCATCACGAACGGCACGGGCGTCATTGCTTCAGGCCCCCAGGAGCTAGTGCACGAGCAGGCCGAGCACGGCGAACAGGAAGGCGGTCGCGAGAAATTCCGGCGCCCTGAATACGCGCAGCTTGGCCGAGACCGTCTCGATGACGGCGAGCGCCGCGCCGGCGACGGCGAGCTTCGCGCCGAGGATCGGCACCGCCGCGAGCAGGGCCCCCGGACCTCCGCCACCCATCGCCGTGCCCCAGGGAATGAACAACGCGAAGCCGATGCACGCATAATTGAACAGCTTCAGCGCGGCGGCCAATTCCATCAGCGCGAGGTGCCTGGCGGAATATTCGAGCATCATCGCCTCGTGGATCATCGTGAGCTCGAGGTGCGTCGCGGGATTGTCGATCGGAATGCGGCCGTTTTCCGCGAGCAGCACCATCGTGAACGCGACCGCCGTGAACGCGAGGCTCGGCGAAAGGGTAAGCGCCTGCGTCGCGAGGCGCTCCGAGATCGCCGGCAAAGAAGTCGTCATCGAGATCAGGGACGCGACGAAAACGACCATCAACAGCGCAGGCTCCGCGAGGAAGCCGACCATCATTTCGCGGCGCGCGCCGAGGGTGCCGAATGCGGTTCCGATGTCCATCGCCGCGAGTGCGAGGAACACGCGCGCCGTCGCGAACAGGCCGACGAGGGCGATCGCGTCCGCGGACGAGGAGAACGGCAGCCGCGTTCCCATCGACGGAATGATGGCGGCGGCGGTCAGCATCGTCGCGAATACGACGTACGGGGCGATCCTGAACAGCGGCGATGCGCGCTCGGCGATCACCGCGTCCTTGTAGAACAGCTTGCGAATCCCGCGGTAGGTCTGCAGCAGAGGCGGCGCGCTCCGGTTTTGCAGCCATGCGCGGCATTGGTTCACCCAGCCGTGGAACAGAGGCGCCGCCGCGAGCGCGGCGGCGACCTCCAAAACCTGCGTGAACCAGTGCAGGCTTCTCATAGCACGAGCGCCAACAGCGTACAGAGCGTGATCAGCGCGTACAGCAGATACAATGAAATGCGGCCCTGCTGCACGCGCGCGCATACCCCGGCGACGCTTTCGACGAGCGGCCCCAGCGGCTCATACACCGCATGCCATATCCGGTCGCCGATGACGACGCGGTAAGTGGGCGCGGAATCGAACGCGCTCGGCAGCTCGCGGCGCATCGCGAAAAACGGCGTGAACAGATGGCGGATCGGCTGGCCGAAGCCTTCGGCGGTGTCCTGCATCCGCCAATTGAGCCCGCCGAACCCGCAATCCCACGGCGGTGCGCGCCGCACGCGGCGGTGGTACAAGAGGCGCACGGCGAGGATCGCGAGGAGCACGCACGCGAGCACCGCGGCGGCGAACACCACCGGCGCGTACGATGCCTGGCCGTTATTCAGCGGCGTCAGCATCCACCACGGCGCCGCGCTGTCGGGCAGGACGCCGACGTGCAATTCGGCCGCGACGCGCGCCAGCGCGGGAATGATCTGCGCCGGCAGCAAGCCGAGTAGAACGCAGCCGAGCGCGAGCCACGCGAGCCCGATCCGCTCCATGACGCCGGCGTCTTGCGCCGAAGCGAGGCTCGGTTCGCGCGGGGATCCGAGAAAGACGACGCCGAAGAATTTCACCATCACGTAGCCCGAAAGCGCCGCGACCAGCGCGACGACGCCCGCGCCGAGCGGCAGGAGCATGTTGACGAAGCTGTGCGGCACGGCGTGCGCGTACAGAAACGCCTGCAGCAACAGCCATTCGGAGACGAAGCCGTTGAGCGGCGGCAGCCCGGCGATCGCGAGCGCACCGACGAGCGTCAGCCACGCGACCCAGGGCATGCGGTGTATGAGGCCGCCGAGCCGGCCCAAATTGCGTTCGCCGGTCGAATGCAGCACGGAGCCGGTGCCGAGGAACAGAAGGCTCTTCATGAACGCGTGATTGACCGAATGATAGAGGACCGCGAGCAGCGCGAGCGCCGCATATTCCGGCATGCCGGTTCCGCGGAACACCATCGCGAGCCCGAGTCCGGTGAACAAGATGCCGATGTTCTCGATGGACGAGTAAGCGAGCAGACGTTTCATGTCGGTCTGCGCCGCCGCGAACACGATGCCGTAAAGCGCGGAAAACAGGCCGAGGCAGACGGGCACCAGGCCCCAGCGCCAGTCGAGGCCGCGGAGCAAATCGAAGCTCACGCGCAGCATGCCGTAGATGGCCATCTTGATCATCACGCCGCTCATCAGTGCCGAAACGGGCGACGGCGCGGCCGGGTGCGCCTCCGGCAGCCAAACGTGCAGCGGCACGATACCGCCTTTGGCGCCGAAGCCTGCAAGCGCAAGGAGAAACGCGGCGGCGGCCCAGGAGGGCGCGAGATGCGCGGCGCGCATCGCATCGAACGTGAAGTGCCAGCTTCCGCCCTGCAGCACGCCGAAGCACAGCAAAATGGCGAGCGCGCCGACGTGTGCCATCGTCAAATAGAGGAATCCCGCCTGGCGGATCTCCGCGATGCGGTGTTGCGCAGTGACGAGGAAATACGACGTCAGCGCCATCGTCTCCCACGCGACCATGAAGCTGTAGGCATCGTCGGCCAACAGGACGAAGCCCATGCTCGCCAGGAACAGATGGTATTCCAGGCACAGCAGCCCCGGCGGCGTACCCTGGCCCGAACGGAAGTAGCCGGCGGCGAAAATCGAGATGCCCGCCGAGGACGCCCCCAGCAGAAATAGGAATACGCGGCTGAGCGCATCCAGGCGCACGTGCATCGGCAGGTCCGGCAGACCGATCACAAGTTGCATCGACTCCGGCGGCATCGTCATGCTCATCGCCGCGGCGACGGCGACCGCGAGGCCGCACACGGCCCCGAGCGGAAACAAGGTGCGGCCGGCGATCCGCAGGCTCATCGGCCGGACGAGACCTGCAACGCCGATCAGAACCCATGCTCCAAGCAGCGCGAGGATCGCGGAAAGCGGAGAACCGAATGTCGCGCTCACGACGAGTGGGTCACCTATTTGACTCAAATGAGCATTGAATGCGTCTCGTATTATAATCATAATCGATCGTGGCCTACGAAAACCGCACTGCCCGGCTGACCGTGCTGATCGACCCTCGCAAGAAGGCTCTTTTTGAGCGCCTCTGCGCCGAGGAGGATGCCGTTCCCTCGCAGGTCGTGCGCCGGCTGCTCAGGCGTTACATCGAAGAGCGCCTCGGCAAGCCGTGGACCCCGGAAAAAGCGCCCTCTCCCCCCGCCCGTCGTCGGCGCACTGCGGGCGGCGCGGGGCATTCGTGAGTCGGCGAAACCTAAGGAGCAATCGGTGCAAAAGGATACCGGGCGATATTCGAGCCTGATGATCGCGATTCATTGGCTCACGGCCGTCCTGGTCGTGGTTGCCTATTTGGTCAGCGAACCGCCGCACGAGGAGCAGACCAATCCGTCGCTCGTGCATTTCATCTGCGGCTTGGCGGTGTTGGTCCTGGTTCTGCCGCGTTTGATCGCGCGCGCGGGAGGCGGCGCGCCCGCACCGCTGCCGGGCATCGCCCCGTTGCTCGCGCTCGCCGCGAAGCTCGGTCATGCGGCCCTGTATCTTTTGTTGATCGCGGTGCCGCTGACCGGTTGGTACGCGGTATCGCGCCTCGGCGTCAAGGTCGCCTTATTCGGCTTCACCTTGCCGCCGCTCGCGGCCGCCGTCCACGGCGACATCGGGCCGGTCGCTGAAATTCACCAGGTCGGCGGCAACGCGATTTTGATTCTCGCCGGCCTGCACGCGGCGATGGGTCTTTGGCACCAATTCGTGCGCCGGGACCACACGCTCGAACGCATGAGCCCGTTCCGCTAAGAAGCAACAAAGCGGGGCCCTCCTTCGAGGGCCCCGCCCGCTCGACCGCCGGGTCGCCGGGTGGTCAGTCGTTCAAGACGACGACCATTCGATCGACCGACAGCACGCCGCTGGTCGAATCGTACGGACCGACCGCCTCGATGCGCAGCGCGGCCGTCGTGCCGTTCAGGTCCGTCGTCAACGCCGTGACGAAATCGTTGAACGTCGCATAGGAACTGGACTTCTCCGAAAGCATGTGTGCGATCGTGAAGCCTGCGTCCGCCGCCGACATGTCCGGCACGAGCGACAACCCGGCACTCAAGGTGGACGGGTCGATGCGCATAAACGCGATCCGCAGTTCGCGTTCGGCGCTCGCCGTCAACGTCGCCTGGCTGATCAGGATCTGCGTGCTCGTCAGCGTCGCGAACGGCGCCGTGAGTCCCGGCGACGCGAAGCGCACGTCGAGCTCAGCCTTCGTATCGGCGTAATTGACGACCGTGATCGCGTTGAAATCGGGCGGCGCCGATCCGAACGGTGCGACGAAGCCGATGAAGCGCGCCGGCGCGCCCGTCGCGAGCGCAGCCGTCGCGAGCTGCGCCGCTGCGGCGCCCGTGTACGCCGCCGCGCTCGCATCCTGCGCGCTCGTCGTCCCGGTGCCGGTGAAGTCGAATGCGGCCGGCGCCTGCCCGGCGAGCGATTGCAATGCGAGCGTCACGACGTTCGCGGCAGTCGAGCCTACCGTTCCGGCGAGCGGCGTCGGCAGCAGCAAGGCGCCGCCGGCGGTCGCGTCGATCGTCTTGTTGCCGGAAGCGTCCACCCCCAAGGCGCCGGAGAGCGCGATGCGCTGGCCGACCGAGATGTCTTGAATCGTGAAACTGCCCGATTGACCGAGTTCATTGACCGTCGTCGCGGCCCCGATCGTCGCCGTGATCTTGTGGAAGTAGCCCATATCGTCCGTGCCGGCATGCTCATCGAGGCCATTGGCGATCGTCAGCGTAACCCCTGAGCGCGACATCACCGTGCCGGTGACGCCGTCGTGGCCGGTGCCGACTACGCTGGAACCGGCGAGTACGCTGCTCGCCGTGAAGGTGTGCGTGGATGCGTCGAGCGTGCCGTAGGCGGCCGTCATCGTGCCGGCGGCGAGGGAAGCGAGCGCGGTCAGGCCGGAAGAGCCGCTGTAGCCCGCGCCGTTGATCGCGAAGGCCGTCGCGCTCGTCGTCCGCACGGTGAATCGACCATCGTCGCCGCTCTCGTTCTCGAACGGCTGCACCTCAATGACGAACGAGCTCGCGTTGGTATCGGTGCTGACGAGCGCGCCGCGGACGCGCGATTGCTTCGCCGCATCGGGAACGAGGCTTGCGCTCAACACGGGACTCACGGTCACCGTGGTTGGATTGGCCGTCGACGGGGCGATCGCATTCGACGCGGCCAGGTTGAAATCCAAGGCGAGGTGGGCGATCTTGCCCGGCGTGATCACGAGCGGCGCGCTCGACGGCAGCGCGAGCGATACGGTCATCTGCGTCGGATTCGGCGCCTGTAGCGGCTGCGAAGTCGCGCCGTCGATGAGGCTCCCCGCGGCGATCGGGACGCCGGTCGTGCCGTTGTCGACGACGATCGTCGCCGCGGCGTAATCCAAGGTCATCGACGCCGACGTATAGCTACCGGCCGGAATCTGCGCGGCGCTGACGATTTCAGAGAGATTGACGAGTTGCGCGAAATCCACTTTCGTCACGACCGGGATCGTCTGCACGACGGTTCCATCGGAGCGCGTCAACTGGAGCGATACGACGTTGACGATATAGCTGAGAAAATCGCCGGGTGCGTCGGTCAAAGACACGAGCGCGGCGCCGCAGTTCGCGCTGCAAGACGTCGGCGCCGCCGTTGCGCCGGGCGCGGCGCCGGACATGACCCCTCCGGAACCGCCCGCCGCGGGCATGGCGGCGCCGACCACGACCAGAGCCGCGCGCGCGCGCGCCTTGCACTCGGACCACCGGCGTCTTTGCCACTGCGAATTCTTCATGTCGAGCACTCCTGCATCGGCCGCAATTCGGCGCGAGCGCAAGTGTGCGAGGCGGGCGCAGCAACGCAAAATGTCGGCCCGCGCCGACAAATTATTTGCACATAATGCACAAGACCGCGCCGGCCAGGGTCCGCACCGCCTAGCGGCCGGCGGCCTGCGCCTTCGCGCCGCGATTGAATCCCCAAATCATCGCTCGGCTGCCCCAGCCGCCGCCGAGGCTCGCCGCGGAAATATCGCCCAAGTCGTACGCGACGCCGGAGAGAATCGACGCGGCGGCGCGCTGGCCGCTCTTGACCGCGGGTCCAATGCCCTCGCATAGATCACGCGTCGCGAGTCCCGCGGCGTCCCCGGCCAAATACGCGTTGCCGATCCGCGCGCGCGCCTGCGGCCCGCGTAAATAATAGCTGTAGCCGGTCGGCTCTTGCGGCACGCGAATCTCGAGGCGGCGCTCGAGATGAACGGCGAACCGCCGCCAGTGCAGCCAAATGTCCTCGCCGCGTTCCTTCAGCCGCTGCGCCATCGCGCCGATGCCGACGTTGAGCCAACCGCGCGCCTTTGGCACGTACCAGCTATAGCCCGGCAGCCCGGACTCGAAGAACCAAAGCCGGCAGTCCGGATCGCGCCATTCGTAGGGAAATTCGAGCTCCAGGGTGACTGTCTGCAGCGCGCGTTCACGCGGCCGGGATTCGCGAAAAATTGCGCGGTGAACCGGGCAGGACGTGCCGCCCGCGCCGATCAAATGGCGGCAGCGGAACACCCCGTCGATGACGAAATCGTCGCCGTCGCGCCGGATCTCCCGGACCGCGTGCCTGATGACCTCGACGCCCGAGCGCTCCAACAGCCATGCATCGAATTCGAAGCGCCTGATGGAATGCTGCAAGCACGGGACCGGGAGGTGCAGTCCCTTCAAATACCAATGCAGCCGGCGAAAGCTCAGGAACCGGTGAGGATAGGCGCCGACGTCCAGCTGAAGATCGGCTACGACCTCGGGCGTAATCCACCCGGCGCACAGCTTGTGGCGCGGGAACGCCTCCCGATCGAGAAGCAAGACCGCCGCGCCGCCCTTGCGCAGACGCTCCGCGGCCGCGGAACCCGCGGGACCGCCGCCTACGACGATGACGTCGGCGCTCCGCATCATTCAGCGCGGGTACATGTACTCGCGCGTCAGCGGCACGTCGTTGTTTTCCTGCGTCGTGAACACGACCTGAAACAACTGCAGCTCGCCGCTCTCGAACGCGGCAATCGATCCCGCCAGGTAAAGCCGCCACATGCGCACGAGCGACTCGTCGAACATCGCGCGCACCGTATCGACCGACTCCTCGTAGCGTTCGAGCCAGTGACGCAGCGTCACCGCGTAGTGCAGCCGGATGTTCTCGACGTCCAGCACCGACAAGTCCGAAGGCTCGAAGATCTGCATCATTTCGCCGATCGACGGCGGGTATGCGCCGGGAAAGATCCGCCGTTCGATCCACGGATGCAGCGGCGCCGGTCTGTTGCGGCCGATCGAGTGGATCAATCCGCGCCCCGACGAGGAGAGCGAACGGCGCGCGACCCGGCCGAGCTCGGCGTAGTTTTCGGGGCCCACGTGTTCCAGCATGCCGACGGAGACGAACACGTCGTGTTCGCCGGCAATGTTGCGGTAGTCGTCTTCGATGAACTCGACGCTGCGCTCGAGGCCGAGCTCGTGCGCGCGGCTGCGCGCGAACGCGATTTGCTGCTTGGAAATGTTGAACGCGCGAACCTTCGCCCCGTATCGGCTCGCCATGTGAAGCGCGAGGCTGCCCCAGCCGCAGCCCGCCTCGACCACCGAAGCGCCGGCACGGAGCCGCAGCTTGCGACAGACATGATCCATCTTCGCAACCTGCGCCTCGTCGAGATCCGCATCCAAGCGCGGATAGTACGCACAGGTGTAAGCCATCGTTTGGCCGAGCCACAATGCGTAGAAATCATTGCCGAGGTCGTAATGACGGTGAATGTTGACGCGCGAACCGGACAGCGTGTTGCGCCGCGGTTTGTGCAGCCAGCCGGCAACGCGGCGCGCGAGCGAACCGTCTGCGCCGTCGCGCGGCGCACTGCGGTACAACACACTCAACAATTCGACGAGATCGCCGGCGACCTCGATGCGGCCGGCGCTGTAGGAATCGCCGAACCTGACCTGCGGGTCCGCGAGCAGGCCGAGCAGCGCGCCGCGGTCTGCGACCTGCACTTGCGCGACCGGCGCCGTCGCGGGCGCCGCGACGCGTTCACCGGTCCATTTGAAGAGGAACTCGATCGGCGGATCACCGAGACTCGACAGCAGCCGGCGAATCAGCCGCGCTTCGAGCGAGTGACTGCCTGAACCTTGAGAATGAACCGTCTGCGGCGCCGCGCTCATCCTTTGGACTCTCTTATATGATGTTTAGTCCAGCTGGGCCTGCAGCAAGCGCATCCGTCGGTGCTGGAAGCGCAATTCGTATTCCAGCTCGCGCAGCCGCATTTGGATCGTCGAATGTTCCCAACGCTCGGCGACCGCGCGCTTGGCCTGCGCCAATTGTTCGCGCAAATCCGTCCACGTGGTCACCGCCTTGCAGAACGCATCGTATTCCTCGGCAACCCGCTTGCGCAGCTGCTCGATCTGGGCGCGTCCCGTATGCCGCGCCCGCTGGCGCTCGGCACGCCGGAACTGCGCATCGAGCAGCGCACGCTGAATCCTGAACCACGGCACACGCTTCAAGTTGCGCGCAAGGCCGACGCCATTCATCGCGCGGATGAACCACTTGGACGGATCCCACTGCCATGCGCGCACGCCGTTGCGGTAATCATGCGCGAACATGTGATGGAAATTGTGGTAGCCCTCGCCGTGGGTGAAAAACGCGAGGACGAAATTGTCGCGCGCCGTATTCTCGTCCGTATACGGCTGGCCGCCCCACATGTGCGCGAGCGAATTGATGAAGAACGTGAAGTGATGGCTGAGCACGAGGCGCAGCACGCCCGCGAGCATCAGCATGCCGGCGATGTCGCCCGTGATCCAGCCGATCACCAGCGGCAGACCGATGTTCATCGCGAGCGCGATGGCGAGGTAATGGCGATGCTGCCACGCGACCACGGGATCGCGCTGCAGGTCGCGCACGGTGCTCATATCAGAGTTTCCGCTCGGGTAATTGCGCAGCATCCAGCCGATGTGCGAAAACCAGAATCCGCGCTTCGCGCAGTACGGATCCCGATCCGGGTCGTCTATGTAGCGGTGGTGCACGCGGTGATCGGCGCTCCATTTCAGCACGCTGTTCTGCAGCGCCATCGCGCCGAACAGCACATATGCCAAGCGCAGCAGCGGATGCGCATCGTAGGTCGAATGCGCGAACAATCGATGATAGCCGCAGGTGATCGCCATGCCGTTCGCAACGAGCAGCACGCCGAACCATACCCATGAGGACGCATGGAAGCCGTGCGCCAAGCCGTACCAAGGCACGCCGACGACGGCCGCCAAGGTGGTCAGCGCGAACATCATCGTCGTCGGCCAGTTGCGCGGAGCCTGTTCGTTGCTGAATCGGGCCGGCGCTTCGTTCACGGGCTCCGGGGCATTGTTCACCGGCTCCGGGGCACTACGTGCTTCGCTCATCGATACTCTCCTCCGCAGCCGCCAGCGGATCGTTGAAAACGGTCGTGACACGGTCATCTTAATCGTTTCCGCCGGTTTGGCGGGACCGGCGGCCGGTATTTTCAAGCGGCCGCCCCATGAATTTTGACTGTCCGGAACGGCAAGTGTAGCCTCGGAAGCCGGCGGCGCGAAAGGCCGAATCGATGGATATGGGGCCCGACCGCCCCGGATTCAATGGGGCGCCGCGCCCGGATTGCCGAGCAGCTCGTCGAAATCCCGCAATAGCCGGTCTATATCGACGGGCTTTGGCAATATTCGGTCGGCGATCACTTTCGCCCGTTCGATCTGCTTGTCGGAAATGTCTCCGGTCAGCACGATCGTCGGCGGCTTGATTTTCAATATGTTGCAGAGCGCGGCGACGACTTGGTCACCGGTTTGCCCCGACGGCAAATGGAAATCGCACAGAATCAAGTCGGGGCGCAGACCCTCGACGACCTCCCGCATGGCTTCCTCGCGCGTTGCCGCATGTACGATCTTGTAGCCCTCCAAGCTGAGCAGCAATCCCATCGACCGCGCGATGCCTGGATCATCCTCGATATGAAGCACCGTGCGGGCACGCGACCGCGGCGCGGGCGCCGGCCGCGGCGGCGGCCGCGGTGGCGGCGCGGCCTCCCGCACGACGGCGCCCGCGCCGCGGTCGCG
>DAIDVO010000087.1 GCA_027456085.1 Steroidobacteraceae bacterium | reverse complement strand
ATACGTCACCGGCGCCGTGTTCGTGCTCGCGATCAGCGCCTGGTACCTGATCAAGGGCCGCCACGTCGAATTTGCACGGCGCTCGGCGACGGTTGCGATCAGCTTCGGGCTCGCGGCCTCGCTCTCGGTCGTCGTCCTCGGCGACGAGAGCGGCTACATGCTGACGGCGCACCAGAAAATGAAAATCGCCGCAATCGAGAGCATGTGGCATACGCAGGCGCCTCCGGCCTCGTTCACGCTGTTCGGCCTGCCCGATCCCGCCGCTCGCGACACGCGCGACCAGGTGAAGATTCCGTGGCTCCTCGGACTCATCGCGACGCGCTCGCTGGATGAGCCGGTGCCTGGAATCGTCGAACTCGTCGCCGCTGCGAAAACGCGCATCGAGAACGGCATACCCGCCTACACCGCGCTGCAGGAAGTGCGCAACAACCCCGGCGATGCGGCCGCGCGCGCGACGCTGCAAGCGCACGTCCACGACTTGGGCTACGCGCTGTTGCTGCGCAAATACGTCGACGATCCCGCGCAGGCCTCGCCCGCACAGATCGAACAGGCGGCGTGGGATACGGTGCCCTCCGTGCGCTCGATGTTCTGGTCGTTCCGTCTGATGGTCGGCCTGGGATTCTTCTTCATCGGCTTGTTCGCGGTCGGATTCTACTTGTCGACGACGCGCAGGATCGCCGAGAGCGGCCGCTTTCTGCGCATCGCCTTCTGGACGCTGCCGTTGCCGTGGCTCGCTGCGGAAATCGGCTGGTTCGTCGCCGAGCACGGCCGCCAACCCTGGGCGATCGAGGGCGTGCTGCCGACATTCCTCGCGGCCTCGTCGATCCCGGCGTAGAACGTCGCGCTCAGCCTCGCCGGATTCGTGATCTTCTACACGGTGCTCGCGGTCGTCGATTTCTATCTGCTGCGCAAATACGTGCGCATCGGTCCGGCCGGCGGCGAACCCCTGCGGCGCGCCGCAGCCGGCCTCGGACACTAGGAGCGAATCGCCATGTTCGATTTCGAGACACTCAAAGTCATTTGGTGGGCGCTCCTCGGCATTCTGCTGGCGGGTTTCGCGATCATGGACGGATTCGATCTCGGCGTCGGCATCCTCTTGCCCTGGATCGCGCGCACCGACACCGAGCGCCGCGTCGTCATCAACACCGTCGGGCCGGTCTGGGAAGGCAATCAGGTGTGGCTGGTCCTCGGCGGCGGCGCGATCTTCGCCGCCTGGCCCGCGCTCTATGCGGCGAGCTTCTCCGGCTTCTATCTGGCGATGCTGCTGGTGCTCGCCGCACTCATCCTGCGGCCCGTCGGATTCAAATTCCGCAGCAAGATGCCGGGTGCGCGCTGGCGCGCGACCTGGGATTGGGCGTTGTTCGTCGGCGGCGCCGTGCCCGCGCTCGTCTTCGGCGTCGCCATGGGAAACCTGCTGCGCGGCGTTCCGTTCAGCTTCGACTCGGACCTGCGCGCGCATTATGAGTTCGGGTTCTTCTATCTGCTGAATCCATTCTCGGTTCTCTGCGGCCTCGTCAGCGTCGCGATGCTCTCTGCCCACGGAGCCGTTTATCTGTCGATGAAGACCGACGGCGGGCTCGCACGCCGCGCGCGCGCGGTGTCGCGCTACGCGGCCCTGGCGTGGGCGGTGCTGTTCGCGCTCGCCGGAGTTTGGCTCTGGAAGAGCGGCTATGGAATCACGATCGACAGCGGCGCGGCGCCCGGCGGGCAGCCGGACCCGCTCGCCAAGGTCGCGGTCCTGCGCGCCGGCGCTTGGTTCTCCAATTACGGCCGCTGGCCGCTCGCGCTGCTGGCGCCGGCCGCCGGCCTCGCGGCGCCGCTGGCGGTCGCCGCGCTTGCGGGCGCGAGGCGGCGGCTCGCCGTGTTCGCGCTCAGCGCCGTCGGCATCGCCGCCGTGATCGGCTCGATGGGCTTGAGCTTGTTTCCATTTCTGCTGCCGTCTTCCTCGAGTCCGGACAGCAGCCTCACCGTCTGGGATGCATCGAGCAGCGCGCGCACGCTCAACATCATGCTGATCGCGGTCGTGATCTTTCTGCCTATCGTTCTCGCGTACACGGCCTGGGTCTATCGGGTGTTGCGCGGACCGGTGACGAGCGCCTACATAGAGTCGAATCAAGACACGAGCTACTGAGGATACGCCATGTGGTATTTCAGCTGGATGTTGGGCCTGGGACTCGCCTGCGCGTTCGCAATCTTGAACGCGATGTGGTTCGAACTCGACGCCGACCGGCACGCGCGCGATCGGCCGGCCGACAAGATGAACCTTTCGTGAGCACCGCCCGCCGGGCCCCGCGCGCGGCCGCCGCGGCGGCGCGCTTCGAGACCCTCGGCCGCTCGGCCGAGCGCGCGGCGGAGTTTCTGCGCACGCTCGCGCATACCGGCAGGCTGCGCATCGTGTGCGCGCTGATGGCCGGCGAGAAATCGGCGAGTCAGCTCGTGCGCAGTGCGCACGTGGCGGCGCCGGCGCTCTCGCAGCAGGCCATCATCCTCGAATCCGCCGGCCTGATCGCGCGGCGGCGCGAAGGCCGCTCGGTGATGTACCGGCTCGCGTCGCGCGATGCGCGCGCGCTCGCGCTGCTGTTGCACGAAATGTTTTGCGGGCCGGCGCCGAGCGGCGGACGGCGGACCGCGAAGAAGCGAGGAACGAACCGATGAAAGCGTATCCCCATCACTACACGGTGGCCGCGCGCGGTGCGCCGGACGGCTTGGTTCCCTTGTCGGCCGCGGGATTGCCGCAGATCGACTCTGCGCCGCCGCCGGAATTCGACGGGCCCGGGGGCGTTTGGTCGCCGGAGAACCTGCTGGTGGCGTCGCTCGCCGATTGCTTCATCCTCACGTTCCGCAGCATCGCGCGCATCGCGCGCTTCGAGTGGAACGAGTTGAGCTGCACCGTGGAAGGCGTGCTCGACCGCGTTTCCGGCGTCACCTATTTCTGCCGCTTCACCACGCGCGCCACATTGCGCGTGGCGGCCGGCGCGAACCACGAGAAGGCGCGGCAATTGCTCGAACGCGCCGAGAAACTGTGCCTGATCTCCAATTCGCTGCGCGGCGAGCGCGTGCTGGAACTCGAAGTACTGGCGGCGGCGCCATGAGCGCGGCGCTCCGGCGCGGATTCCCGCGGGTAGTCAACGGCGGCTCCTGGCGCAATTTTTGCGTCCCTTCGCCGAGGCGGCGCGAGTGACCGCTGCGCGCAACCGCGGCCGTGCGCGCGCGGCGCCGGGCGCGCAGAAGCCCCGGTACAGAATTTCCATGATCTCGATCCCCGGCCCGGGCGCGAGCGCGTACAGGACCGATTGCGATCGCCGCGCGCTCGTCACCAGGCCCGCGTCGCGCAGCACGCCGAGATGCTGCGAAAGAGCCGATTGGCTGAGCGGAACGCGCTCGTTGATTTCGCCGACCGACGATGGACCGGCGAGCAGGTGGCACAGAATGACGAGCCGCTGGTCGTTCGCGAGGGCCTTGAGGAGCGCCGCCGCCTCGCCGGCATGATTTTGGATCTCGCCCATGCGGGAATGAATCGGCGATTGAGCGTTCATCGGTAATTGATATATTAGCATATTATGATATAATACGCCACATCGACGGCCAGCAGCGCCATCTCGGCTTACGGAGAACAATCATGTGCATCGACCGTTTGGTAATGCGATTTGCCGGCAGCGTCGTGCTGCTGAGCCTTGTCGCCGCACACTACCTCAACCCCAATTGGCTGTGGCTGACCGCGTTCGTCGGCGCGAATCTGCTTCAATCCTCGTTCACGGGCTTCTGTCCGCTCGCGCTGGTCTTGAAGCGCATCGGCGTGAAGCCCGGCCAAGCGTTCTCCTGAAGGGGAGATTCGCCCATGCGTGATCTGCGCCCGGCTGTTCGCGCCGCCGCCCTCGCGGCGGCGGCGTCCTACCTCGCCGGCTGCGGCGGCAAGCCTTCCCGGCCTGCCCCCGTCGAGGGCCCGCCGCTCGCGAGCGTCGTCGTGCGCGCCGAACGGACGCCGCTCGAGCGCTTCGTCGACGGAACCGTCGAGGCGGTCAATCAAGCGACCGTCTCAGCCGAGACCAGCGGCCGCGTCGCGCAGATCTACTACGACGTCGGCAACGTCGTGCCAGCCGGCGCCGTGATCATGCGCCTCAAGGGCACGGAGCAGCGCGCCGGCCTGCAGGCCGCGCAAGCGGGCCTGTCCGAGGCCAAGGCGCGCAATGCCGAGGCGGCGACGAACTACCAGCGCATCGCCGACATGTTCCAGCACCACGTGGTTTCGAAGGCTCAGTTCGATCAGGCGACCGCCAACCGCGATGCCGCGGCCGCGCGCCTGCAGGCCGCACTCGCGGGCCTCGCCGCCGCACGCCAGGGAGTCGACTACACCGAGATTCGCGCGCCTTATAGCGGCGTCGTCGGCAAGCGCCTGGTTCAGGTCGGCGAGGCGGTGCATCCGGGCATGCCGCTGATGAGCGGCTTGTCGCTGAACCTATTGCGCGTCGACACGAACGTACCGCAGAGCGCGGTCTTTCAGGTCAGCCGCTTGAAGCAGGCGGCCGTATACGTCGGCGACAAGCGCATCGAAGCGACCAAGATCACGATCTTTCCGGAGGCCGCGACTCCTTCGAGCACGTTCCGCGCGCGCCTCGACCTCCCGCCCGCTGCGCTCGATCTCGCGCCCGGCATGTACGTCAAGGTCGGTCTCGTGATCGGCACCGCGAGTCGTCTGCTGATTCCCGCGGCGGCGCTCGTCGTGCGCAGCGAGGTCACGAGCGTCTACGTGATCGACTCGAAGGGCCGGGTGTCGCTGCGCTACGTGCGGCCCGGCCACCGCTTCGGCGACCGAATCGAGATCCTCTCCGGCCTCGAGCCGGGCGAGCGCATCGCGCTCGATCCGATCGCCGCGAGCGCGCGGATTGCGGCTTCTGGATCCGGATCGTGACCCGGCCCTTGGGCCGCAGTGGCCGGATTTCGCGGTGCTTCCTCGAGAATCAGCTCACGCCGCTGTTGGCGTTGACGGCGCTGTTGCTGGGCTTGTTCGCGATTCTCGTGACGCCGCGGGAGGAGGAGCCGCAAATCGACGTGACGTTCGCGAACATCCTGATTCCGTTCCCCGGCGCGAGCGCCAAACAGGTCGAGAATCTGGTCGCGACGCCGATGGAAAAGGTCCTCGGCGAAATCTCCGGGGTCAAGCACATTTATTCCGTATCGCGCCCGGGACTCGCGGTGCTGACCGTTCAATACGAAGTCGGCGTGCACCGCAACGACGCGATCGTACGCCTCTACAACGCGGTGTACTCGAACCAGGACTGGCGCCCGGCGGGCGCCGGCATCCTGCAGCCCTTGATCAAGCCGAAAGGCATCGATGACGTGCCGATCGTGACGCTGACGCTGTGGAGCCGCGACAAGGCGCTCGGCGGCCACGAACTCGGCCAGGTGGCGCGCGCGATCGAGAGCGAGATCAAGCGCGTGCCGAACACGCGCAACGTGTACACGGTCGGCGACGCCAAGCCGATGATCCGCGTCGAGCTCGATCCCGAGCGGCTCGCCGCCGCGGGCCTCACGGCGAGCGACGTCGCAGCCTCGCTGCAGGCGGCGAATGTCGTGCGCCAGGCCGGCGCCGTCATCAGCGGCGGCCGCGAAGTGCCGGTCCAGGCGGGCACGTTTCTCGCGAACCGGGACGACGTCGGCGGCCTGATCGTTTCGGCGAAGGACGGCAAGCCGATTTATCTCGACGATGTCGCCACCGTCACGGACGCGCCGCAGACGCCATCCGAATACGCATGGTTCGGCACGGGACCGGCCGCCGTCAAGGCAGGCTCGGCCGCCGTCGTACAGTCGCCCGCGGTGACGCTCGCGGTTTCGAAGAAGCCCGGCAGCAACGCGATCGACGTCGCGACGGCCGTCATCAACCGCGTCGACCAGCTCAAAGGCATCACGATACCAAAAGGCGTCGAAGTCACCGTCACGCGCAATTACGGCGTGACCGCGAACGACAAGGCGAAGAAGCTGATCGAGAAGCTGTTGTTCGCGACTACCTCGGTGGTCATTCTGGTGCTCCTCACGATGGGCAGGCGCGAAGCCGTCGTCGTCTGCGCCGCGGTTTTCGTGACGCTCTCGGCGACCTTGTTCGCCTCCTGGGCGTACGGCTTCACGATCAACCGCGTCTCGCTGTTCGCGTTGATATTCTCCATCGGCATCCTCGTCGACGACGCGATCGTGATCGTCGAGAACATCCACCGGCACCGCAGCTTCGACGAGGGCACGCTCGCCGAGATCATCCCGCGCGCCGTCGACGAGGTCGGCGGGCCGACGATTCTCGCGACGTTCACGGTGATCGCGGCGCTGCTGCCGATGGCGTTCGTCTCCGGCCTCATGGGCCCTTACATGAGCCCGATCCCGATCAATGCCAGCATGGGCATGGTGATCTCGCTCGCGGTCGCGCTCGCATTCACGCCGTGGCTCAGCCGCAAGCTGCTGTCCGGGCGCGGCGCCCACGCCCCCGCCGCTTCCGCGGCGGCCAAAGCCACCGACGAAGCCCCTCCCGAGAACAGGCTGCACCGCCTGTTCGCGCGCGTGATGAACCCGTTCCTGCTCGGCGAGCGCGCGCAGCGCAACCGCCACCGCCTGTATTGGGGGACGGCCGGCGCGATTGTCGTCGCGATATCCCTGGTCGCGGTGCGCTTGGTCGTGATGAAGATGCTGCCGTTCGACAACAAGTCCGAGTTCCAGGTCATCGTCAACATGCCCGACGGCACGCCGGTCGAGGACACCGCGCGCGCACTCTCGGCGCTCGGCGCGATCGTCAGCCGGGTTCCCGAAGTCACGAATTATCAGGCGTACGCCGGCACGGCGGCGCCGATCAATTTCAACGGCTTGGTGCGCCAGTACTACCTGCGCAGCGGCGGCAATCTGGGCGATCTGCAGGTCAACCTCGTCGACAAGAGCGAGCGCAGCCGCAAGAGCCATGATATTGCGATGAGCCTGCGCCCCGCGCTCGCGGCGATGGGCAAGCGGCTCGGCGCCTCTTCGGTGCAGGTCGTCGAGGTGCCGCCGGGCCCGCCGGTGCAGGCCCCGATCGTCGCCGAGATCTACGGCCCCGTCTACGCGGTCCAGGAGCAGATCGGCCATGCGCTGCGCAAACTGTTCGATTCCACGCCCGACATCGTCGACACCGACGACACGCTCGCCTCGCCCGCGCCGCGCTACCGGATCGACGTCGAGCGCGCGAAGGCCGCGCTGCTCGGTGTCTCGCAGGCCGAGATCACGAATGCGCTCAGTGTCGCGCTGGCCGGATTCGACGCCACCTACGTACATTCGGGCCTGGAGCGCGACCCGATCGCCGTGCACCTGGAGTTGGCGCCGGCCGACAAGCGCGGCCTCGACCAGGCGCTCGCGATGCCGGTGCGCGCCGCGAGCGGCGCGCTCGTGCCCTTGTCCGAGCTCGTCACGGTCGTCAAGAAACCGTGGGATCCGACGATCTACCACAAGGACCTGTTGCCGGTCGTATTCGTCACCGGCGACATGGCGGGCAAGCTCGACAGCCCGCTCTACGGCATGTTCCGGCTGGTCTCGGAGATCGACAAGACGAAGCTCGCCGGACGCACCGTGCTGCAGCGCTTCATCGATCCGCCGGACCGGCCGAACCTGTTCAGCATCAAATGGGACGGCGAGTGGACCATCACGTATGAGACGTTCCGCGACATGGGACTCGCCTATGCGGTCGGCCTGGTGTTCATTTATTTGCTGGTCGTCGCGCAATTCCGCTCGTATGGCGTGCCCTTGATCATCATGGCGCCGATCCCGCTGACGATCATCGGCGTGATGCCCGGCCACGCGCTCTTGGGCGCGCAGTTCACCGCGACGTCGATGATCGGCATGATCGCGCTCGCCGGCATCATCGTGCGCAACTCCATTTTGCTCGTCGACTTCATCAACGCAGAGATGGCCGCCGGCCAACCGGTGGCGGAGGCCGTCGTGCGCGCGGCCGCGATACGCGCGCGCCCGATCGTGCTGACGGGACTCGCGGCGATGATCGGCGCGTTCTTCATCATCGACGATCCGATCTTCAACGGTCTGGCGATATCGCTTATCTTCGGCATTCTGGTGTCGACCGCATTGACGCTCGTATTGATTCCATTGCTCTACTACGGATTCGTCCTGCGCGGACGCGCACGGGCGGCACGCTAACGGAAGGGGGAATTTTATGGCTCATGTAGTTGTAATCGGCGCCGGTCTCGGCGGCGTTCCCGCCGCGTTCGACTTGCGCAAGAAATTGGCCAAAGAACACCGCGTGACGCTGATCGGCGAGCGGCCTTATTTCGAATTCACGCCGTCCAATCCGTGGGTCGCCGTCGGCTGGCGAACGCCCGAGCAGACGCGCGTGACGATGCAGGAGCCGCTCGAACGCAAGGGCGTCGAATGGATCGTCGGCCGCGTCGATCGCATCGACGCGGAGAAATCGACTCTCGCGATCGCCGGCGCAAAGGAGCTGCAATACGATTACCTCGTGATCGCGACCGGCCCGAAACTCGCGTTCGAGGAGGTCCCGGGCTTGGGCCCCGACGGCTTCACGCAATCGGTCTGCAGCCAGGATCATTCGGCCCAAGCCTGGGCGAAATACCAGGATTTCTTGAAAAACCCGGGTCCGATCGTCGTCGGCGCGGCGGCGGGCGCGAGCTGTTTCGGGCCGGCGTACGAAACCGCGATGATCATCGACGCCGACCTGCGCACGCGCAAGGTCCGCGACCGCGTGCCGATGCCCTATGTGACGAGCGAACCGTATGTCGGCCACATGGGCTTGGGCGGCGTAGGCGACAGCAAGGGACTGATGGAGTCGGAGCTGCGCGAACGGCATATCAAATGGATCACGAACGCCAAGATCACGGCGGTCGCCGCGAACGAAATGACCGTGCAGGAATTGGACGAGAACGGCGCGCTGAAGAAGGAGCACAAGCTGCCGTTCGCATACAGCGCCGTGATTCCCGCGTTCAAAGGCGTCGACGCGGTCGCGGCCGTCGCGGGCCTGTGCAACCCCCGCGGATTCGTGCTGATCGACAAGCAGCAGCGCAATCCGAAGTACAAGAACATCTTTTCGGTCGGCGTCTGCGGCGCGATCCCGCCGGTCGGCACCGGGGTCGCCTCGACCGGCGCCCCCAAGACCGGTTACATGATCGAATCGATGGTCACCGCCGCGGCCACGAACATCGCCGCCGCCGTGGCCGGCGAAGCGACCGACGCCGAAG
>DAIDVO010000086.1 GCA_027456085.1 Steroidobacteraceae bacterium | reverse complement strand
CCGCGCGCGAGCGCGCGGCCGATGTCCCCTTCGGCGGCCCCCGACAGGACGATGAGCCCGGAGAGCTGCTCGGCATCCAGCCAGCCGCGCTCCAGCATCGCAACGCCGCGGCGCTGTCCCTCGAGGTAGGAGCGCGTCACGAGCTGGGTCAAATGGCGGTAGCCGACCAGATTCTGGCAGAGCAGCAGTACGCGCGAGGGCGGCGCGCGCTCCCCGACTTCGTGAATCCACGCATCCACGCCGATCAGCGGCTTGACGCCGGCGCGTTGCGCCTCCTTGTAGAATTTGACCATCGCAAACAAGTTGCTCTGGTCGGTCAGGGCCACGGCCGGCATTCCGGCGGCGGCGACCGCGGCCATCAAATCGGGCACCCGCAAAATGCCGTCGACGAGCGAGTACTCCGTGTGCACCGAAAGATGGACGAATCCGCTCACGCCGGCGGCCTCGCGGCTGCGGCGACCGGCGCGAACGAGCGGCGGTGCAGCGGACAGGGGCCGTAGAGGCGCAGGAGACGCCGGTGCTCGGCCGTCGCGTAGCCCTTGTGCCGCGCGAACCCGTATTCCGGGTAGAGTGCATCCACGCGCCGCATGTACGCGTCCCGCTCCGTCTTCGCGAGAATCGACGCCGCCCCGATCGCGCGCTCGCTCGCATCCCCGCGCACGATGGCGCGTGCGACGAGTCCCGCGCCGAGCCCGTGCAGCGAGGGAAGTCGATTGCCGTCGACCAGCAAGCGCTGCGGCGGGATTGCGAGCGCGAGCACGGCTCGGCGCATCGCGAGAAACGTCGCCTGCAGGATGTCCAGTGCGTCGATTTCCGCGGGGTCCGCCCAGCCGATACCGAAGCTCACGGCCTCGCCGCGGATTTCGGCCGCGAGGCGCACGCGCGTCGCCTCGGACAGCGTCTTGGAATCGGCGATGCCGGCGATGCGCGAATCGACGCGCAATATGACCGCCGCGGCCACCACCGGACCGGCGAGCGGCCCGCGCCCGGCTTCGTCGATACCGGCAACGCGCCGACTCACCGCGCCTCCGCCGGCCTCAACAGGAGCATGATCGCCCGGGCCGCGCTCGCGCTCGCGTCGCGGCGCAGATTCTCGTGCATGCGCAGAAACTCGCCTTCCAATTCCGCCCGCCGCTTCGCATCGTCCAGCCATGCCAAGAGCTCCGCTCCGATCGTCGCCGGATCTATTTCCTCCTGGAAATACTCGCCGACGAGGCGCCGATCCGCAAGTAGATTCGGTTGTGCGAAAAAGCGGGATTTGACGAGGTTCATGCGCCGCAGGACCCATGCGGTCAAGGCGCCGAGCCGGTAGACGACGACCATCGGACGCTTGCACAGCGCCGCCTCGAGGCTTGCGGTTCCCGAGGCGACGAGCGCCGCATCGGCGGCGATCAGAGCGGTCTGCGCCTGCCCGTCGATGAGGTCGAGCGCTAGCTGCGGCGCCGTCTCGGCGACGGCCCGCGAGAAGATTTCCCGCGCCGCGGCGCGCGCCATCGGCGCGACGAAGCGGATGCCGGCGCGCCGCTGTGCGAGCCAGCGCGCGGTCGCCGCGAAGTCATGGCTCAGCCGCGACACCTCGCCGCGGCGGCTGCCGGGAAGCAGCGCGATGACTTGCGCATCGCGGGGTATGCCGAGCGCGTCGCGCGCTTTGCCGCGATCGCCGTGCAGCGGAATCTGATCGGCGAGCGGATGCCCGACGAATTCGGCGCGCATTCCCTGCGCGTCGTAGAAGCGCTTTTCGAACGGCAGCAGGCACAGCACGAGGTCCACGGAAGAATGCATGCTGCGCACGCGGCCTTGCCGCCATGCCCACACCTGGGGACTCACGTACTGCACCGTCGGAATTCCGGCCGCGTGCAATTGGCGCGCCAGGCCGAGATTGAACTCCGGCGCATCGATGCCGACGAACACGTCCGGGCGTGCGCCCTCGACCTTACGGCGGATGCGCCGGCGCAATCGCAGCAGCCGCGGCAGCTCCTGCAATATCTCGAACAAGCCCATGACGGCGAGCGACTCCGCGGGCTCCCACACCTCGCATCCTTGGGCGCGCATCTTGGGTCCCGCGACGCCGAAAAACCGTGCTCCGGGCGCGAGCTTGCCGAGCGCCTCGATCAACCCCGCGCCAAGCGCATCCCCTGACGCTTCTCCCGCCACCAGACCGACCCGCAATGGAACCGGCATATCGCTACCGAACGATGCTGCGCGAGCTTTGCTTGATGAAAGCGACGAACGGAACGAGCTCGGCCTGGTCCGCCGCGGCCTTCTCGAGTTGCGCGAGAGCCGCCGCCAGCTTCAGTCCCGACCGATAGAGAATCCTGTACGCGCGGCGGATGTTGCGGATCTGTTCGGGCGAGAAGCCGCGGCGCTTCAGCCCCTCCGAGTTCACGCTGTGCGGAACCGCGGGCTGGCCTATCGTCATCAGGTACGGCGGCACGTCGCGCGTGACCGCCGCGTTGTTGGCGATGAAGCAATGTGCGCCGACCTTGGTGTGCTGGTGCACCGCGGACAGTCCGCCCATGATGACCCAGTCGCCCAATTGTACGTGGCCGCCGAGAGTCGCGCAGTTGGACATGACGATCTTGTCGCCGATCCGGCAGTCGTGGGCGACGTGCGCATACGCCATCAGCAGATTATCGTTGCCGACCCGCGTCACGCCGCAATCGTGGGTCGTGCCGCGATTGACGGTCACGAACTCCCTGAACACGTTGCGGTCGCCGATTTCCAGCCGCGTCGGCTCTCCCCCGTATTTCTTGTCTTGCGGCGCATCGCCTATCGAGGCGAACTGAAATATCTTGTTGTCCTCGCCGATCCGCGTCGGACCGTTGATGACGGCGTGGGGTCCGATCCAGGTCCCTTTGCCGACGATCACGTCGGCGCCGATGATCGTGAACGGCCCGACATGCACGCCCGGGTCGATCTGCGCCTGCGGCGATATGACCGCACGCGAATCGATCACGGCGCATCCCCATTGATGCCCGGCACCTTGGTCTCGGGAGCCACCATGATTTCCGCGGTCGCGACTTCGGCCCCGTCGACTTCGGCGACGCATTGGAATTTCCAAATGCCCTTGAACGAGCGCACCAGCGTCGACTTCAGCATTACCTGGTCCCCGGGCTCCACCGGCTTGCGAAATCTGGCCTTGTCGATCGCGACGAAATAAAAGCGCGTGTCGTGGTCCGGCACGACCTCGGCCGTCCTGAATGCGAGGATGCCGGAGGCCTGCGCGAGCGCTTCGACGAGTATGACGCCGGGCATGACCGGCCGATGCGGAAAGTGTCCCGGGAAGAACGGCTCATTGTAGGTCACGTTCTTCAGCGCGAGGATGCGTTCGCCCGGCACGCACTCGAGCACGCGATCCACCAAGAGGAACGGATACCGGTGCGGCAATTGATTCATGATCGCTTCGATATCCAGCTTCTGCGGTTCGCTCATCGTCGCTCCTTAACCGATTCCCGTTCGAGACGCGCGCGTGGTTCTGCCGAGGCGCCGCAGTTGCGCGACGATTCGCCGCCAAACCCTGGTCTCCTCGATAGGTATGCCGCTCGAATAGCTTCCCGCCTTCCTGATCGAGGCGCTGACGAGACTCAATCCGGTCACCACGACATCGTCGGCGATCGACAGATGTCCGGCGAAACCCACCATGCCGGCGATCATGCAGCGCTTGCCGATGGTCGTGCTGCCGGATATTCCGGTGCATGCGGCGATCGCCGTGTGTTCGCCGATCGTCACGTTATGGGCCACCTGGATCTGGTTATCGAGTTTGACGCCGTCCTCGATCACCGTATCGCCGATCGCGCCGCGGTCGATCGTGGTGTTCGCGCCGATCTCGACGTCGTCGCCGATCAGCACGCCGCCGACTTGCGGCACCTTGACCCACGCCGCTCCGTCCCTGGCGAAGCCGAAGCCGTCTGAGCCGATCACGGCGCCCGCGTGCACGATACAGCGTCGCCCCATGCGCGTGTTCGAATACACGGTGACGCGGGCGTCGAGGCGCGAATCGGCGCCGATGCGCGCGTTGCGTTGGATCAGGCAACCCGGTCCGACGAAGACCCCGTCCCCGACCTCGGCGCCGTCCTCGATGACCGCCTGCGCCGACACCATCGCGGATGCCGCGACTTGCGCGGCCGCGCCGACGACCGCGCTCGGATGGATGCCGGGCAGGACAGCGGCGCCCGGGTGCAGGACGGCGGCGATGCGCGCGTACTCGAGGTATGGATTGAGGCCGACCAGCGCGGCGACCTTGCAGGAAGAGGCGTCTTCCTCGCTCAATACCACCGCGGCCGCGCGCGTCGATTCCAGGTTGCGCCGATAGCGGCTGTTCGCGAGAAAGCTGAGCGCGCCCGGGCCGGCATTCGACAGCGTCGCGACATGCGATACCCGCACGGCCGGATCCCCGCGCAACACCAGCCCGAAGCGTACGGCTATTTCACCCAGGCTGTGTTCACGGGTATGCACGCGAACCCCGATCCCACGCTCTCCCTCGAGCGTTATTTCTTGGCGGTGGGCTTATGCGCCGCCGGGCCCGAACTCGGCAGGGTCGCCGGCTTGGCCGTCAATTCGGCCAGCACGTTCGCGGTGATGTCGAGTTGCCCCTTGGCGTAGAAGACCCCGTCGCCCAGGACCAGATCATACCCCTTGGAGGTCGCGTAGCCCTGGATCTGTTGCAGCAAATAGCGCTGCACCTTGCCCAATTCCTCGTTGCGGCGCGCGGTCGCGTCGTCCTGGAACGCACTCGCCTTGCTCTGGAAGTCGCGTTGTTCGTCGCGCAATGCGTTCTGCGCCTTTACGCGATCAGCGTCCGCCATCATCGCGCCTTCGCGCTGCATCTTTTCATCCTTGGCCTTGATGTCGTTCTGCATCTTCAGAAGATCGCGGCGCCGCGGCTCGAACTCCGTTTCCAAGGTCTGCATGGCCGCCTTGGTCTGGGGCGCCGCCTGCAGCAACTTTTGGAAATTGACCACGCCAATCTTGGTTTCCGCACTCGCGGTCTGGGCGGTGGCGAGGCCGCAGGCGCACAACAGCAGCATCGGTATAGCACGGGTAAAGGTCGACATACTGTCTTTAAGTCCTCAATTGAAAGATTGGATCAAAACGCTTGCCCGATCGAAAACTGAAAGCGCTCGGTCTCATCGGGGAACCTGACCGTGTTTCCGTGGAAGGGATTCAACGGTATGCCATACGAGAACCGGAACAATCCGAGCGGCGCAAGCCACTGCACCGCAAGGCCGGCGGAACGCTTCAGATTAGTATAGCTGAAATGATAATCGACCGGCGTAGTGTCGTCGACACCGTAGAATTTTACCTTATTGCCGGTCTGGAAGACGTTGCCGATATCGTAGAACAGGCTCACGCGCGCCTCGCTCTGCCATTTCTCCGGCACCGGAAACAGCAGTTCGAGCCGGTTGACGAGGCGGAAATTGCCGCCGTACGGATTGCCGAGGCCGATGTTGTCGCGCGGACCCAAGCGGCTCTCGCGATAGCCGCGCACGCTGTCCGGGCCTCCGGCGTAGTAGTTCAGGTAGGGCGGCAACGCCGTCGTACGGCCCATCGGCGAGGCATAGTCGATGGTCGCGTTGTCCGACAACACCCACTTGCGCCATAACGGCACGTACTTGATGAACGCGTAATTCAGCGCGTAATAGCGCACGTCGCTCAACGGCGCCGCGATGCGCGCCGACAGCGCGTTGCGCATGCCGCGATCCGCGAACAGGGCACGGTTCCTCGAGTCCATCGACCATCCGGCGCTCAGTTCGTAGGTATAGAAATCCGTGCCGAAGACCGTGTACGGATTATCGAGCGAGTTGATGAATCCGTCGCCATTCGTGTCGCCGATCACGCTGGAGAAGGTCTTGCCGTTCGTCCTCACCCAATCGACGGCCTGTTGCGCGCTGTACCCTTGCGAGGTCACGAGCGAGTTCTTGTTCGCGGACAAGCCGAGTTCGACGTACTGGTATTCGGTGATCGGGTACGAATACTGAACGGCCGCGGTGATCTGTTTGGTGCCGAACACCGACGAGGACGAAACGAACTGGGTGATGTCGCGGTAGGTCAGCGACGCGGTGCGCGCGACGCCGTCGATCGTCGTATACGGATTCGTCTGCGAGAACGAATAAGTCTTGCTGTACTTGCCCGCGTTGATCTCGAGCGCGATGCGGTCCCCGGTGCCCATGAAGTTGCTGTGCACGAAATTCCCGTTCAGGCTGAATTTCTGCGCGTCCGAATAGCCGATGCCGCCGCCGAACTGGCCGGGAAGCCCTTCGGTGATGTCGTAGTCGACGTCGACCATGTCCGCGCTGCCCGGCACCGGTTTGGTCTTGAAGTCGACCTTCTTCACGTACGGCAGCCGCTGAATGCGCTCCTTCGAGCGCTCCAGCGCGGAGTTCGACAGCCAGCCTCCCTCGAGTTGGCGCATCTCGCGCCGCAGCGTCTCGTCGTTGATCGCGGTTTCGTTGTCGAAATTGATGTGCCGCACATAAACGCGGTTGCCGGGCTCGATGTAGAAAGTCAGCGAGACCGTCTTTTTCTTGTTGTCGGCCGTCGGCACCGGGTCTATTTTCGAAAACGCGTAGCCGTCGGCGCCGAGCCTGTAGCTCATCAGCTCTTGGGAACTCGTGATCAACTTGCGCGAAAACGTGTCGCCCGGCTTGATCAACAGCAGCTTGCGCAAGTCCGCCTCCGGCACGACCATCGTGCCGGCGAGCTTGATGTCGGATACCAGGAAAACGTCGCCCTGATTGATGTTCACCGTGATGAACATGTCGTCTTTTTCCGGCGTTATCGCGACCTGCGTCGATTCGATCTGAAAATTCGCGTAGCCGCGATCCATGTAATAGGAGCGGATCTTCTCCAGATCGCCGCGCAGGGATTCGCGCGAGTAGCGGTCGTCCTGTTTGTACCAGGACAGCCAGTTCGGGGTCTTCAGTTCGAGCGTCTCGAGGACGTCCTTTTCCTTGAACGCGGTATTGCCCACCAAATTGATCTGGCGGATGACGGCGCGCTTGCCTTCGGTGATGTTGACGAGCACGCTGACCTTGTTGCCCGGCAGATCCGTGACCTTCGCGTCGATGCGAACCGCGTATTTGCCGCGGCTGAAATACTGGTCGGTCAGGTATCGCTTGACCTCGTCGAGCACGGAGCGATCGAAGATCTTGCCGCGCGCTAGGCCCACGTTGCGCAGGCTCTTCTCCAGATCCGGCGTCTTGATGTCCTTATTGCCCTTGATATCGAACTTCTCGATCGAAGGCCGTTCGATTACCACCACCAGGAGGGTGTTGCCGTCGGGCCGCATCTCGACGTCGCGGAAGAATCCGGTCGCGTACAGAGCCCGCATCGCCTCGCGGATGCGCGCGGCATCGAGATGGTCGCCGATGTTCACCGGCAGATAATTGAATACGGTGCCCTCGGATATGCGCTGCAGGCCGATGACGCGGATATCGCCGACCGTGAACCGATCGGCGTCCGGAATCGCCTGGGCGTGCACCACCGCAGGCGGCTGGACGGCGAGCGCCGCGAGCCCCAGTAGGCCAACTCTAAACCGCACGCGCAAAGAACCGACTAATGTCCGAACGAATAGCTGAGCGCCCACGGCGCCCCGCACGAGCCTCGAATTTACGATTTGGCATGATTTCCCATCGGTTCAAAAATGTCTTGAAATGTCATTGTAGAAGGCGAGGCTCATCAGCAAGACCAGCAGCGCAATCCCGACCTGTTGACCGAACACCTGCATTCTCTCCGAAACAGGGCTGCCCTTCACGGCTTCGATCAGTTGATAAAGCACCTGGCCGCCGTCCAGCAGCGGTATCGGCATCAAATTGAGCACGCCCAAGCTCACGCTGATCACCGCGAGGAACGACAGGTAGGCGCCGGCGCCGAGATAGGCGCTGACCCCCGCGAACTCCGCGATGCTGATCGGCCCGCTGATGTTCCTGGCGGAAACCTGTCCGGTCAGTATGCGCCACAACATTTCCACCGTCAGCGACGACATCTCCCAAGTCTTGTGGACTCCGGTCGCGACGGCCTCGCCAAAACTCTCGCGGCGCAGCTGCACGAGCCCGGCGGGCAATGACCTCTGCCCGTCGCCGATCATGATGCCGAGCCGTCCGACATTGCGGCCGTGGTCGAGGACGCCGGGCACCGTGGCGGTCAACTGCATGAGCGCGCCGCGGTGCTCGACCTCGATCGACACCTCGCGGTTCGCGGCCGCGCTGATCGCGTCGACGAATTCGGAGCTGTTCGCGAGTTTATTGCCGTCGACGGCGACGAGCCGATCCCCGGGCAAGAGGCCGGCGCGCGCGCCTGCGCTCGCCGGCGGCACCGACTTCACGAGCGCGGCGGCGTGAAAGCTCGCCAGATCGAAGCCCAAGCCCGGCAGGAGTCTTCCCGGCTCCGTCAATGCGAGCCGATTGCCGCCGACGCGAATCGTCAAGGATTGGCGCGCACCGTCGCGCCGCACTTCGAGCGGAATTACGCCGTCGCGCGCCGAGAAGCGGCTGATCAGCGCGATCTGCAGCTCCTCGGTGCTGCGCGTGCGGCGCTCGCCGACACGCAGGATTTGGTCGTCGCGCCGCAAGCCGGCGAGCGCCGCCGGGCTCTCCGGGCGCACGAAACCGACGACCGGCTTGATGACCTGCGTGCCGAGCATCGCGATAACCGCGTACAGGATCGACGCGAACACGAAATTCATCGCCGGTCCCGCGAGCAGCACCGCGATGCGCGCGGCGATCGGGCGGCGCGTGAACGAGCGCGGCAGCTCGGCGGCGGCCACTGCGCCCTCGCGCTCGTCGAGCAGCTTGACATACCCGCCGAGCGGTATTGCCGCTATGCAATATTCGGTGCGGTCCGGATCCCGGCCGACCTTGGTCAGCAGCGGCTTGCCGAAACCGACGCTGAAACGCAGCACCTTGAACTTGAGCTTCTTGGCGACCCAATAGTGGCCGAATTCATGCACGGTCACCAGCACGCCGATGGCGGCGAGGAAAGCGCCAAGAAACATCAAAATTCTCATGCAGAAGCTCCCCGCGCAGGCTCGATGACCACAGCCGCCAGCCGCCGTGCCGCGGCATCCGCGTCCAGCACGTCACCCAGGGCCGTCACGGCGCAGGATTCAAGCCGCTGCAAGACTTCGTCAATGACCGCAGCAATGCCGGTAAAGTTCAAGCGGCCGTCAAGAAACGCTTGCACGGCGACCTCGTTGGCCGCGTTCAGCAGCGCGGCAGCCGTGCCGCCGGCGCGCGCCGCGGCGCGGGCGAGGCCCAAGCTCGGAAACCGCCCGTGGTCCGGCGCCTCGAAGTCCATGCGCGCAACGGCGGTCAGATCGAGCGATTGTACACCGGAGGCGATCCGATCAGGCCAGGCGAGCGCCTGGGCGATCGGCGTACGCATGTCCGGGGCGCCCAACTGGGCCAAAACCGATCCATCCGCATATTGCACGAGCGAATGCACGACGCTCTGCGGATGCACGACGACGTCGACCCGCGATTCGGGCAAGCCGAACAGCCACGTCGCCTCGATGATTTCCAATCCCTTGTTCATCAGCGTCGCCGAATCCACCGATATTTTGCGGCCCATGCTCCACTTGGGGTGTGCGCACGCCTGCTGCGGCGACACATGCGCCAGCAAGGCCGCGTCGGTCGTGCGGAACGGGCCGCCGGAGGCGGTCAATATGACGCTGGTCACGCCGCGCGCGGCCTCGCCCTGGAGATATGAGGCCGGCATGCACTGAAATATGGCGTTGTGTTCGCTGTCGATCGGTATCAGCTCGGCGCCTGAAGATTCCAGAGCGCGGATCAGCAGCGACCCCGCCATCACGGCGGATTCCTTGTTCGCCAGCAGCAGGCGCTTGCCGGCAGCAGCCGCAGCCAGCGTGG
>DAIDVO010000085.1 GCA_027456085.1 Steroidobacteraceae bacterium | reverse complement strand
GGGCAGGCGGGGCACGTACACCGCGTTCCAGTCTCTGCGATCACCGAGGCGCGCACACGCACCGGTCTCTCGCAGCAACAATTTGCCGAAGTGCTCGGCGTTTCAACGCGAACGCTGCAAGAGTGGGAGCAAGGCAGGCGCCAACCTTCTGGCGCTGCACGTTCGCTACTCGCGATTGCGGCACGTCGTCCTGAAGTGCTGCGGGAGATTATCGCCGCGTGACAAGCCAGCGGCTTCGCGCAGCGTAGTGGAACAGGGGTGGAAGCCGCCGGCGTTTTGCCATTGAGTGCGCTCGGTGCACTCTAAGTACTTGTAATTATTGGTCGGGGTGACAGGATTTGAACCTGCGACTCCTACGTCCCGAACGTAGTGCTCTACCAGGCTGAGCTACACCCCGAATTCGGCGAAAACCCTCAACTCTTGCGCGCGATCGCGAACTTCGCCAGTTCGCGCAAGCCTTCTTTGTACACGCTCTCGGGTAGGGGTGACAACGCGGCAAGCGCCTGATCGGCCTCGCCTTGAGCGAGGCGCGCAGTGTACGCAAGCCCCCCGAGGCTTGCAACGGCACGTGTGATTTCGTGGAGCCGGTCGAGGCCGCCGTGCTCGATCGCATGACGGATCATCGCGCGCTGCTCGTCATTGCCGTGCTGCAGTGCGTGGATCAGCGGCAGCGTCGGCTTGCCTTCCGCGAGGTCATCGCCCAAATGCTTGCCGATGCTGCTCTCGTCGGCCTGATAGTCGAGCGCGTCGTCGATCAGCTGGAACGCGGTGCCGATGTGTTTGCCGTAGTGCGCGAGCGCGAGTTCGATCTCGGGCGCAGCGCCGCTCAAGACCGCGCCGATCTGCGCACCGGCCTCGAACAGGCGCGCGGTCTTGCGGTGAATGACGTCGAAATAGCGCGCCTCGGTCGTCATCGGATCGCGCGCGGTCATCAGCTGCAGCACTTCGCCCTCGGCGATCGCGTTGGTCGCCTCGGCGAGGATCTTCATGATCTGCATGCGGTCGAGAGTCACCATCATCTGGAACGCGCGCGAATACAGGAAATCCCCGACCAGGACGCTCGCCGCGTTGCCGAAGACCTCGTTCGCGGTCTGACGGCCGCGGCGCATCGACGAGCCGGCGACGACGTCGTCATGCAACAGGGTCGCGGTGTGGATGAACTCGATGATCGCGGCGGCCTCGACATGGCGCCGGCCGGTATGCCCGCAGGCCTTCGCCGACAGCAGCACCAGCAGCGGCCGCAGGCGCTTGCCGCCCGAATGGATGATATAGGTGGCGACTTGGTCGACCAGGGCAACCGGGCTGTGTAGCCGCTCTTTGATGACTCGATCGACATCCGCAAAGTCTGCGGTGACCAACGCACGAATTTTTTCTAGTGTCATGGAGCGCTCGCGCGTATGGTACCGAAGTTCGCACCGGGGTGCCCGACGGCGTGCCGCGCCGCCCTGCGGCGTGTTGCGATGAAAATTGACCCGGAGCCCTTCAAAACGTATACTCCGCGGCTCTTTTGCGGGCCCCCACGGGCCGCCCATCTGGAGTCGTAACGATGTATGCCGTGATCGCCACGGGCGGTAAACAGTACCGCGTTCAAGAAGGCGCCGTTGTCCGTATCGAGAAGCTCGATGCGGCGCAAGGTGCGAGCGTCGAATTCAATGAAGTCCTTCTCGTTGGCGCGGGCGCCGACGTCAAGATCGGCGCGCCGTTCGTCGGCAGCGCGAAAGTCGTCGGGACCGTCGAGAGCCACGGTAAGGGCGATAAGGTGGTGATCGTCAAATTCCGGCGCCGCAAGCACTACAAGCGTGCGGGCACCCATCGCCAGTTCTACACCGACGTCAAGATCACGAAGATCGTCGCTTAAGGGTTTCGAGGAGACATAATCCATGGCACACAAAAAAGCGGGCGGCAGTACACGTAACGGCCGCGACTCACATTCCAAGCGGCTCGGCGTCAAGAAATTCGGCGGCGAGTCGGTGCTCTCGGGCAACATCATCATCCGGCAGCGCGGCACGCCCTACCGTCCCGGCGTGAACGTCGGCATCGGCACCGACCACACGCTGTTCGCGACCGCGAACGGCGTCGTAGAATTTTCGGTCAAGGGCCGCGAACAGCGGACCTTCGTCAACGTCATCGCCAAATAGGCGGCGTTCGCGCGGCTCCGCATGAGGGCCGCGTGCGGATTTCGAGCGAAGGGACAGGCGGGCGCCAGTCCCTTTTTCATTCGTAAGGCCTAAGCCATCATGAAATTCATCGACGAAGCCAAGCTCAAGGTTCAAGCCGGAAACGGCGGCCGCGGCTGCGTGAGCTTCCGGCGCGAGAAGTTCGTCCCGTTCGGCGGGCCGGACGGCGGCGACGGAGGCTTGGGCGGCAGCGTTTACCTGAAAGCCGTCGAAGGAATGAACACGCTCGCCGATTTTCGCATCTCGCGCACCTACAAGGGGCAAAACGGCGAGCCCGGCAGCGGCAACGACTGCACCGGCCACGGCGGCGACGACCTGTACGTGGCGGTGCCGGTCGGCACGACGGTCACGGAGATCGACACCGGCGAGACCTTGGGCGATTTGACGCACGAGGGCGAGACCCTGCTGGTCGCGAAGGGCGGCAAGGGCGGCTGGGGCAATACGCGTTTCAAGTCGAGCACGAACCGCACGCCGCGCAAGTCGGGCACCGGCCTGCCGGGGGAAAAGCGCGAGCTGATGCTGGAATTGAAGCTGATAGCCGACGTCGGGCTACTCGGTCTGCCGAACGCCGGTAAATCGACGCTGATCCGCGCGGTATCGGCGGCGCGGCCGAAAGTTGCCGACTATCCGTTCACGACCCTGCATCCGAATCTCGGCGTCGTGAGCTTGGGTCCGGGCCGCAGCTTCGTGATGGCCGATATTCCGGGATTGATCGAGGGCGCGGCGGCGGGCGCCGGACTCGGGATCCGCTTCTTGAAGCATCTGCAGCGCACGCGCGTGCTCCTGCATCTGGTCGACATCGCCCCGCTAGATCCGGATGCCGATCCGGTCCGCGATGCGCGCACGATCGTCGGCGAACTCAAGAAATTCTCCGCGGACCTGGTCGCGAAGGAGCGCTGGCTCGTGCTCAACAAGATCGATCTGGTCGAGCCGTCCGAGGCGCTGAAGCGCGAGAAAGAGATCGTGCGGCGCCTGCGTTGGAAGGGGCCGGTGCTGCGGATCTCGGGCGCGACCGGCGCGGGAACCGCGGAATTGAAACAGGCGGTGATGCGCTATCTGGAAGAGCATCCGCGCGCCGCAGCCGCCGCGGCCGCCGCGGCGCCGCAATAGCTGCGGCGCCTCGAGGCTACTTCGCGAGCGCGTTGACCTGCTTCGTCAGTCGGCTCTTGTGCCGCGCGGCCTTGTTGCGGTGGATGATGCCCTTGTTGACCATGCCGTCGATCACCGGGGTCGCTTCCGCGAGCGCGGCGGCGGCTTCGGCAGGCTTGCCCTCTTTGACGGCAAGCGTCGCTTTGCGGATCGCGGTACGCAGCTTCGAGGTGAGCGCGTCGTTGCGGGCGCCGTGCACCGTCGATTGTCGCGCCGCTTTTTCCGCGGATTTCGTATTGGCCAAGCGAGACTCCTTCAGATGTTGCGGGTTCAGGGACGCCGCAAAAGAGCCGCGTATTCTGCGTTCAGTGCCCTGCGTTGTCAATCCGCCGGCGCGGCGCTTGCTATAGTGTCGGCCACGCATGAGCCGCGCCATATTCAAATCCACGACGACTTTGGGGCTGATGACCCTTTTGTCGCGCATTACCGGCTTGCTGCGCGACATGGCGCAGGCACACTTGTTCGGCGGGGGGCCGCTCGCCGATGCGTTCCTCGTCGCCTACAAGATCCCGAATTTCCTGCGCCGCCTGTTCGCCGAAGGGGCGTTCTCGCAGTCCTTCGTGCCGGTGATCTCGGAATACAAACAGCGCCGCAGCGAGGCCGAGGTCAAGGAACTCGTCAGCGGTGCGGCCGGGACGCTCGGTCTTGCGCTGTTCGTCGTTTCGGTGATCGCCATGATCGCCGCGCCCGTGATCGTCTGGGCGTTCGCACCCGGCTTCAAGCTGAACGGCCCGCGTCACGAAATCACCGTCGAGATGCTGCGGCTCACGTTCCCGTACATCCTGTTCGTCTCGCTGACGGCGCTCTGCAGCGGCGTGCTCAACAGCTACGGGCGTTTCGGGCCGCCGGCGTTCACGCAGGTCCTCTCGAATCTCGTGATGATCATCGCGGCGGTGTGGATCGCGCCGCATTTCGCCGAGCCCGGCCTCGTGCTCGCCGCGTCGGTGTTCGTCGGCGGCGTGATTCAAGTCGCCTACCAGGTGCCTTTCGTCATGCACCTGCGGCTCCTCGGCTGGCCGCGCTGGCGCTGGGATCACGAGGGCGTGCGCCGCGTCGCGCGGCTCATGGGTCCCGGGATCTTAGGCTCGTCGATGGCGCAGGTGAGCCTGCTCCTGGATACGCAGATCGCCTCGTTTCTGGCGACCGGCAGCGTGTCCTGGCTGTATTTTGCGTCGCGCTTGATGGAATTCCCGCTAGGGGTGTTCAGCGTTGCGCTCGGCACCGTGATTCTGCCGAGCCTGTCGGCGCATCATGCGGCGGCCGCGCCCGAGCGGCTGTCGGCGACGCTCGATTGGGCGCTCCGGCTCGTCTTGATCGTCGTGCTGCCGGCGGCGGTTGCGCTGTTCTTGCTCGCCGGGCCGTTGATCGCGACGATATTCGGCCATGGGCGATTCCACGCCGGCGACGTGCGCATGACGACCTATGCCTTGATGGCCTTTTCGCTCGGCCTGCTGGGCTTCAGCTTCGTCAAGGTGCTCGCACCCGGCTATTTTTCGCGCCAGGACACGCGCACGCCGGTGCGCACGAGCCTGATCTCGCTCGGCATCAACGTCGGCCTGAACTTATTCCTCGTCGCGCCGCTCGTCTACTTCAAGAAACTGCCGATGCCGCATGCCTTTCTCGCGCTGTCGACGAGCGCGGCCGGGTGCACCAACGCGATCCTCTTGTACCGCGGCCTGCGCAAGAGCGGCGTGCTGCGTCCGGCGCCTGGCTGGCGGCCGCTGATCCTGCGCGTCGCCGGCGCCGGCGCCGCGATGGCGGTCGTGCTCGTCCGGCTCGCGGGCGCGACGTCGCGCTGGCTGGCCATGGGCAGCTGGGAACGCGCCCTGCACCTCGCGCTCTGCGTCGTCGTCGGCGCCGCCGTATATTTCGGCAGCTTGTTCGCGCTCGGCGCGCGGCCCCGGGATCTTCGCCACTGATCCGGCGCAAAGTTCCGTATAATCGCGATTTTTAGCCATGGAACTCGTTCGCGGCCTACATAATCTCTCGGCGCGCCATCGGGGCTGCGTGTTGACCGTCGGCAACTACGACGGCGTGCACCTCGGGCATCAACAGATGCTGCGCGTGCTGAAGAGCCGGGCGGCGGAACTTTCGTGCCCGGCGACGGTATTGGCATTCGAGCCGAGTTCGAAGGAATTCATCGATCCCGAGGGTGCGCCGCCCCGGCTCACGCGTTGGCGCGAGAAGTTCATGGCGCTCGCCGAGTACGGCGTCGACCGCCTCGTGACCTTGCGGTTCGACGAGCAAATTCGCGCGATGAGCCCGGCGCAATTCGCCGGCGATTTGATCGTCCGCGCGTTGGGCGCGCGGCACATCGTCGTCGGCGACGATTTCCGCTACGGCTGCCGGGCATCCGGCACCATCGAGACTCTGCGCGAAGCGGGGCGCGTCCACGGCTTCGCGGTCGAACAGATCGCGCCGTTCGTGTTCGATTCGGTGCGTGTCAGCAGCACCGCCGTGCGCCGGCGCCTCGAGAGCGGTGATTTCGCCGGCGCCGCGCGCTTGCTGGGCCGCCCGTACCGCATGCGTGGCCGCGTCGTGCACGGACAGAAGCTCGGGCGCACGCTCGGCTTCCCTACCGCGAATCTGCGGCTGGGCCGGCGCAAGCCGCCGTTCTGGGGCGTGCTCGCGGTGCGCGCCGCCGACGCGGGCGGACGCACGTTCGCGGGGGTCGCGAGCCTGGGCACGCGCCCGACGGTGGGCGGGGTCGCGCCGTTGCTCGAGGTGCATTTGTTCGATTTCGACGGCGATTTGTATGGTTGCGCGCTGCAAATCGAATTCGTCGCGAAATTGCGCGACGAGGCGAAGTTCGAGTCGTTGGATTTGCTGGTCGCGCAGATGCGGCGCGACGCCGCCGAAGCGCGGCGGCTGTTAGCTTAAGGTGGATTGTGGCCGACTACAAAAGTACGATTAATTTGCCGAATACCGGCTTTCCGATGAAGGCGGATCTGGCGAACCGCGAGCCGAAGATGCTCGCCGAGTGGGAGCGCACGGGCCTTTACCACAAGATACGCGCGGCCGCGAACGGCCGGCCGCCGTTCGTGCTCGTCGACGGGCCGCCGTACGCGAACGGCGCGATTCACCTCGGCCACGCGGTCAACAAGATCCTCAAGGACATCATCGTCAAGGCGCGCACGCTCGATGGCTACGACGCGGCGTATATACCGGGCTGGGACTGCCACGGCCTGCCGATCGAGATGCAGATCGAGAAGACGCACGGCCGCGTAGGCAATAAGCTCGATGCGAAGGCGTTTCGCGCCGCGTGCCGCAAATACGCCGGCGAACAGGTCGATTCGCAGCGCGCGGATTTCAAGCGCTTGGGGGTGCTCGGCGATTGGGAGCGGCCCTACATGACGATGATGTCGCGCTTCGAGGCCGAACAATTGCGCGCGTTCTCGCGCATCATCGAGAACGGGCATTTGTACAAGGGCTACAAGCCCGTGCACTGGTGCATGAACTGCCGCTCGGCGCTCGCGGAGGCCGAGGTCGAATACGAGGAGGCGACTTCGCCGAGTATTTTCGTACGCTTCGCGGTCGCCGATGCGCACGATCTTGCGCAGCGCTTTCATACCGAGGAAAGCGATGCCCCTGCGTCGGTCGCGATCTGGACGACGACGCCGTGGACCCTGCCCGCGAACCGCGCGGTTGCCGTGCACCCGCAGTTCGAATACGCGTTGATCGAGCGCGGCGGCGAGCGTCTCGTACTCGCGGCCGAGCGCCTCGAGGCGGTTCTGCCGTCGTTCGGCGAGGCGCGCTGGGAACTCGTCGCGACCGCCGCCGGCGCGGCGCTCGAACACATGCGCTTGCGCCATCCGTTCTACGACCGCGACGTGCCCGTCGTGCTCGGCGATCACGTGACGCTCGACGCGGGCACGGGCGCGGTGCACACGGCGCCGGCGCATGGTCTCGAGGACTATGCGGTCGGCCGCCGCTACGGCCTGGACGTCGACAATCCGGTCGGCGGCGACGGCCGGTTCCTGCCCTCGACGCCGCTGTTCGCGGGCGAGTACGTGTTCGAGGCGAACACGCATGTGATCGAGGTTCTGCATGAACACGGCCGCCTGCTGCTCGCGCAGCCGTATCAGCACGCGTATCCGCATTGCTGGCGGCACAAGACGCCGGTGATTTTCCGCGCGACGCCGCAGTGGTTCATCAGCATGGAACAGGCGGGCCTGCGCCGCGGCGCGCTCGAGGCGATCACGCACGTCGACTGGATGCCGCAGTGGGGCGAGCAGCGCATCACCAACATGATCGCGGGCCGCCCCGACTGGTGCGTCTCGCGCCAGCGCACCTGGGGCGTGCCGATCCCGCTGTTCGTGCACAAGACGACCGGCGAGCTCCATCCGCGCACCGCCGCGCTCATCGAAGCGGTCGCCGGGCGGGTCGAGCGGGACGGCATCGACGCCTGGTTCGATCTGGACGCGGCGCAATTGCTCGGCGCGGACGCCGCGGACTACGACAAGGCGAGCGACGTCATGGACGTCTGGTTCGACTCGGGCGTCGTGCACCACTGCCTGCATGCGATGCGCCCCGAAGTCACCGCGCCGGCGGATTTGTACCTGGAGGGCTCCGACCAGCATCGCGGCTGGTT
>DAIDVO010000084.1 GCA_027456085.1 Steroidobacteraceae bacterium | reverse complement strand
CCCGCGGCGCGCGCGTCCTCGGCGGAATCTACCCGTCGGCGAGGCCCCGGGCAATCGATGAATGACGCCGACTTGAGCGCCGCGGATCTTTATCTCAATAGAGAACTGTCGTTCCTGGAGTTCAATCAGCGCGTGCTCGCTCAGGCGCAGGATCCTTGCATTCCCATCCTCGAACGCGTGCGCTTCCTCTGCATTTCCTGCGCCAATCTCGACGAGTTTTTCGAGATTCGCGTCGCGAGCCTGAAAGAGCTCGTCGAAGCCGGCGCGCTACAGCCCGGTCCCGACGGTCTGGCCGTACCGCTGCAGCTGCAGGCGATTGCCGCGCGCGCCTCGACCTTGGTTGCCGAACAATACGCACTGCTGAACGAAGTGCTGATGCCCGAGCTCGCGCGCAACGGCGTCATGTTCTTGTCGCCGGATAACTGGTCCGCACGGCAGCGCGCATGGATCGCGGACTATTTCGCCCGGGAGGTTGAGCCGGTATTGAGTCCGCTCGCACTGGATCCGGCGCGACCGTTTCCCAAGATCCTCAACAAGAGCCTGAATTTCGCCGTGATCGTCGAGGGAGAGGACGGCTTCGGGCGCAACAGCGGTCTCGCGGTCGTACAGGCACCGCGCTCGCTGCCGCGGCTCATTCGGCTCCCCGACGCACCCGGCGGCCGAAGCTTCGTTTTTTTGGGCACGATCGTCGAGGCGTTCGTGGACAAATTGTTCGCGGGCATGCGGGTTCGCGGCTGTTATCAATTCCGGGTCACGCGCAACAGCGATCTATTCGTCGAACAGGAGGAAGTCGACGACTTGCTGCGCGCCGTCGAGGGTGAATTGGCTTCGCGGCGTTACGGCGATGCGGTGCGTCTCGAGGCGGCGCACGACTGCCCCGACGAGATCCTAGCGTATCTCTTGGGTCAATTCGCTCTCGGCACAGACGACCTCTACCGCGTACCCGGCCCGGTCAACTTGAACCGGTTGATGGCGCTTTACGATCTGGTCGATCGGCCCGAATTCAAATATCCGCCGTTCGTTCCCAGCGTTCCCGAGAACTTGCGCGTCGGCGCCGACATATTCGCCGCGCTGCGCGTCGGCGATGTCCTGCTGCACCATCCGTTTCAGGGATTCTCCCCGGTCGTGGATTTCATCAAGCAGGCGGCCGTGGATCCGCAGGTGCTCGCGATCAAACAGACGCTGTATCGCACCGGCAGCGATTCGAGCATCGTCGGCGCGCTCGCGGACGCGGCCCTCGCGGGCAAGGATGTCACGGTGATCATCGAGCTGCGGGCGAGATTCGACGAAGAAGCGAACATCGACATCGCGACGAAGCTGCAGGAGGCTGGAGCGCACGTGATGTACGGGGTGTTCGGATTCAAGACCCACGCGAAGCTCGTCATGGTCGTGCGCCGCGAGCAAAAGGCGCTGCGCCGCTATTGCCACCTCGGCACCGGCAACTATCACGCGAAGACCGCGCGCCTATATACGGACTACGGGCTGATGACGGCGGACGAGGCGATCGGCGAGGACATTCATCAGATTTTTCTCCAGCTGACCGGGCTGACGCGAATCCCGCAGCTGCACAAATTGCTGCTTGCGCCGTTCAGCCTGCATCAGGCGCTGCTCGCCAAGATCGCGCGCGAAGCGGCGCACGCGCGCGCGGGGAAGAGCGCGCGGATCATCGCCAAGCTCAACGCGCTGACGGAGCCGGCCGTGATACAGGCGCTGTTCCGCGCCTCGCGCGCGGGAGTGAGCGTCGATTTGATCGTTCGCGGGGTCTGCTGCCTGCGGCCCGGGGTTGCCGGAGTTTCCGAGCGCATCAAGGTTCGCTCGATCGTCGGCCGCTTTCTCGAACACTCGCGCGTCTACTATTTCGAGAATGCGGGCGAAGCCGAGGTCTATTGCGGCAGCGCCGACTGGATGGACCGCAACTTGTTTCGCCGCATCGAGGTCGCCTTTCCGGTCGAATCCGCAGCGTTTCGGCAGCGCGTCGTCGACGAGCTGCATATGTACCTGGCCGACGGCGCGCAGAGCTGGAATCTCCAGGCCGACGGCCGCTACGTGCGCGCCGACGGCGCCGGCGCCGCGTCCGCGCAAACCGACCTGCTCGCATTCTACGGCGACCGCGCAGCGCTTACCGAGGCTGAGCCCGCAGCTCCCGCCGCGCCGCTCGTTCATTCGTAGCTGAGGCGAAAGCCGGCTTCCTTGAGAAACTGGCGTTCCTGTTCCAGGTCCTCGAGCGTCAGCGGATGCTCCTTCATCCATCGCGCCGGCAGCTCTAATGTGAGATTACGGCCCTTGACGCCCAATTGGACGTTCGGCAGAGGCTGCGGACTGCGGCCCCTATGCAGCAAGACCGCGAGCCTCAGCAGCACGGTCAGGAACTCCGCGTGGCGATCCCAGGGCGGCAGCAGATCCTCGAGCGGCTCGAGCAAAAACTGCCGCCGGTGCCCGCCGACCAAGGCCGCCAACAGCAATTGCTCCTCGCGCGGGAACCCCGGCATGTCCGCGTGCTCCAGCAAGTACGCGCTATGGCGGTGGTACTTGGAATGCGCGATATCGAGGCCCGCTTCGTGCAAGCGCGCGGCCCAGCCCAAGGCCAATTCCGCGAACGGATCCTCGAGACCCCACTGCGATTCGATCTGCGCGAGCAGCGCGAGCGCCGTCGCCTCGACCCTGTCGGCCTGAGCGCCGTCGACGTGATAGCGCTTCTCCATAGCGCGCACGCTGCGTACGCGCGCATCCTCGTCGGTGAATCGACCCATTAGATCGTACAGCAGGCCTTCGCGCATGGCGCCTTCGGCGACACGCATGCGCTCTATCCCCAAGTTCTCGACGACCTCGAGAAGAATCGCGAGACCGCTCGGGAAAACCGGCGCGCGCTCGGCATCCACGGCGAGCAGGTCCAGATCGTCGATGTGGCCTGCGGCGATCACGCGATCCGCGAGCTTTTTAAGATTACCGAGCGTGATCCGCGGCTCGTCGGGATAGAGTTGGCGCAACACGTCGCCGATCACGCGCACGGTGCCCGAACTGCCGAACGCCTCCAGCCAGCCGAGCCTGCGGTAAGCGGCTTGCACCGGCTCCAATTCCAGCCGAACCGCAGTGCGCGCGCGCTCGAAGCGCTTCTCGGAGATGCGGCCGTCGTCGAAGTAAAGCGCACTCAGCCCGACGCACCCGACCGACAAGCTCTCGAGCAGGATGGGATTGAACCCTTCGCCGATCACGAGTTCGGTGGACCCGCCTCCGATGTCGATGACCAGGCGCTTGTCGGGGCTCATCGGGCTCGTATGAGCGACGCCGGAATAGATCAGGCGGGCCTCTTCCAGCCCCGAGATGATTTCGATCGGGTGGCCGAGCGCCGCCCGCGCCCGCTCGAGAAACCAGCGCTTGCGCCGCGCGCGGCGCAGCACGTTCGTGCCGACGACGCGCACGCTGTCGGCGTGCATTGCGCGCAGACGCTGACCGAAGCGCTCGAGGCAGCGCAGTGCCCGTTCCGCCGAGTCGCTGTCCAGCCGGTCGGTCTCGCCGAGTCCCGCGGCGAGACGCACCATCTCGCGCAGCCGGTCCAAAATGACAAGTTGGCCGTGCGAGTGGCGCGCGACGACCATGTGAAAGCTGTTGGACCCGAGATCGACGGCCGCGAGCACATCCGGCACGACGCGACCGTTGCCCATCTTAAACGACCGGCATTTTCAGGCGGAGAACGAAGACCCGCAGCCGCAGGTTGTCTTGGCGTTCGGGTTGCGGATCACGAATTGGGCGCCCTGCAAATCTTCCTTGTAGTCGATTTCCGCACCCATGAGGTATTGCGCGCTCATCGGGTCGACGAGCAGTCGGACACCGCGCTTCTCGACGCAAAAATCGCCCTCTTCGACGTTTTCGTCGAAGGTAAATCCGTATTGGAATCCGGAGCAGCCGCCGCCGGAGACGAATACCCGCAACTTCAAGTTCGGGTTCGCTTCCTCGCGAATCAGGTCGCCGACTTTCCCGGCCGCGGCATCGGTGAACACCAATACCTCCGGCGGCGGGGGAAGGGATTGATCGCTCGATTCCTGGGATTTGTCCATACCGGTAGTGTACGCGCCGGCGGGCGGTCAATCAAAGCGGCTCGCCCGCGACGGGCGGCTGCGGCGCTGCGGCCTTGTCGGCCGAGCCCGCTCCGTGGATCAGTTTTCCGGTGATTTGGGCGCCAATCGCGGTTTCGAGGGTCTCGTAATGCACATTGCCGAGCACCCGCGCCTTGGGTCCGAGTTCCACGCGCGCGTCGGCGTCGATGTCGCCCTTGACGATGCCGTTCAACACGATGTTGGGCACGGTAACCGAGCCCTCGATGCAGCCCTGCTCGCTGATGATGATCACGGCGCCGGAGCCCGCCTCCGCCTTGACGTTGCCGTTGATCTGACCGTCGAGGTGCAGGCCGCCGGTGAATTCGACATCGCCGTTGATCCGGGTCTTGGCGCCGATCAAGGTTTGAATCTTCGCCGGCTTATTTTGTTTGCGCTTGAACATCTAGAACACCTTATGCCCTTGTGCGCTCACCGGGTCCGTCTCCACCGACATGCCCCGCGCCTGCCATGCGAAAGCCTGTCGATAGCCATGCCTGGAGTCCTTCCCGGCATGCAGTTCAACGCCGATTCGGGTCGGTTGGAAGCCCGCGGGGAACGTGAGCGCCTCGTCGTAGTTCTGGAAATACTTGAACGAGTATGGCAGGTTCGCGTCGTGCGCCGGCGAGACTTGCGCCAAGCCCAGAGTCTCGTGCTTTGCGCCGCGCATCCCGTCGATGGTCAAGACGACGTAGCCGCCGACGCTGCCGGAAGCCTTGCCGACCTGCATCAATACGAATTTCAAATGATATTGTCCCGGCGCGCTTCCCGGCACGATTTGCATCTGCTGCGCCTTGACCCGCACGATCGAATCAGGCTGCACCAGTCCGCGGTAGAACGCGAGGTCCTGGGTCAGGCGGGCGATCTGGCTCTGCATGTCCCCGAGGCTGCGCGCGACCTGGGCGTAACCCTCCTTGTCGACGCGGCGTGCGACTTCGGCGGCCGCGAGCTCGGTGCGCAAAGCGGAATTTTCGGCGTGCAGAGCGCGGATTTGGGCACTCTCGGCAAGTTCGGCGCGGACCGAAGCGACGATGCGATAACCGGCGTCGTAGCGGCCGAATTCGAACGTCCCGTACAGAATCAACAATCCCGAGACGACTGCGCCGCCCAAGACCAGGGCATGGCGTTTCGGCGCGTAAGTGCGGACGACCAATTTGCGGAACGATTCCGCCATAGCTCCTGTTACCTACTGAACGATCCGGCAAGGGAATGCGACATTACACGAAGCCGGCGCCCCCCGGGCAGGACTATCGGCCGCCTGACGCCGATCGGCGACATGCGGCGTCAGCGGCGTATGATTTCGTGGCGCACCTGCCGCCCGGGGAGGGACCGATGATCTGGCTGAAAGCATTCCATGTGATCGCGATGGTGACCTGGTTCGCCGGCTTGTTCTACTTGCCGCGCCTGTTCGTCTACCACGCCGACACCGCGGACGCGCCGGGCCTCGAGCGTTTCGAAATCATGGAGCGTCGCTTGTTCGCGTTGATGACGATCGGCGGCGCAGCGACGATCATCCTCGGCGTCCTCATGATCGTCGCGGCTCCCGCCTACCTGAAAATGGGCTGGCTGCACGTCAAATTATCGCTCGTAACCCTGCTGATAGCCTACCACGCATATTGTTACCGCCTCATGCGCGACTTCGCTGAGCGCCGCAATGTGCGCAGCTCCAAGTGGTACCGCGTATTCAACGAGATTCCGTCGCTGCTGCTGGTTGGAATCGTCGTACTCGCGGTCGTCAAGCCTTTTTAGAGCCGGTGTCGAGTTCCGGCCACCATGGCGGGTACGGCGGCAGGCCGGCGGGGAAAAGAACCTTGCCCAACTCATGCAATGCGCGCACGTAGACGCGCCGTTTGAAATAAACGACCTCGCGCACCGGCGTCCAGAATTCCGCCCATCGCCAGCGCTCGAATTCCGGCTGGGCGGTAGTATCGAATCGCAGCCGCGAATCGTCGCCGACGAGCTTCAGAAGATACCAGCGTTGTTTCTGGCCGATGCAGCGGTCGCGGACGTATTGACGCGGCAATCGGTATCGCAGCCAACCGCGCGTCGATCCCAGCACCTCGACATCGCGGCGCTCCAAGCCGATCTCTTCCCATAATTCGCGAAACAATGCGTCCTCGACGGGTTCGCCCCGATTGACGCCGCCCTGCGGAAACTGCCAGCCGCGCCCGCCGACGCGGCCGCCGAGAAATACCGCGCCCGACTCCTGTGCCAATATGATGCCCACATTCGCGCGGAAGCCTTCTTTGTCGATGTAATCAGTCGCGAGATCTATGGCCATGAGATCATTGTTCCACATCGAATGGCGCTTGTACGCAGCTCCCGCATGCGGCCTTCAGGCTCAGCCTGCGCCCACTTGAACGCGGTTGCGGCCCAAGGCCTTCGCACGGTAGAGCGCCGCGTCGGCGTCGGCCAGCAGCCGGTTCGCGAGCGCCTTTAGATCGCTTGCATGCGCGCCCGGAGACAGCGCGGCAACGCCGATCGACACGGTCAGCTCGCGCTCGATCTGTCCGGTCAGCGCGAACGGTGCGGCCGCGATCGCCGCGCGAATGCGTTCCGCGAGAATCGCCGCATCCGCGGCTCCCGCCTCCGGCAGCAGGATCGCCAATTCGTCGCCGCCGAAGCGCGCCGCCGTATCCATGCTGCGAATCTGCGCTTCGACCCGCTGGGCGATCTCCTTGAGCGCGTTGTCCCCGGCCAAATGCCCGTACGCGTCATTGATGCCTTTGAATCGGTCGACGTCGATCATCAGGCAGGCGATGGTACCGGCGCGCCTCTGCGCGCGCGCGAGTTCTTCCTTCAGACGTTGCTGCAGATAGCGGCGGTTGTGCCACCCGGTCAGGAAATCCGTGATCCCGGCGCGCAGCAGGCGCGTGTTGTTGACCGCGTTTTCGAGGCAAACACCCGCAACCGCGCCCAGGTGCGCGAGAAAATCGGTGCCATGATGGCGGGTGAAACGGGTGGCATCGCGGCTTGCGAGGCACAGCGCGCCGATCGTGCGGTCCTTGCGCGGCAGCGGCACGAGCGCCGCGCTCTTCAGGTCGGCGACGCCTGGAAACAGGAGATGATGGTCGGCCCCGAGATACGGCCCCAGCCACGGCTTCTGTAGATTCGTCAGCTGCGGAGCGAGGCCGACGAGCGAGTCGACGAAAAGGATCTGTCGAAATTCATCCGGCCGGTCGCCGCCCGCCACGAGCAAATGCCTTATTTCGTGTTGGGGATCGAGCAACACGACGCTCACCGCATCGACGCCGTACGAGTCGCGCAATTCCCCGACCATCGTGCGCAGCAATTGCGACAGGCTCTCGGCGCGCAGCAACATGAGCTCGCGCGCCTGGGTGCGCTTCAAGACTTCCTCGTTGTACGAAGCCTCCGCGGTCATCTCGGCGAGCCGCTTGCGCAGTTCGTCGATCTCGCCGGCTGACTGGTTATCGGACATCGCGGTCAGCCGGGGCGGGACGCCGCCCGCACGTCGAGGTATGCGCGCCCACGGTTCATCATCGCGGTGAATTCCGCCGCATTCTTGCTCGCGACCGCGCCGACGAGGCGCTCGACGGCCAGGCTCAAGGCCCGCAGGGACTCGCCGCCATATTCGTTCAGGCTTTGAATCTCGAAATACAGATCGGGGCTTTCCTCGGCAACCCGGCTCGCGACGTCGAGCTGGGCATCGAACGTCGTGCTCGACAGGCGCGCAAGTCGCGGCGCGGCTTCGCCGCTTTCCGCGAGCGCCGTGAAAAACGCGATGTTGAGCGCGTGCGAAAGCCCGAGCACGTAGGCGATCAAGCGGTCGTGCTCATCGAGCCCCATGACGACCCTCTCCGCCATCGTCGGCTCGAACAGCGCTTGCGCTTCGTCCAAGGCTTCGCGATGCCCCAAGTCGATGAATATCACGTGCCGGCCGGACAGCAACTCGGTGTCCGGACCGAACATCGGGTGCAGCGAGGTCACCTTGCAGCCGGCGTCCGACAAAGCCTTGAGCCCCGCGCGCAGCGGCGTCTTCAGCGATCCCAAGTCGAATATCAGGCCCGGGGGCGCGCGTTTCGCAAGCGCTGCCAACAGGTCGGCCGTGGCTCCGAGCGGGGTCGCGAGGACGATCAGGTCATGGTCCAGCGCGTCCTTTCTCCAATCCGCGACATAATCGAATTGCGGCACTCGGCCCGCCGGATCGGCAATCGCGACGTGGAACCCTTGCGACGCGAGAAAATCCGCAAACCATCCGCCCATCTTGCCGCGGCCGCCGATCACCAGCGCGCGCTTGCCGCTGCCTTGCGCCTGCGCCGCGACGCGCGCCTGTTCCTGGGTCGCGAGCGAGGATTGGATCAGTTGCCGCAGCAGCGACTCCGCGAGATCCGGCGAAACGTTCAGCCGCGCCGCGGCGCTGCGTCCGCGCAGAATCACCTCCCGCTCTCTGGCGAAATCGCGCGTCGGATGGCCGGTCGCGCGCTTGGCGGCCGCAACTTGTTCGCTCAAGGCCTTGCGGCGCGCGACCAATTCGATCAACTGGCCGTCGAGTTCGCTCAGTGCGCGCCGCAATTCATCCAAATTCATGCGAATGATTCCTTGAACCCATGCCTATTTGCGCTTCCACCCGGTCCTTTTACTGGCCGCGCCCTGGGACCGCAAGCCAAGAACCATCACCTACGTGACGCGCGCGGCGTGCAAGGCTACCATTTGCGCATGGAGACTCTAAGCGACCCCCTGCCGGAAGACCCGCTGAAAATCGCGGCACTGTGGCTGTCGGAGGCGCAATCGGAGGCGCTGCAGCCGAACCCGAACTCGATGGTGCTGGCGACGGTCGATGCGCGCGGCCAGCCGTCGGCGCGCGTCGTCCTGTGCAAGGAAATCGACGCCGACACCGGCACGATCCAGTTCTACACGAACTATTTGTCGCGCAAAGGCCGCGAATTGCAGGAAAACCCCCTCGCGGCGATCGTGTTTCACTGGGACCACCGCCACCGCCAAGTGCGCGCCGAAGGACGCGTCACCGCGCTGTCGGAGCGGGAAAACGACCAGTATTTTCGCGCCAGACCATGGCAGAGCCGCCTCGGCGCATGGGCAAGCCGGCAGAGCGAACCGGTCGCCTCGCGTGCGGCCCTGCTCGAGGCGGTAACCGCCGCGGCGCGGCGCTTCGGCATTGAGTACGCCGGACCGGGCAGCGCCGAGCCCGCGACGGTTTCCGCGCAAGTTCCGCGCCCGCCGCACTGGGGCGGCTTTCGCCTGCAGGTCGAGACGATTGAACTGTGGGTCGAAGGCGACTTCCGCATCCACGATCGCGCGCGCTGGACCCGCACCGATGCGGCGGGCGCCGCTCGTTGGCGCGGCACACGCCTGCAGCCTTGAACGAATTCCCGGCGCGCAGCCATACGTTGCGCAATCTGCGCATTCTCGCGCTGCTGTTGGTGCTGCTCGCGGTTTCGCTCACGACCTGGGTGACCGCATACGAGAGCACGCGGTGGGTCGACCCGCTGTTCGTCGCGATCTACCCGATCGCCGCCGACGAAAGTCCGGTGACGGCCCGCTACGTAGCCTCGCTCGACCAAGAGCGCTTCAAGCCGATCGACCGGTTCTTCGCGCGCGAAGCGCACCGCTACGGCATCAAGGAAAGCACACCGGTGAAAACCCGGCTGCGCCCGGCGCTGCGCGAACTGCCGCCGGCGCCGCCTGCCGGTCGGGGCATGCTCGCGGCGGTCGTTTGGAGCTTACGGCTTAGGTTTTGGGCGTGGCGAATCGGCGGACACGCGGGCGAGCCGGCGGACATTCGCATGTTCGTCCTGTATCGAGATCCCGCACTGACGCCGACCGTGCCGCACTCCTTGGGACTGCAAAAGGGCCTGATCGGCGTGGTATACGCGTTCGCGACGGCGACGATGGACGGCGCCAACGACGTCGTCATCGCGCACGAAATGATGCACACCTTGGGCGCGACCGATAAATATGACCCGGCGAACGATGAGCCGCGATTTCCCGACGGCTACGGCGACCCGAAGCAGGTGCCGCTCTATCCGCAGAGAAAAGCCGAATTGATGGCGGGACGGCGCATGCTCTCAGCCGACCGCTGGGTCGAGCCCGGAAGCCTGGGCGAGGTCGTGATCGGCCCCGCTTCCGCGCTCGAAATCCGCTGGATCCGCTAGTCCGCGCATCGATAGGGCGTATCGAGGTCCGCGCGCAAGGTGCGCGCGGCGAAGAAATAATGGGCGCTGCCCCAGAGCAGCAAGACCGTCACCGCCTCCATCGCGGCGGTGATTCCGCGCGCAGAGGCCGCCGCACAAGCCGACGTGAGCGCGGGACCCGCGCCGGGCAGCGCCGCGCCGCCCGGGCATATCGCGCTGAAGTTCCCGGCGGCGAAACTCCGATGCGCCGCCAAATCGCTGATGACGCCGACGATCGTCGGTCCGAGGCCGGGCCCGACCAGTCCGAACACGATGCCGACGATGAAAGCCGACGAGGCGCGCATCGATGAATCGACGATGTTCTGCGCGAGCGCGAGCGTCGGCGTGAAGAACACGAACAGCGCGATGTGGGCCGGCAGCAGCACATATATCGTGCGCGCGAGCGTCGCCTGAGACAGTCCGATGAGGAACAAGGGCATCGCCGCGCCGAGCGCTATCGAAGGCCCCCACACATACCAGCGGCGGTCGCGGCGCACGGCCCAATCGACGCCGAAGCCGCCCAAGCCCAATCCGGAGGCCATCGCAACGACGACCATGACTCCGAGCAACCCGCCGGCTTGGGCCGGGCCGATATGGAACACGGCGACCAGGTAGCGCGGCCAAAACTGGCCCATGCCGTTCAGCGCGATCGCGGCGACCGAACCGCCGGCGAGCACGTGGCGCATCGACTTCTTCGAATATAGAAACTTGAGCACAGCCGCAGCCGGCGGCACCGCGCCCGCGGCCGGACCTAACGCATCCGCGGCGCCGCGGCGTGGTTCGCGCAGCGTTAAAAATGCGAGTGCCGCGACGACGAAGCCCGGCAACGACAGCCACACGAACCATAGCCGCCAATCGGAATGCTGCGCGATGTAACCGCCGATCGCCGCGCCGGCGAGGG
>DAIDVO010000083.1 GCA_027456085.1 Steroidobacteraceae bacterium | reverse complement strand
TGCTGCGCCACGTGAACCGGGACATGCGCTGCGCCGGCGGCTCCTGCGTCGAACAGAGTCGCCGGCAGCAGATTCGCCTGGCCGAAGAACTCCGCGGCGTACCGGTTCGGCGGCATGTCATGCAGCGTGCGCGGCATGCCTTGCGCCGCGATACGGCCGTCGCGCAGCAGCACGATGCGATGCGCGAGGCTGATCGCCTCGGTCTGGGCGTGGGTCACGTAGACGATCGACATTTCCGGCAGCTGCGCATGCAAGCGCCGCAACTCGTCCAGCATCTCCGCGCGCAGCGGCGCATCTAGCGCCGACAGCGGTTCGTCGAGCAGCAATACGCGCGGACGAATCGCGAGTGCCCTGGCGATCGCCACGCGCTGCTGTTGCCCGCCGGAGAGCTCACGCGGGAAACGCCGCCCGAACGCCGCCATGCCGACCATGTCGAGAAAATGCGGCACCGTGTCGTCGATTTCACGCTGCGACAGCCGGCGCGCGCGCAATCCAAAGGCGACGTTCTCGGCAACGCGCAAGTGCGGGAACAGCGCATAGTTTTGTACGACCATCCCCAGTCCGCGCGCGTGCGGCGGCGCGCAGGTGATGTCCCGATCACCCAGAAAAATGCGCCCGCTGCTGGGACGCGTGAACCCGGCGATGGCTCGCAACAGGGTCGTCTTGCCGGAGCCGGATTTCCCGAGCAGCACGACCACTTCGCCCGGCGCGACGTCCAGATCGACAGCGTCCAGCGCGACGTGGGTCCCGTAGCGCACCAACAGGCCGCGCACCCGGACTTGCGGCACCGGCAGGCTCTGTCCGGCCGCCACGGATTCAACTCCCCGTGACTTGATGCCAGCGCTCGACGTCGGCGTCCAGGTCCCTGGTCACTTGGTCCCAATCGGGCACCCAGATTTGCACGCCCGCGAGCATATGCGTGAGCGTGCGCGCGGCGGCGTCGGTTGCGGGGACGTCGCTGCGGGCAGGGAAGCTTCCGGCCAATGCGAAGAGTTTCTCCTGCGCCGGCTTGCTCAGCAGGAAGGCGACGAGCTTGCGACCGGGTTCGCCATGCGGCCCCCCTTTGACGAGCGCAATTTCGTAGGGCAAGGCCATCGCATAGCGCTTACCGTCGGGCGCTTGCGGGAAAAAAATCCGGATATTGGGATTGCGGCGCAGCTGCACGTAGTTCATCTGCAAATCGCCGTTGTCCAGCCACAGTTCGCCCTTGTTCACCAAGGCTGCGAGACGGCCGGTCGATGCAGAAGGCCCCAGGTTGTTGGCCTGCAGCTTGTGCAAATAGCCGAAGCCGCGCTCCTTGCCGCCATACATCTTGAACGACTGCAGCATCACCGCGGTGCCGTCGCCGGCCTGTCCGGGCGTCGAGTATTGAATGCGGTTCTTGAACCGGACATCGAGCAACGCATCGTAGCTCGGCGGCGGCGCCGGCAAGGCGTTGGCGTTGTAGATCCAGCACGCATAGTCGTTGGCGAGCGTAAGCCACGGGACCGCGGCCCCCGCGCCGCCGGCTGATTCGCCCGTGGCGGCGCGCAATTTCGCAGCTTGCAGTACGCCGGCGGCGGCCGCCTTCTGCATGAAGGGCGGCAGCGTCACCAAGACGTCGGCCTGCGGATCGGCGCGTTCGGCCAGAATGCGGTTGACGATGACGCCAGAGCCCGCCTCGATGTATTGCACTTTGATGCCGGTCTGGCGGGTGAACGCGGCGAACTCCGTGTCGAACCAGTTGGGTCTCCCATCCCTCAATCCGTCGGCGCTGTAGATCGTGACCACGGCGCCGCCCTGTCCGTGCGTGCAGGCCGCGCATAAGCCGAGCGCGAACGCGCACGCGGCCGCGAGGCGACGCTGCGCGCGGCTCATTCCGGCCCCAGCCGGCGCACGCCCATCTCGTGCAACGCATCGGCAATGGCGGCGACCGCACGCTTCATCGTGTCGACGCCTATCGCACCGATGCAGCCGACGCGAAAGGTATCGACGGCCGTCAATTTGCCGGGGTACAGGATGAATCCGCGATCGCGCACGCGCCGGTAGAATTCATGGAAGTCGTACGCCGGATCAGGCGGCGAGTGAAACGTGACGATGATCGGCGCCTGCAGATCGTCGGGCAGGAATGTCCGCAGGCCGAGTGCGCGCATGCCGCAAACCAGCGCGGCGCAATTCTCGGTATAGCGCGCAAGTCGGGCCGCGCGTCCGCCCTGAAGCTGAAATTGGTCGATCGCGGCGCGCAGCGCAGCAACGACGTGCGTCGGCGGCGTGAACCGCCACTGACCGCATTTCTCGAGATATTGCCACTGATCGACGAGGTCCATGGCGAGCGAGTGGCTGTTGCCGCCGCCGCGTTCGAGCAGCGCCCGCCGCGCGATCACGAAGCCCATGCCGGGCACGCCTTCGAGACATTTCCCCGAGGCCGCGATCAGGGCGTCGAAACGCAGCGTGCGCGCGTCGATGGGGATGGCGCCATAGGAACTCATCGCGTCGACGATCAGGCCGCGGCCGCGGCCGGCCACCGCCGCCGCGATCTCGCGCAGCGGATTCAAGATGCCCGTGCCCGTCTCGCAGTGAACCTGCGCCACGTGTGTGATCGCGCGATCGGCCGCCAATGCCGCATCGATGCGCGTGGGGTCGGCCGGCTCCTGCTCGCCGTGCGCCAGAACCACGGCCTCACGCCCGAGATAACCGAGGATGCGTACGATGCGTTTGCAGTAGCTGCCGTTGTCCGGCACGAGAACCTTGCCGTTTTTCGGCACGAGCGTGCCGAGCGCCGCCTCGACAGCAAACGTGCCGCTGCCCTGCAGCGGTACGCAGACGTGATCTTCGGCCGCGTCGACGATGGCGACGAGATCCCGGCAGACCGATGCGGTCAGCGCGTTGAACGCGCCGTCCCAGGATCCCCAATCGGCAAGCATCGCGGCCTTGGTTTGCGCCGCGGTGGTCAGCGGGCCGGGCGTCAGCAGGATCGGCTCCGTCATCGGCGCCTCCCGAGCGCGGGTACGAGGTCCGCGACGCTGTCGATCACGAGGTCGGCGCCCGCGGCGTACAGCGCCGCGCCCGCGGCCGCGACGCGGGCCTCGCGCTACTGCGCGGGCAGCGCCGCCAGCGCCGCGGCCGTGAGTCCGACGCCATTGCCGGATGCCGCCACGCCGACCGTGAGGCAGCCGGCCGCCCGCCCTTCGGCGACGCCGGCCTCGGCATCGTCGACCTTGATCACGCGCGACAGCGGCCACACGCCGAGCTCCGCGCAGGCCTTGTAGATCATCAACGGCGATGGCCGCCCCTGCGGGGTTTCTCCGGAGCAGACCAGGTGATCCGGAACGTAGCCTTGCGCGGCGGCCTGTTCGAGAACGGGCGTCATCATTTCGCGCGTGTAGCCGGTCGATGATGCGACTTTGAGGCCGGCGGCGCGCAGCATCTCGACGGCGGCGTGTGCGCCGTCGATCAACGTCGCCGACTGCGCGGCCTGCGTCCGCATCAGCGGGCCGAGTTCGGCGATGAGAGCGTCGGCATCGTGCGCCGTCGGCGTCGCGCCGTTGGCGGCGATCCATGCGGCGCTGGTCCGTGCATCCGCGAGCAATGCGCGTACGTGGTCTGCCTTCGCCCTACCCATGTCGCGGCGGGCGGCGTGTTCCGTCAGGGCCACGCCGTGGCGGCCGAAGGCCTCAATCAGCGCATGGACCGGGGCGCGGCAGCCGAAATCCACCATCGTGCCGGCCCAGTCGAAAATCACCAGATCGAAGCGTTCTTTCAAGTTCATGGGACGAAAATCCTCAATGGCATGGTTCGTCGATCGAAGGGCGCGCGGTGCGCGGCTCACTCACGGTAACGTACCAGGGCGTCGCCGAGCGCGTCCCGCAGCGGCCCGAGCCACGGCTCATAGCGCGTCCATTGGTCGAGCCCGTCCCGGAAGATCGGCTGGCGCACCTGTTCCGAGCTCGGCGTGCGCACGCTGCGCTCGGTCCGGTGGAAATCGACGCAGGCCTGTTCGAACTCCAATCCGCAGAAGTCGAGCAGGCGACGCACGGTTCCTTCGAGGTCTTCGACGACATCCTCGTGCAGGACCCGTAGCACCCTCCCCGGGAGCACCGCGTCCCAGTGGCGCATCAGTTCGAGATAGGTGCGGTAATAGCGTGCGATGTCCTGCACCGAATAGGTGAACTCCTGGCCGTTCGCGAACAGCTGCTTGAAATTGCTGAAGCAGCAAGCCATCGGCTCGCGCCGGGCATCTATGATCCTGGCGTTCGGCAGCATCAGGTGTATGAGCCCGATGTGGCGGAAGTTGTTCGGCATCTTGTCGATGAAATAGGGCTTGTCCGTGCGGTATACGCGCGTTTCGGCGAGGTATTTCTCGCCGAGTTGGCGCAACTCATCGCGCGACAGACCGGCGAGCGAGCCCGGGTAGCGCGGATTGTCGAGATCCGGCTCGCGGCCCTGCAGTGCGAGCACCATGCGCTGAACGTCGGAGAGTTCCTGTGTTCCCTCGATCAGGGGGTGCGAGGCGAGAATCTGCTCGAGCAGCGTCGAGCCGGAGCGCGGCAGCCCGACGATGAATATCGGAGCGCGATCCGGTGCGCCCTGACCCCGGCGCGCGGCGAAAAACGCGCCGGTGCAGACTTCGATCTGCTTGCGCGTGTTGTTCTCGATGATCTCGGGGCGGTAGCGGCTTTCCGAGCGCTTCAACGCGTTGCCGCGCTCGTAGCAGCGCCAGGATTCGGCATGGTCGCCGCCGTCCTCGAGCGCCTTGCCGAGCGCGAAACACAGGTGATAGCGATCGCCGAGAGGCGTTCCGGGCGCCGCCTCCGCGGCGCGCATGTGCGCGATTTCCGCGTCGAGGAATCGATAGGTCTTGAGATTGGCGAGGCTCCAATAGGCGTCGCCGAAATTTGGGCGGACCGCCGCGGCGGCGCGGTAGGATTCGACCGCCTCCTCGCGCCGGCCGATCGTCTTCAACGAGTGCGCGATCGACAGATGCAGATCCGCCGGCTGCAACGCTCCGGCGAGCAGTTCGCGGTAGAGCGGAATCGCCTTGTCGTGTTCGCCGAGACCGGCGCAGGCGGTTGCGTAGAGTGTGCGGTATTGGCGGTTTTCCGGGTCGAGCCGCAGGAGCTTTTCGAGTTCCTCGCGTCCCTGGTGATACTTGTGTCGTTCGATCAGCACCAGCGCGTAGTCATGGCGCGCCGCGCGATAGTCCGGCTCGAGCGACAGCACGGCCTCCAGCAGCAGTTCCGCATCGTTCAGCACGTCGCGCGCAATGCCTATCCGGGCGAGCAGCCGCATGGCTTCGACATGGTTGCCGTTTTTCAAGAGGTAGCCGCGGACGATGTTCTCCGCGGGGGTCAGCTCGCCGTCGCAGAACAAGCCGGTCGCCTGCGCGATCTCCGGCGGCAAGTTCGCCAATAGCGCGACGTGCCGGGCCGCGGTCGCGGCGTTCTTTTCGTCGCCCGTCATACGATACAGACGCTCGAGCATCGCCCAGCTCCGCGGCAGCGCCGGGTTGATGTTCACGCCGCGCAGGAACGCGCTGATCGCGCGCGGTGCGTCGCGCAGCGTGACGAAGCAGTGGCCCCGCTCCTGGTACAGGCGGCTGAACTGCGGGTGCAGCCGCTCGAGGCGATCGAGGGTCGCGAGCGCGTCCGCAATGCGGTTGAGCCGGCGCTGGCTCGAGGCGACGAGATGCAGAACGTCGCGGTTCTCGGGGACCTCGGCGGCGAGTCGCGCGGCGGCCGCCAAGGCCGCGGCGGGGCGGCGGCCATTGGCGAGTTCGCGGATGCGCCGCACCTCGATCTCGATCGGCGAGGGCGGCGGCACCGCGATTGGAGGGTCGGCGGCGGGTGAACTCACAAGATCTCCGAAAGCCGGTCGAGTGGTCAAAACTTGTAGCCGAATTTGACTCCGAGCACCCGCGGCCGCAGCGGCACTTGCGACTTGATGAACTGCGATGAGGACGTGAACACGCTGGCGTTCGAATCGGCGAGGTTGGTACCGTAGATCTGCGCCGTCCAGCTATCCTTCGCGACGCCCATCGAGGCATCGTAGGTCGTGTAGCCCGGCTGATCGTACCGCAGCCATGTGGTGTAGGGAATCGCCACGGAATTGCCGTCGACGAAGCTCGCCGGCTGGTTCGACATGTGCCCGATATGGTTCCCACCGACCATCACGAACGCCTTGTAATCGTCGAACGACCAGTCATAGCGTGCCCGCAGGTTGAATTCGAGCGGCGGGGAGAAAGCGGGCCGCGTGTTCAACAGACCGAACGGGTTTGCGAACGAGTTGCCTTTGACCTCGGTGATGCAATTGCCGAGATTCGGGGACGTCGGGTAGTTGTCGACCAGGCATGGGGACGACGTCTGGCTGGCGCTGTTCCAGGAACTCGATCCTTGCAGCGTGAGTCCGTCGGTGACCTTCGCGACGAATTGCAGTTCGACGCCGTTGATCCGATAGTCCGGGCCGTTGACGACGAAGGTCGTGTTGCCGAGCACGGTCGGGTCGAACAGCGCGAATTGGACGTTCTTCCAATCCATGCGGTACACCGAACCGTTCAGCAACAAGCGGTGGTTCAGGAACTCGGATTTCCAGCCGATTTCGTTGTTGGTGAGCGAGTCCGGGGAATAGCTGAGCGGAGATGAGTACTGAGGCACGCCGTTCACATCCTTGGCTTTGTGCGCGACCGAGCGGTTGAATCCGCCCGGCCGGAAGCCTTGCGAGAACGTGTAGTACACCATCACGTCGGGCGTGACGTGCCAGGTCAGGTTGCCGCGGCTCTTCAGGCCGCTGAACGTCGTGTTCTCGTGCTCCGCATTGATGTTGGTCACGCCCGCGTAGCAGCCGTTCGCCACGTTGGTGCACGCGAGCGGCGTCGTGTACTTGGAGCCGACCTCGTCTTCACTGTAATGATAGTAGCGGGTCCCGCCGGTGATCGTCAGCACCTTCGGGATCAGATCGTAATCGATCGAGGCGAAGGCCGCGGTTTGCCGGTAGCCGCGGCGGATATCCTCGCCGAAGGCGACGTTGTCGTTGCGTACGCTCGGGTCCGAAGCGTAGGCGCCGGGCGCAGGCCCGACGTTGGCGACGCACGGAGCGCCGCCTGCGAGGGCCGTCGACAGGTTCGACGGCGTGCAGGAAGGGATCGTCTTGTAGAGGAAGTTCATGTTGTCGTAGATCTCGAAGTCTTCCCAGAAGACGCCGACGATCCCGCGGGTGCGCCAGTCGTCCGGCGTGCTCAGCCGGAACTCGTGGCTCAGGTGCGTGTTCTTCACCTGGTCGTGCCACGAACTGACCGGCGAATAACAGGTTGGCGTGGATCCGCCCGCCGGCACACCCGGACCGGGACTGCCGCCTGCGCCAAAGCCGCCCCCGCCCGTGCCGCCCGTGCAGGTGTAGTAGAAGCCGTAGGCGCTGCGGGTGTAGTTCGAGTAGTCGTTCGTCTGGTCGATGTTGCGGACGAGGTAGCCGCCGCTGTAGACGGCCTTCAAGTCGCCGATCTTGCCGTTGACGGTCAGGGCCGTGTTTTCGAACTTATCCTTGTTATACGCCGGGGTGAAGGCCGTGACCTGCCAAGGGCCGAGCTTCTGCCCATCGGAGCCGGTCGGGTATTGGGTGAACTCGCCGTCCGCTTCCATGTCCTGGTAGCTCTGCGTGATGAGGGCGTCCCAATCTTCGTTCAGCTTGTATAGGGCCGCGAGACGCAAGCCGCCGTAGGTGACCGGGTTCGACGCGCGCTGCGCGATCGCGTAGTTGTTGGCGACCTGGTTGTTCGCCGGAACGCAATAACCCGAAGTCGTCGGCAGGCCGTTCGGACAGAGTCCGCTGCTGCCCGGCGTGATGCCGGCGTAATAGTTGCCGGTGTCGTTGTTGCTGCGCGTGAACGTGCTCGGCACGTTGTCGATATACCCGCCGCGACGGTCGTCGTAGACGGTCGCGCGCACGGCCAGCTTGCCCTCGATCAAGGGCAGGTTGATCGTGGCGTTGACGCTCCTGTTCGGGTCGCCGTGCGCGGTCACGCCGTAACTCGCCTCGGCGTTGCCCTCCGTCTTGTCGAGCTTCGGCTTGTTGGTGATGTAGCGGATCGCGCCGGCTTCGGCGCCGCCGCCGAACAGCGTGCCTTGCGGGCCTTCGAGCACCTCGACGCGCGCCATGTCGACCATGTAGACATCGAGGTTGCGCGACGGGAATTGCAGCGACTGGTCGTCGAGATAGGTCGCCACGTTCGGAAACGACGCGAAAGTGGCGCTCGACTGGTTGCCTGCGAATCCCGAACTCATGCCGCGCATGAAGATGTTGCCCATGCCGGGGCCGTTCGATCCCAAGGTCACGTTCGGCAGATATTTCAGCACGTCGTCGAAGGTCGCGATGCTGAGTTGATCGAGCTGCGCGCCGGTGATCGCCTGGATCGTGATCGGCACGTTCTGGATGGATTCTTCGCGTCGCTGCGCGGTGACCACGATCTGTTGAAGTCCCGAGGATCCGGACGAATCGGCGGCGTTCGCCGTGTCGGCGGCGGTCGCGGCGAAAGACGCAGCCGCGCATCCGCCGAGAATCGCCGTGATCGCGCAAGCAAGCTTCTTGTTGGGGTTCAATTTTCTCTCCCTAAAGCGTCAGTGGTAACCAAATCGCGCAAGACGGAACCAGGACGGGCGCCCGCGGCGTCCTGACTTGCGTTGCGTTCTACCGACAACTGATGGCGATTTGACGACAAAATAATGACGAATTGACGACAGTGGGCGCGTGCCGCGCTTGGCGCACCTTGCCGATGCCGCCGTAGTGCCAGGGGAGGGTTTCCAATGTTATCGTGACCGGTCGCGGCGCCGCATAATGGCGTAGTTGAATCTTTGAACACGGCAGATGGGCGGAAACGAGATGAAGACGATCGATGAACCGGCGCGCGTAGTCGACGTGATCATGGAAACCGACGTGTTGGTCGTCGGCAGCGGTCCTGGCGGTCTGGCGGCCGCGCTCGCGGCGGCGCGCGCCGGTGCGCGCACGGCGTTGCTCGAGCGCAACGGCTGCTTCGGCGGCAATATCACCCAGGTGGGGGTCGAGGGCTTCGCCTGGTATCGCCATGAGCACACGGTGGACTGCGAAGGTATCGGCATCGAGTTCGAGCAGCGCGCCCAAGCCATGGGCGCGGCCATGCCGGAACCTCAGTCCCTGAGTCATGCGCTCGACGCAGAGATGTTCAAGTGGGTGGCCGACGTGCTGGTCGAGGAGGCGGGGATCACGCCGCTGCTGCACCGTTTGTGCGTGGCGCCCATCGTCGACAACGGCGTCGTGCGCGGCGTGATCACCGAGAGCAAGGCCGGCCGCGAGGCGATTCTCGCCAAGCGTGTAATCGACGCGACCGGGGACGCAGACATCGCGAGCCGCGCCGGCGCGCCGGTGCGCAAGTCGGCGAAGGAGGAGATGATGGCGGTGTCCGTCATGTTCTCGATGAGCGGGGTCAACAAACGCCGCTTCATCGATGCCGTGAAGGCCGATCCGCAGACCTATGCCGACTGGTCGGGCAACGGCGAATGGGACTATGAGACCACCGGCAAGGAGGACAAGCTGTTCTCGCCGTTCTTGCGCAAGCCGTTCAAGCAGGCGCTCGCGGCCGGCGTGATCCCGCCGAATTTGCATACGATCGCCGGCACCTGGGGCACGGTCACGGACCAAGGCGATCTGACCTACTTGAACCTCGTGCACGTGCCGGAAATCGACGGCACCGATCCGAACGATTTGACCGTCGGCGAGATGCGCGGCCGGCGCGAGGCGATTTACGCGCTGCAAGCGCTGCGCGCCTTCATGCCGGGCTGCGAGGATTCCAAACTGCGCAACTTCGGCATGACGCTCGGCATTCGCGATACCCGTAAAATCGACGCACTCTATAATCTCACCGGCGCCGACGTGCGCGAACAGGGCCGGTTCGACGACGCGATCGGCATTTTTCCCGAATTCATCGACGGCTACGGCATCCTGATTCTGCCGACCACGGGCCGTTATTGGCAGGTGCCGTACCGCGCCTTGGTGCCCAAGGGCGTCGGCAACCTGCTCGTTGCCGGCAGGTGTATCGGCGGCGACAAAGTCTCCCATGCCTCCGCGCGCAACATGATGTGCTGCGCCGTCAGCGGGCAGGGCGCCGGCGTCGCCGCGGCGATATCGCTGCGGCGTGATGAAGCGCTCGACCGAGTACACATCGGCGCGGTGCAAGAGGAACTGGCTCGGCAGGGCGCACGCTTCCGGTGAGTCAGTTCGCGAACGCGCGCGACTCCGGCCGCGGCGGCGGTCGCTCGCCGCTGCGATGGTTGGTGCTGGTGCTCGCGGCGATTGCCGTTTCCAGCAGCTACTACGAGGACGACGTCATTGGTCCGATCGCGGATCTGCTGCATAGGCAGCGCGGCTTCGGCCAATCGCAATTGGGGATGCTGAACGGCATCATCAGCATTCCCAACGTTGCGCTGGCGCTATTCAACGGGATATTGATAGACCGCTTCGGACCAGCGCGCGTCGCACTCTGGTCGGCGGCCGTAGGTGTGCTCGGCGCCGCGCTCACGGCGGTCGGCAGCCCCTACGGCGTCATGGTGCTCGGCCGCTTCCTCTTCGGCGTCAGCGAAGGTGCGATCTTCATCGCGCTCGTGGCCGGATTGGCGCAGTGGTTCCCGCGCGGCGGCATCGCGCTCGCGACCGCGCTCTACTTGAGTCTCGCGCGTGTCGGCTCGTACGCCGTGGACACGTCGACCGCATGGGCGCGGCCGCTCTACGAGCGCGGCTGGCAGCCGCCGTTGTGGCTTGGAACGGGCATGACGATCGCGGGTCTTGCGGCGACGGTCGTCTATTATTCGATCGACGGCCGCTATCGGCCGGGCGGCCGATCGGCCGCAGCCGTCGCCGCGGAACGCGTGAACTGGAGAGACCTGTTGAAATTCGACAGGTCCTACTGGTACATCCTGGCGCTGCACGTACTGTACGCCGCCGTGTTCTTCCCGTTCCGAACGACTTATGCGATCGAGTATTTCCAGCACGCCAAGGGGCTTACGCTGCAACAGGCGGGTCTCGCCAACAGCTGGGTGTTCTTCGCGGCTATCTTCGCCACACCGGTATTCGGCTTGATCGCCGACCGCTTCGGTCATCGTGCGCTGATGCTTGCGATCGGCACGCTACTGTTGCCGATGACCTTCGTGGTGCTCGGACTGACGAATCTCAGTCTTTGGGTCTCGACCGTGATGATGGGGATCAGCTTCTCGCTCGTGCCGGCGGTGATCTGGCCGGCGACGACGCTGATCGTCGAGTCACGCCGCTTGGGCACGGGGCTCGGGCTCATCACGCTGATTCAAGCGCTCGGCATGTCGGCCTCCAACCTCGCCGCCGGTTGGCTTGCGGATCGGGCCGGCGCCGGCGCGCAAAATCCGGCGGGCTATGCCGTCATGCTGTGGTTTTTCTTCTTGATCGGCATGGTCGCGCTGTCTGCGGCCGTACTCCTGTGGCGGCGCGAAGCGGGACCGGAAGGCCATGGTCTCGAAGAGGCCCGCCGCGAACGACGAGACAGCCGCTGATCGGTAAGATGCCGAACGGGATACCGATTTTTGGAACGCCGGGTACCGCTACCGGTGTTCCCTTTCCCCGCAAAACGCACTAGATTCGCACGCAGCGCCGGTCGGCGAACGTCATGCAACTCGGGAGGACAGTGAATTGGCCGCAACTTTGAAACTGATGATGGAGGCCGCCAATGCGGCGGTGCCGCGGATTAGCTTGGCGCAGGCGCGGCAGATGATCGCCGAGGGGAATGCGCTCCTGGTCGATGTGCGCGACGCACCCGAGGTCGAAAAGACCGGCAAGGTCGCAGGCGCCGTTCACGTCTCGCGCGGCATGTTGGAATTCCGCGCCGATCCGGATTCGCCCTACTATGACAAGAATTTTGCCAAGGACAAGCCGATCATCGTTTATTGCGCATCCGGCGGTCGTTCGGCGCTCGGCGGCAAGGTGCTCAAAGACATGGGCTACGATCGTGTCTATAACCTCGGCGCCTTCAAGGACTGGGTTGAGGCCGGCGGCGCGGTGGAGAAGCCCATCGAATCCGGCATGTGAACGAGCCGACCGCAAGCGCCGCCGTGTCGGTGCGCGCTGAGCGTCAAGCCCGATCGGCCAGCGCGAATCGCAGGCTCGTTCTAGCCGATTCTGCGCCGGACGGATCCCACGCCCACTCGTCGAATGACACTTCGCCGTGCCGATCGATGCAAACGACCGTCGAGCAGCGCGTCCCGTAATCCGCCGAGCGCACGAAGGCGCTCGACAGCATGCGCTCCCATTCGAGGCTGACGCCGGTTCGCGGCAGTTGATCGTCGGGTGCGGGTCGATCGTCGCGCAGCAGTGAGAGCACGGACGCCGTATCCGGCAGGTCAGCGAGCGCCGTCTGCAATCTCGACTTCGCCCATTGCACCTTGGGCCACGGCGTATCGAGCAAATGATTCGACAGGCCGTAGATGCCGGGGCCGAGTTCGCGGCCGCCGGCGCGCTCGCTTTCATGCACGCCGAGCCGCTCGCCGTCGGAAAAAATCAAGTTGAAGCCGTTGAACTGCGCGCCGATCCGTTCGAGCTCGGTCAAATTCGCGGGCACGGAGCCGCTCGTCTCGAGCATGCTGGTGACGAGTGCGCCGCGGCTCGGCGCCTCGGAGCGGCGCGCCCGCGGTCCGCGGAAATTCGTCAGCGCCGCGAAGCGCCCCGAGCGTGTCAGCCCCAACCAGGCGCCGCCGGCCACGATATCGCGGCCGGCGAGGATATGCGGCCTATCGCTCCACCACGCGGCCGACGCCGTCGCCCGCTCGTGGAATTCGTCGCGGTTGGCGGCGATGATGCAGGGATATTGAGGATGCACGCGCCAGACGACGAGAATCAGGCACATCGGCGGCTCATATTGCGGATCCGCGCGCGCCGACGGCCGCATGGTCCAAATCCGGACGCCGGTAGGGGTCCACGTGCGTCATCAAATTGAGCACCCGGTGACGCTGCAATACGCGGGCGCGGGCGTCGACCGCGATGTCGTGTCCGGCTTCGACGGTCAAGTCGGCATCGACTTCCAGATGCGCATCGACGACGATCAGATCGCCCATTTTCCGGGTGCGCAGATCGTGCACGTTCTTGACGCCCGGCGTCTGCATCAAGGTGCCGCGTATCGCTTCGACTTCGGCCGCATCGGCCGAACGGTCCATCAATTCATGCAGGGCGCGCCACCCGAAGGTCCACCCCATCTTGGCGACGAGCAAGCCGACGATCAGCGCGGCAATCGGGTCGAGCAGGGGATAGCCGGATAGATTGCCGACAATGCCGACCGCGACGACGAGTGACGACGCGGCGTCGGAGCGCGCGTGCCAGGCGTTCGCGACGAGGAGGCCCGACTTGACGCGCTTGGCGGCGTTCAGCAGGTAGCGGAACAGAGATTCCTTCGCGACCAATGCGCCGAGCGCGACCCAGAGTGCGATGGTGTGCACGCGCGCCACCGCGCCCGGGGTTTCGAGCTTGCCGAACGCGGACCACAACATGCCGATGCCGACCAGCAGCAGGATCCCGCCGAGCGCCAAGGACGCCGCCGTCTCGAAACGCTGGTGCCCGTAAGGGTGATCGTCATCCGCGCCGCGCCGACTGTGATGGCTCGCGATCAATACGATGAAATCGGCAACCAGGTCGGACAGCGAGTGGATGCCATCCGCGACGAGGCCTTGCGATTTCGACAGCAATCCGATCGCCACCTGTACCGCGGCGAGCGCCGTGTTGAGGGCCACGCTGACCCAGGTGCTGCGCGATGCGGCGGCGGCCCGGGTGGCGGCCGCCTCGGGTTCGTCCTCCGGATCGTCGATGGGTTCGTCGTGGATCATCTAGCCGAGCGGCGGCCGCGTCGCGGCCATGGAATCGCGCGCGCCGAAGCGCTCGAACCATACGGCCGCGCCAGGGCATTTTTCGCGCCACTTGAGCGATGCGTAGCGCAAGTCGAGGTAGCCGAGCGCGCAGCCGACGGCGATCGTGCCGACATCGACGCGTTCCGCGAAGTTCGGCGCGAGCCGTTCGATCTCGGCAAGCCCGCAGTTCACTTTGTCGAGCTGGCCGGCCGTCCACTCGCTCCAGCGCACGCTCTCCGGCCTGACGGTCGCCTCATAACGCGCCAGCACGGCCGCATCCATGATGCCGTCGCCGAGCGACTGCTCGACCAGCGCCTGCCAGCGTGCGCAACCGCGCGCCGGGATCAGGCGCCCATCGCCCAGCGCGTTCAGGTACTCGCAGATCACGCGGCTGTCATAGATCACGGTGCCGTCGTCGCCGATCAAGGTGGGCGCTTTTCCCAGGGGATTATGCGCGATGATCGCCGCACTTCGATTGACCGGGTGGGGGGCCGCCGGCACGAGTTCCAAGCGTTCGCGCAAACCCAACTCATGAGCGACAACAAGGCACTTGCGCACGAACGGCGATGGGGCGGCATAAAAAATTTTCACAGGCGTCTCCGGGAAGCGGCGAGGTGCGGATGGCGTGGGTGATTCTGCCAAATCCGGCGCAAAGTTGCGATCAATCCGCGGCGGCGTCGAGCTCGCCGAAATAGTGCCGATAAAGGTAAAGGTATAGCGCCTGCAGCGCGGTTGCGATCAGGAACGGCGCCGTGAACCCGCCCAGGTGGATCAGCCAGCCGCCGAGCACGGGGCCGGTTGCGCGCGGGATTTGCGTCGACATATTTTGCACGCTGGCTGCGAGGCCGCGGCGCTCCGGGCGCGTCAAGCCGGCGGCGACCGCCTGCCGAGCACCCGCCGTCCCCTGATTGAACGCGGCGCGCAGCGCGTACAGCGCGACCGCCGCACCGAAAACCGGCGCGAATGGCGTCGCGAACAACATCACGAGTCCGATCAATCGCATCCACACGACCGAGCGCACAGCACCGAAGCGCACGCTCAGCTTGCCGCTCAGCACCGCACCGAACGAGGCCAACAGAAAGCTTGCGGCCAATGCCGGACCGATCAGCGCCGGGCGCTCACCGAATCGGCGCGCGAACCAGTACGCCATCAGCGGTCCGATGATGCCGATCGCGAGACCGTTGATCGCATTGGTAAACGCCAGTCGCCGCAGCTGGTGATTTTCCCGACGAGTCAGTGGAGCGGCGGCGTGCAAGACCGCAGGATCCGGCACGCCCGCGGCGAGTGTCGGCGGCTCGCGCGCGCAGCCGATCATTGCCATTGCGGCGATCGAACCGGTGAACGGCACGAGGAACAGCAGCCGGTAATTGTCGAGGTGCGCATAGCGGTACCCGAATAATGGCGGCAGCGCCACCAGCGCAGCGCCGATTGCCATGCCGAGAAAGCCCAGGGTCGCGTTGAGCGAAAACGCGTAGCGCCGCGCCGTCGACTTCGCGCGCCAGCCATGCCTGCTCGACCGGGGAAAAGGGGCCGGCGGCGCCGTTGGCGCCGCGGCCGTCTCGTACCCGAGGAGCAGTCCACGGCGGCCGCGACGGTCGCTGAGCGGTCCGACTACCAGCGTCAACAGTATGCCGAACGACAGGCCGGCCATCAGTACCGAGCCGATCGCCGCGCCGCCATAACCAAGCGCGTGCAAATAGAGCGTGAAACTCGCCACCGTCACGCCCTGTCCCACGCTGCGCGCCGTGCGCGCAGCCACCAGCAGGCGCACGTTGCGCGTGAGGCGCAGATCGCGTGTCGGGGCTGCATCGATCATTGTTTTTTCTCAACCGCCTTCGCGGCCCGCGCCATAACGGGGTGGCCTCGTCCACCGGCCGGCCGAACACGTTGCCGCCGAACAACCGGGCGGATACCATTTCGGGTCCGCACGCCGGAGGACTATTTCACGGCCGGATCATGCTCGGCAAGTCGATCGCCCCGGATTCCGACGCCGCGCTCAGAGCGAGTGCGTCGGCGCCGCGGCCCGACGGCGTTCTTCTTCGTTCTGGCACGCGAGGCAGCGCTTGGCGGTCGGATACGCTTCCAGCCGCGCGCGTGCAATGGCTTCTTTGCAGCCCACGCAGATGCCGTATGTGCCCATGACGATGCGCCGTAGCGCCGCCTCGACATCGCGAAGTTCGTGAATTTCGCGCGTGATGTCGGCAAGGTTGACGTCGACCAGCAAGTCGGCGAGCGACTCGTCTTCGGCATCGTGGACTTGACCCGCGATTTGCGCATAGTGCTCTTCGTCGCTACGCACAAGCGCGGCGTGAACCGCCGTGCGCAGCGCGGCGTGGCGCGCTTGCAGCACGCGTTTGAAATGTGACGTGTCAA
>DAIDVO010000082.1 GCA_027456085.1 Steroidobacteraceae bacterium | reverse complement strand
CTGCAATGTTAGCAGGTTGTAGTGATAGGCGAGTTCGCGGCAGGATTCCCGGCAGGCGTTGAAGCTCGGAAGCTGCCGCGCGCCCTGGCGATGCAGCGCGAGAAGCCGAAAGTCCTCGTATAGATCCGTCGTCGGCACTTCGCCGCGCGCGCTCACCCAGTATTCGAGGAGCGCTTCGCCCATTTTCAGGATCTCGGGCGCATCGGCAGCCTGCGGCGCGCCGCCCAAAAGCTCGTCGAGACGTCCCTCGATGTCCAAGATCGATTTCAAGCGAGCCCCTTGGCCTTCAGCATTCCGATCGAATCGGAAACGTTTTCATGCAGACCGACCTGGCGCGCGGACAGCCCGAGCGCGATGCCGAGCAGTTGCGTGAAATAGATGATCTTCACCTGGGTCTTGCGGGCGAAGCGCTTTTCCGCACGAATCTGGTGCATCTCGAGCCCCGAATGGCAGGTCGGACATTCCGTTGCGATGACTTCGGCGCCCGCGGCCTGCGCTGCGTTCAGGATATTCAGCACGAGCTTCGTCGACATGTCGCTGTCGGAGAGCGTATGCGCGCCGCCGCAGCACGCGGTCTTCAGCGGGAATTCGACGTTGACCGCGCCCGCGGCCGCGAGCAGATCATCCATGAAATGCGGCTTCGACGTCGATTCGCTGCCGGGCCCGGCATCCTTTTCCGGAAAGATATTGCGCGGGCGCGTGTACATGCAGCCGTAATAGTTCGCGACGCGCAAGCCTTTGAGGCCGTTCTTCACGCGTTCGCGCAAGCCTTCCTCGCCGATCGAGGCCTTGATCCAGTCGAGCGCGTGAATCGTCTCGACCTGGCCGGCGCGGTAGGCCTCGTGGCCGGCCTTCGCCGACAGCCGGGCGACGGCTTCGCCGCTCTTCGGGTCGTGCGCGAGGTCGTGCTCGGCCTTCTTCAGATTGTGATAACAGCCGTTGCAAGGCGCCATGACGACGTCCATCCCCATCTGATTCGCCGCGATCGACATCACGCGCGAGGACAGGTAGGTCTGCACCTTGGGGTCGATGTTCTTCACCTCCATGGCCCCGCAGCAATTCAAATCGGATATCTCGACGAGATCGAGGCCCAGCGCTTTGCCGACTTGTTTCGTCGAGCGGTTGTACGGATGCCCGCTGCCGTCGAGCGTGCAGCCCGGGTAGTAGGCGACGCGGCGGTATTTATCGGCCTTGTTCTCGGACATTGTTGGCGCGCTCCGTTAAGCGTGAGGAGTGCCGGCGGCGTCGCGCCGCGCGGCCTCGATGATATCGTCGAGCCCCAAGGCGCGGTGCTGCTCGGCGCGCTGTTCATCGACGTATTCCTCGATTGCTGCGCGCGCCCGCGCCCAGCGGCGCGTGCGCGGCGCTCGAAGCGTGCCCAACCCCATGCGCATCAGCAGTCCGATCGGCAGATGCCGGAGCATGCCGCGCACCATCTCGATGAGCCAGTCTTGTTTGAGCGCCTGGCCGGTACGCTTGAAGAACCGCTGGATGGTCCGGCCCTCCTCGATCTTGCCGGTCTTGATGACTTGGTCGGCGAATACTTCATCGAAGATCATCGACGGTGATTTCGGCGTATGGCCCTTCAATTCGAGCCAATGCGACAGCGCCTTCATGACTCCTTCGGGGTTCACGTCGCGCGGGCAGATGGTCGTGCATTTGTTGCAGCTGACGCATTGCCAGATGATGTCCTTGTCGCGCAGCAGTTCCGCTTCCATGCCCAAACGCACGAGATAGATCCAGAATCGCGGGTTGAAATCCGGGTTGATCGCGTTGACCGTGCAGGCGTTGGTGCACGAACCGCATTGCCAGCAGCGATGGATTAACTCACCGCCAGGTAACGCGGCGATCTCCTCCTCCATCGCCTCGTTGTAATCGGTCACGACGCGCGATTGGATGAACGTGCTCCAATGTCCGGAGACGTCGATGCCGTCGACGACGAGATGCTCGTGTTGCCTCAGGTTCTCGGGCCGGATCAGCGCTTTTTCATGTATAGGCATGTCGTGCTCAGGCCGAAGTCCCCGGTTCGGCGCGCTCGTCGAGCACGAACGCCGTTCCGTCGATCGCCTTCAGCCGCGTGCGGCCGCTGCCGGCCTTGACGCCGTCGAGGCCGAGGAGGCGGCGCGTGTATTCGAGCGGGTCCTGTTCGGCGGAAAAGTCGGTGCGCAGATAGCCGCTCCCCTGTTCGCAGATGTACTCGGCGTAGATTTCCGCGCACAGCAGATCGACGTAATGCAGCATGTCGCGGAAAAAGCCGTTCTGCGCGAGAAATTGGCTGAGCTCCTCGCGCAGAGCGAGGAAGGTCGCGTAGCCGTCGGGCACGTCGATGCGCGTGTGATCCGAACTCTCGGCGAACCAGATTTCGCGGATCACGCCGGTATTGGCGGCGGCGTCCCAGACCCAGCGGTTCATCAGGGGATAGCGGTCGGGCGCGATGTTGTGCAGAAGCTCCGCGCCGAGATCGCGCACCCAGCGTTGCGATGCGTCCTGCCCTAAGCGCGCGCCGAACGCGGCGAGCCGCGCGTCGGTCGTCGCCGTGTCGTCCATCGCACGGACGAACTCGCCGATGTCCTCGCTCAGCGCATCGTACGCGGGACGCTCGAGCCAACGCGCGATGCGCCGGCGCACCGTCGGCATGAACGGGCAGAGGCCCTTGAAGGTCTCCGGTTCGAGCGCCGCCGCCGGATTCGACGCATCGCCGAAGGCGTCGCGGAACAGGGTGCTCTTCAGTTTCAGCGCTTCGACATAGCGTTCGACGCCGCCTTGGGCCTCGGCGCCGGCCGCGAGGCGCGCGAGGCTTTGGCTCAAGCGCGGGCCGGAGAGTTCGAGCCGCACCGGCGCAGTTTCGGCCGTCGTAGCGCGCCGCATCAGTGGATTGCGCACGCGTAAGCCCTCTTAAGCGCTCGCCCGCGAGGGAGCCACGATGCTAAGCGCCGTCATCGCGGCCGCATGGCCTTGCCCGATCGAGTCGTCGATGCTCTCGGGGCCGGTGGCCGCGCCGGCGACGAACACGCCCGGCCTCGAGGTCTCCGCCATGTTGCCGTAGGTATCGCCGCGCGCGAGGAATCCGTGCGGCTCTAGGGCGACGCCGAAGGTCGCACCGATCGCCTTGTTGTCGACGTTCGGATCCATGCCGATCGCGTGCACGACCAGATCGAACGGAATCGTCACGGGGCGCTTTACCAGCGTGTCCTCGCCCTTGACGATCAGTTTGTTGCCGTCGGAGGTGACCTCGGCGATGCGCGACTTGATGTACTTGATCTTGAATTCTTCCTGGCTGCGCCAGTAGTACTTGGTCTCGTACAGCCCGAACGTGCGGATGTCCATGTAGTAGATGTAGACGTGGCACTCGGGCAGCTCCTCGCGGATCTCCATCGCGAGATTCGCCGAGACCGTGCAGCAGATCTTCGAGCACCATTCGCGGCCGATTTGCCGGTCGCGCGAACCGACGCAGAGAAGAATTGCGACCCGCTGCGGCTTGCGGCCGTCGGACGGGCAGCGCACGCCCTTGCCGGAGGAGATCATCTGTTCCACTTGCGTCGTCGTGACGACGTCGGGGAACGTGCCGAAACCCCATTCGGGCTTGTTCAGGGAATCGAAGTGGGTGAAGCCGGTCGCGAGGATCGCGGCGCCCGCGCGCACCGCGGAGCCGTTGGAGAGTTCGGCCGAGAAATCGCCGGGGGCGCCGGAGAAGCTCCTGACGGTCGTGCCGGTATGCACGTCGACGAGCTGCTTGTCCTGCGCGACCCGCTGCACCATGCCGCCAATCGCATCCTTGGCCCATTCGCCAGAGGGCACGAGCTTCGCGTAGCCCGAGAGGATCGGCGCGCCGCCGAGCTTGTCGGCCTTGTCGACGAGGATGCTCTGTTGCCCGACGCGGGCGAGCGCATGCGCCGCCGCAAGGCCGGCCGGTCCGCCGCCGACGATCAAAATCGGTTGTTTCATCCGGATTGTCCTATGCGCTTGAAGCCGGGACCGGAAGTGACCATGCGCCGCGGATCGTAGAGCGTTTCCCCGCGTCCCGCGGCGACTTCCTTCAAGTACTCCTCGAACTCGGCTTTCTTCGCGCGCCAATCGATGCCGAGCTTCTCCATCAGATCTTCCGTCGCCGACGCATGCCAATTGGTTTGCACGATCTTGTACGGATGCGCGCCGCAGACGAGCGCGGCGAACTGGCAGTCGGCCAGGACCGGCAGGCTCACCGGGCGGCCGTCGGCCTTGGCTATCCACTGATTCTTGTCGAGCGTCGTGATGCAGCCCGTGTCGTGCCCGATCATGACGTCCGCGCGCGCCTCCTCGAGCGCGACGCGGATCTTGCGGTCGATCGCGAACGAGCGCGTGAACTCGCGCTCGGAAATGATGTGGCGGAAGCCGAAGCCGCAGCAGTCGTACCAGGTCGAGTAATCGATGACCTGCGTGCCGAGCGACTGCATGATGCCGGTCGATACGGCGACGCGGTTGCCGTCGAGCACGTCGTCGTCGTATATCACGTCCTCGGGGATCATCTTGTAGACGTGGCACGCGGGATGAATCGTCGCGCGGATGCCGCTTGCGTCGATGACCTGGCGCTTTGCGATCTCGCCGCGCATGACGTGCACCCATTCACTGTAATGCACGAGCTCCTCGGGCAGCAGCAGCTTGCCGTCGACGAGCCGGCCGAGCTTGCCCAGGATCTGGCGCATGCGTTCGCGCAGCTTCGCCGAGTGGACGAGAAACGTGCGCATCTCCTTGTAGTTGCCGAAGGAGGTGCCGCAGTGAACCAGCGGGTAGTAATGGCCCTCCGGCAGGCCCTCGGCCTTCGCCGCCATGTAGGCCTGATGGAAGTTGCGCAGGAACACGGCCGCAAGGCTCTCGATGTTGCCGATGCCGGAGCCGTGGTAGTTCCACGCGGTGCATGAGGTCTGGTCGGTCTCGTCCAGATACTCGATGTTCATTTCGTTCATCAGCCACAAGAGCGATGCCGGATAGCCCGGTATGTTGCCGCACTGGCCGCAGGACTTGTGGTGCCAAAGGCGCGTCGTCGGGATTTTCTTGTCCCAGCCGTACAGCGTCTTGACGTGCGCCGGCTTGTGCTCTTCGTTGATGCGGTGGACGACGATTTCGCCGTCCTTCTCGAGCTGCCACATCGCGTCGCGCACGTCCTCGACGCGGTCCTTGTTCGTCAGCATGGAGCGCTTGTCGATGATCTGTTCGACCCAGGCGGTCGCGATCTGCGCATCCTTCGCGCCGAGGCCCGCGGCCTTCCATTCCGGCCCGTGGCCGGTCAGGTGCTCGCCCGTCGTCTTGTCGGTGGGATTCGCCATGGGTTCACTCCTCTTGATCTTCGAGCCAATCGGCATAGTCGTCGCGCTTCTCGTCCATGATGTCGCCTATCACGTCGAACAGATTCGGGTCGATCACCTTCAGGCTGTCGAGAACGCCGGTCTCCTCCCAAATCGTGTACAGCTCGACCGAGGTCTTCAAATTGACCTCCCAGGCGGTCTTGGTCGTGTGCAGCGTCGGTACGGGGATAGCCTTGCGCAGAATCGCGAGCGGCGCATCGACCTTGGAGATATTCGGCCCCCAATCGGGGAATGCGTCCTTGCTGATCATGTCGGGCGAGAGTTGATTGCCGGTCGAGATCAGCTTCAGCATCACGCGGCTGAACGGCCGCAGCACGTTCTTCGCCGATTCCATGCCGTGCTTGATCGCAACCTCGCGCATCAGCATCACGAGTCCGCCGGGCGAATTGCCGAACGGGCAGCGGGCCGCGCAGGTATAGCATTGCGCGCAGGCCCATATTTTTTCCTGCATCGCGTCGTAGATGCCCTCGAGATTCTCGGTCCAGAGAAGCTGCACGATCTCGCGCGGGCTGTAGTCGTAGTAATGAGCCGATGGGCAGGTCGCGGTGCAGATGCCGCAGTTGAGGCAGCCGTGCAGCTCGTGATCGAAGCGCAGATCGGATTGGATGTCCCTGAAGATTTCCTCGAGCTTCGCGTGCTCGACGGGCGCGGTCACGGCTACGGGATCGCCGATGAACTGCTGGACGCGTGTCGTGGTCGCACCTTCCATTGCGAGGCCCTTCGTGATCCGGTCAGTAAGTCAGCACCTTGTACTCGTCCTGCATGACGCGCTCGATGAGGTACGCGCCGCCGATGATTCCGCTGCATTCCGGGATCAAATCGGCCTCGGTCATGCTGAACAGGTCGAGATTCGGCGAACAGCAATAGAACTTCGCGCCGGCCTCGTGGGCGTCCTTGATGAAATCGAGCACGGATTTCGGTGAGCCGGGCTTCACGAACAGTTTCTCGGCGACGCCCTTTTTCATGAGGCGCCCGGCGGTCGCCGTGCAGATGACCTCGACCTCGAACTCCATCGCCGCCGCGACGGTCGCTTGAAATATCGGCGCACCGAGTTCCTCGCCGTTGCGCGGATCGGTGTTGGCCATCACGATGATCAGTTTCGTCGCCATCAACGCTCCTCCCCCCAAGCTTGCGCCTCACTGCGTAAGGCGCCCTCATTTCCAAGTTATTAGCCGAGGCTAATGTATAACCGCATCCCGCGCAAGCATCGCGTCCGCGCGGACGCGGGCCGCTTGCGGCTCAAGGCGCGCCGACGGGAGCCTGGTCCATCAGCTGCATGCATCTCACCAATCCGGTCATGATCGGCACGAGGGCGGCTTCGATTGCGCCGCGACAAGCGCGCAGCGCGCGCAACCCAGACTCAGGATCATCCGGCGCATCCGGGAATTCCATGATCAGGTCCTCGACGATCGCGGACTTTATGCCGGGATTCCCCAAGAAGCCGAAGGCTCGCTCGCCGAGCTGAAACAGTGCCGGCTTGCCGCTCGCGTCGAGCGCGAGCACACGCGCCGCGCCGGGCAATACGGGTGCGTCGCGGCCGTAGCGCACGTGCGGATAGAGCGGCGGCAGATACCCGGCGAGCGCGTCGTCCGCGGTACGGCGCGCCGTCGTCACCTCGAACGCAAGCGGCGTGGAGGCGACGTCGCCGCCGGCCGCCTTGCACAGGATCAGCGCGCCTAGCCCGATACCGAGGATCGGCACGCCGCCGGCGAGGGCGGTCGCGGTCAAGGCCACTTCCGCGTCGAAACTCGGCAGCCGCGAAGGGCCGCGCGCCGCGCCCAGCGGGCCGCCGCCGAGCAGGACCAGACCTTCTGCCCATTCGCGCGCCTGCGGCAAGCGCCCGCCATCCGCAAACGGACGGTAGTAGCGGAACCGGATCCGCCGGCCCTCGAAATGATCTTCGATCAAGCCGAGGTATTCGGCCGAATCATGCTGCACCACTGCAAGGGTCTTGCCGAAATCGGACACAGCGGCCGCGCCCTACCGCACCTGCGCCGCGGCAGGCTCGGCAAGCGCGACTTCGAGCGACCTGCGGAAATCCGCAGCCGTGACGGTGGCGAGCCCGGGCGGGCGTGCGGCGAAGAACGCATCGACGGCAGCGCCGGCGTCGTCCGCGTCGATGCCGCGCAAATGACTTTCGAGGTCGTAGATCAGGCGCGGCGGCGCGACGAAGAAATCGCCGGTGATCAGCACTTGTCCGAGCCGCCGGCCCGCGACGCCCTCGCGCCGCACGTAGGAGGTGATCGTGCCGCCTGCGCCCGCGTGCACGCCGACGTGCACGGCGCCGCCGCCCGGCGGTCCGTCGATCTCGGCGACGAAGTCATCGCGGCCGATCTGCGAGAAGTAGAGATCTTGCGCAAGCGACTCCTCGGCCGCGGTCAGCGCGCCGCGCTCGAACTCGAAGCCGAGGTGCTCCTGAAACCCCGTGAGCAGCGCCTGCTCTACCTCGGCGATCGCCGGCGTCGCGGCTCCCAGAAGCTCGCGCAGCGTCACGACGCGTGCCGCGGCCGAATCCAGCCCGCGCTTCGCGATCTTGGCCTGCGGAACACGCAGCGCGCCGACCATCGCCTTCGGGTCCATGTCCACGAGCACCGTGCCTTGATAAATCAGCGAGTCGCCGTCGAAGAAGCCGCCCGTGCCGCTCACCTTGCGGCCGCCGACTTCGATGTCGTTGCGCGGCCGAAAGCGCGCGTCCACCCCCAGGCGACTCAAGGCCGCGGCGGCGGCTTCGCAGATCGAGCGTGCGATGTCGCCGAGTGATGCGCCCTTCAGGGAGCGGCGGCCGAACACGAGTTCCCAGCCCAGTTGACCTTGATCGAGATAGATCGCGCCGCCGCCGGTGATGCGCCGGCCGACGCCGATGCCGTGCCGGCGGCAGTAGTCGAGATCGACTTCGCTCGAAAGCTCCTGATGGCGGCCGATGAGCGCGACCGGCAAAAAGTGGATGAAGCGGATCGAGTCGGGAATCGCGCCCGCCTGGTGCAGTTCGAGCATCGCTTGATCGAGCGCAATGTTGTAGCGGCCCTCGCGCAGGCCCGCATCGACGACGCGGAACCGTCCGCTCACGCGTCTTCGGCCCGCACGACCGGAATCTTGAGCTGTTTGCGGATCTTTCGCAGGTCGTGGCCGTTCGGCTGGAACGGGAAACTCGCGATGTCGCTCGGCGGAGAATCGCCGTAGGGGCGGTCACACGCCGACACGTCGTCGCGGAATTTCCCCGGGCAGCCGGACGTACGAAAGGCGACCCCCTCCCGGACGATGCGATCGGTCTCCGCGGCCGGCAGGCCGAAATCGACGACGCGGCCGCGCTCATCGAAACGCATCTGCTCGACGCGTACGCCCGCATAGTCGATCAGATAG
>DAIDVO010000081.1 GCA_027456085.1 Steroidobacteraceae bacterium | reverse complement strand
ACGCGCTCCGCCGCCGCGACCGGCGCGTAGCCCGCGGCTGCCAAGGTCGCCTGCCCGTCGCGCACCATCGCGGCCAGGCGCTTCGCCAAGGCTTCGCGCTGCGGCTCGGCGTCCAGATTCAATCGTGTGGCGAGGCGCGCGGCCGACAACGGCTCGGGCGATTCGGCGAGAATCTGCAGCAGCAGCTCGCGGCTCGCGATCGGCTCCGCATAGCGCGCTTTCTCGAGTTCCAGGTTGGGGTCGTGGGCGCGCCAATCCGCGGGCGCAGCGGCCGCGTCGGAATTCTCCGCAGCGCGGCCCGCGCGTTTCGAGCCAATTCCGAATTTGCCGTTTTTATGCGTCATTTTTAATTTTTCAGGTACCGGTCGTGGAAATTCACGAAAGTTGCTTACATTGGGGGTCGCGCCTTGATTGACAAGGCCCGGGTGTGTGCGTACATTTCGCCGCCTGCGCCGATGGCAGGCCCCTTTTGCCCAGGTGGCGGAACTGGTAGACGCGCTGGTTTCAGGTACCAGTGGAGAAATTCGTGGAGGTTCGAGTCCTCTCCTGGGCACCAAAAATCAATAAGTTACGAAGTATACTCAATCTAGTCTATTGAGCACTACCCGGCAAGCTACGCAGCAAGCTCGCCGCCTTCATGCGCGGCTCGTTGCAGAAATCGGCGTCCGCTCGATCTAGGCTAACATTTTTATCCCACGCGCGCCCGCGCGAGCAGATCGGTGACCTCGCGATCGCTGACTTGATCAAAACTCTCATACCACTCGCCTACCGCACGGAACATACGCGGCGTCTGCACGCACAGCACGCGGTCCGCTTCACGCTCCAAATCGGCACAGGCTTCGGCGGACGCGGTCGGCAATGCGACGATGATCTTGCGCGCACGCAAGCGCCGCATCGCCCGCACGGCGGCGCGCATCGACGCACCTGTCGCAGCGCCATCGTCGACGAGAATCACGGTCTTGCCGGCCGGGTCGAACGCGGGTTCGCCGCCGCGGTAGGCGAGTTCGCGCCGCTCGAGCTCGCGGCGCTCGCGCGCTACCACCGCGTCGCCGCCGGCAGGGTCCGCGGCGGCGAAGCGCGCGTACTCCGGATTCTCAACGACCACGCCGGCGGCGATCGCGCCGAGCGCGAATTCGGGTTGCCCGGGCGCGCCTATTTTTCGCACGACCAGAACGTCGAGCGGCAGTCCAAGCGCCGTGGCGGCCGCATAGGCCACCGGGATGCCGCCGCGCGGCAAGCCGACGACGCTCGTGTCCTCCTGGTCCGCATATTCGCGCAACAAGGGAACGAGCGCACGGCCGGCCGCGCTTCGGTCTTCGAACACCTGATCGCTCATGCGCGCTAGATTAGCCGATCCGCGCCGTCCCCGATATGCGTACAAGTCACTGGCGCAGCGCGCGCCTCACACCGGTCGATGCCGCCAGGTAGCTGTGGTCCGCGACGCGCACGAGATCGCGGCCTTGATTCTTCGCCGCGTACAGGGCGGCGTCGGCGCAGGCGATCATTTCATCGAGTGATTTCGCGTGCTCGTCCATCGTCGCGAGTCCGGCGCTCAGGCTGAGCCGCAAGTCCGCGCCCGCAGCGGGCAGATCGACGGCGGCGAGCACCCGGCGCAAGCGCTCGAGACTCGTGAGCGCGATATCGAGCGTCGTATCCGGCATCACCAACAGAAACTCCTCTCCGCCCCAGCGTCCGAACACGTCGGTCGGGCGCAGAGTGACTGCGCCCGACTTTGCGAATTCGCGCAGCACGTGGTCTCCGGCTGCGTGGCCGCAGCGGTCGTTGATCGCCGTGAAGTGATCCAGGGCGATGATCGCGAGCGTCAGCGGTTTCTGCGCCGCCATTGCCGCGTTGAGGGCGGCGGTCGCGCGTTCGGCCGTACCACGGCGATTCGGCAATCCGGTCAATCCGTCCTGGGTCGCGAGCCGCACCAATTCGCGGCGCTGGCGGATGTTCGCGAGCGAGATGTAGATCAGCAAGGCGATCAGCATCAAACCCGTCGCGAACACCGTCGCGTTGCGCCGCAGCTCCTGCGCCTGGCGGAACGACCGCTGCCTCGACCGCGCGAGCTCGCGCTGCAGCGCGCCGTTGCGCTCCATCTCGCGATCGGTCGCGAATTTGGCCCGCATCGCCGCGGCCTGGCGGATGCGTTCGGCGCCGTAATCGACCGATGAGCGCCGCACGTACTCCGAAAGGTCGCGGTACCCGTCCCGATAATGGTTCAAAGCGGCGTTCGTGCGTGCGCGCCAAAGATAGATGGCCGCGACGCGGCGCGGCGGCAAATCCTCGCCGGCGCGGTCGAGCACACCGTTGAATTCGGCGAGCGCGCGTCGAGCATCGCCTTGCATCAGGTCGATGCGTGCGAGCGTCGCGCGGGTCTCTTTGACGACGTCCGTGGATCCTGCCGCGATGAACGTCGGCAGAGCGGCATTGCAATCGCTGCGCGCGGAATTCAAATCGCCGACTTCCACGCGCGTTTCGCAGATGCGCAGATCCTCGAATGCGATTCCTTGGACGTCGTGCAGCGGCACGGAGAGGGTACGGCTCTGCGCGAATTCCTCGATCGCGCCGCGGTAGTCGCCCATCAATTTCAAGATGGTTCCACGCACATAGCGCGACACCGACAAGCTCAACGTGGCCTTGTGCGCGACGTCCCAGGCGATCACTTCGTTGTTCAGCGCGAGGGCCTGGCTGTAGTCGCCCATCGCGCGCATGACCGCGGTCAAGGCATCGGCGGCGAACATCCGCGGCTCGGCGAGCCCCCGGGCGCCGGTCGCGCCGTACGCCTGCGTCAGGCTCACGATCGCCCGATCCGTGTGGTCCAGCCGGTATTCGAGCATGCCTTGCGTGATCTGCAGACAGATGGACGCGAGGGACCCCGCGGGCTGGGCCGAGCGCGCACTTTCGATCGTCTTTAGCGCGCGCTGGATCCCGTCATTGTCGTAGACGTTCTCGGCGTAAGCCGCGAGCAGATCGAGACGCACGGGATCGCGCGGGCCGAGCGCGAGTGCGAGGCCCTTGCGCGCGGCGGCGCGCGCATCGGCATCCAATTCGAGGCGGCTGTAGCTTTGCGCCAATACGCCGTATAGCGAGGCTATGCGCCGGCTGTCGGGAGTTTTCGCATGCAGCTCGGCGCTTAACGCGCGGCCTGCTTGCCGGACCGCCTCGACCGCATCGGCCTCGGACAGCGCCTGCAGCGCCCGAATGCCGGGATCGGCGCTCGCAAGACAATCAGCAAGGACGCGCGACGAACAGCCGAATACCGCCGCCGTCAAGGCGATCCAACACAAGGACGCGACCGCTTTCGCAGCCGCCCGGCGGGCGAGCTTCGTGAACACCATAGGACTTCGAAACCTACCGGCTTGAAGCCGCCCATGCGCCCCGCACCGTCACGCTTTTCCGACTCGACAGCGTGAAGTGCATACCATTGTGATGCGCAGACCGGCGCCCGGGCGGCGCGGCTGACGCTGCCGGTTTGCTCGCTGCGCGGGGCTTCGCAAGCTGCCGGCGATCGAGTATAAGGATGGGATTGCCGGGATCCTAACCGGCCGGCCTCGCGGGTCGGCGCGGTGGCGCGGAGAAAAAGAACATGACGGCGCGAACGAACATCGGCGTGCGGGGTGCGATACCCTCCTTCTGGGATAGGCGGCGCACGATCGCGCCTGCGGGCTTCAACCGCTTCCTGGTGCCGCCCGCGGCGCTCACCGTCCACTTGTCGATCGGCCAGGTCTACGCGTTCTCGACGTTCAACTTGCCGCTGACCCACTTGTTGGGCGGCCGGCAGTCCCTGCCCGCGGATTGGAAGCTGACCCAGGTCGGCTGGATCTTCTCCATCGCGATTTTCTTTCTCGGCGCTGCGGCTGCGGTATTCGGCCGTTGGGTCGAGCGCGCCGGTCCGCGCAAGGCGATGGGAGCGGCGGCGCTGTGTTTCGGCGGCGGTTTCCTGGTGGCCGCGGCCGGCGTCTCGATGCATCGGATTTCGCTCTTGTACCTGGGTTACGGTGCGCTCGGCGGATGCGGCCTAGGCATCGGCTACATCGCGCCCGTTTCCACATTGATCAAGTGGTTCCCGGATCGCCCGGGCATGGCAACCGGCATGGCGATCATGGGCTTCGGCGGCGGCGCGATGATCGCCTCGCCGCTGTCGGTGATGCTGATGAAGGCGTTCACCACCCCCACCCATGTCGGCGTGGCGCAGACCTTCGTGGTGCTGGGCCTGGTC
>DAIDVO010000080.1 GCA_027456085.1 Steroidobacteraceae bacterium | reverse complement strand
TAATTGAAGCCGACCGCCGGTCCGGCCGTGCCCGCGGCCGAATGCGCCTCGAATAAGACGTAGACCGAGCGGTTGAAGAAGAACGGCATGCCCCAGTCGAAACCCGTGATCGATCCACCGACACTGCCGTTGGGGCCGGCGAGCGTCGGCAAGGCGGTCAGCGTAGTTCCCGCGCCGAACAGCGCGTCGGCGCGCCGCCGCCGTCGACTGGACAGAAGAACTGAGGTATTGTCCGCACACGCGAGTATCGAGGCATCATCAAAAAAAATACGCATTCGAACCAGAATCGATGATGCTCCCGGTCAATGCCGCGCCGTTGAAGTTTGCGACCAAGCTCCCGGACGTGGCATCGACGGTCAGCAAGGCCGACGGCCCCGGCGCGTTATTCGATTCCGTATCGATTCAGAAGTAGAGCGTTCCGCTTACCGACACTGTGCCCGGCGCGCAGCGGGAAGGCCCGCACGGGCAGCCCGTTCCAATTAGTTTGACGCGCTCCGGGCGAGGCGGTATATGGACGAGAAAACACCGAATCTTTCGGCGACGGGGAACGGACATGCGCAAATTCATACTGATCGGCCTCGTCGCACTCGCTGCCGGAGAGGTTTGGGCCGGCGGGTTCGGCTTGAAGCCGGGGCTGTGGCAGACTCGGGTGGTCAAGCAGGTTATCGACGGGCGCGATACGACGGCGCAAATCGCGGGCATGGCTTCGAAGATGCGGGAGGCGATGGCCAACGTTCCGCCCGAACAACGCGCGCGCATGGAGGCGATGATGAAGGACCATGGCGGGCCCTCGATGGGCGCGGACGGCACCGTCAAGATGTGCGTCAGCGCCGCCCAAGCGCACCGCGACGCACCGATCGTCGACCGCACGGGGCATTGTCAGCCCAGCATCGTCACGCATAGCGGCAGCCGCACCACCTTCACGTTCCACTGCAGCTCCGACGGAAATACCACAACTGGAAAGGGAGAGTCGACCACGGTGGGCGGCGACATTACCACTCGGGTCGACGTGACCACTCGCACGGCAAGCGGCGCGACCCATGTGATTCACAGCGAGTCCGAGTTGAAATACCTTGGACCGGACTGCGGCGACGTGAAGCCGATGCCGATGCCGCAGGCATCGCGGTAAGCGAAAGTCGAGACGATGTAGCCGAGGCTTGGCAATCGTCGCTCGGTACCCGGGCGCAGATCACCGCGCCGCGCGGCTTGTGTCCCGTTTTACGCCGCGCGGCGAATCACGGAACTCGAGGATGCGGCCAGCATCGGGATCGCATACGAACACCCGTCCACGGCCATCGTCGGTGACGCAATGCGCGCCCTGCGCCGTGCGGTAGAGCGCAAGCGCCTGCAACGCGCCTGAGTCGCCCACCCGGAATACGCTGAGTGTCGCGGCGCGCGCTCCCGGGACATAGAGATGCCGGCGGGCGGCGGCGTAACTGATGATGTCCACACCGGCGCCGGCAGGCGCCTTTGCGAGCACGCGGCCGTCGGACTTGAGATCGAGGACCGCCACCGCACCCTCGGCGCAGCCCACGAACAGGAACCCGCGGGCAGTGTCCAGGGCGAGTCCCCGGGGTCCTGCACAGCTGGCGCGCCACCTGCCGATCACTCGGGGGTGAGCCAAGTCCAGCACCGCGGTCTGCTCCTTCCAGAGGTTGGTATAGGCGCGGCCGAGCGCCGTGTCGAACACCAGGGACTCGGGCCCTCCCGGCACGGCGACCGTGCTGATCAGGGTGAACGTCGGCTTCGCACCGGGTTCCATGCGGAACACCTGAATCTGGCGGCCATGCGGTTCTGTCACCCACAGTTCTTGGCGGCTGCCGAGGAAGCGCAGGTAGTCTGGCTCGCTCGCGAGCGGCACTCGGACGACTTCCTTGCCGCTGTGTGCGTCGATGACCGCAACCGCGTTTCGCCCATGGTCGCTCGCGAAGAGGTATCCGTCGCCATAGGCCGCTGAGGTCGTACTGGCGCGACGTCCCCGCGCAGTCCGCACGGACGTGACCGGGTAGCGCGCCGTAATGGCGCCGCTGCGTGGATCGATGAGGTCGAGCACGCCGGTCCGGCCGGCCGGAATGGACAACCGGTCGAGTGCGGGGAAGTAACCGATGTCGTCGAAGCCGATGTCGGGTGTACCGCCGGAGATAGGCAGCACGGCCTCGGGCGCCGCCGGTGCCGCCACGGCGGTGCCGGCGGCGAGCGCGAGCGCGGCCACCGCCGCGAGCGCCGGCCTCCGCCGCCCGCGCTTGCCGTCGTCAGGGTGTTCGATCAGCATATCTGTTCACTCCCGAGGCGGTTGGGCGCCACGGGTGAAATGTAGCCTCTCGAGAGCGAAGGGTCACGCTGGATCGGTATCGAGGGCAAGCAGCGCGAAACTCGCAAGCCAGTGCTCGCCCATGTAGTCGCCGGCGACTTTTTCGAGCGCGCCGGAAAGATGCGCGGCGATAGACTGTTCGGCGCGCAGGCGCAGTGGATCGGCGGCGGGAGTGCCGGCAACGATCGTCTTCCAGCACCAGGCGCGCGAAAGGTTGAGTCCCTCCAGGTGGGCGATTTTGCCGTCGCTGCGATCGCTTACGGTTGCCGGCGCGAACAGGGCCGCCGGTGCACCGTTGGCCGCGTCGGGCAGGAATGCCCGGAACCAGGCGTTGAATTCTTCCGCCGAGAGGACGGCGCGCATCAGCGCCGCCTCGATCAGCGTCGGCGAGAGGAACTCGTCCTGCGACGGTTCGAGGCTACGGTAATTGGTATCGTGGCCATACCAGCGCCGCGCCGTCTCGGCGCACAGCGCCGCGAAATCCGCTTTACCCGCGGCGTCCGCATAGGCGCGCGACAGCAACAGCGCAAACGCCGTGTTCGAATGCACGCCGGCGCGCACGGGATAGGTGCAGAGCGGCAGGAAGGATTCGAATCGGCGCGCAAATTCATCCGCCAGCGGCCGCAGGCTGCTCGCCCAGCGCCGCCCCTCCTCACCGGTTTGGCGTTCGAGTTCGCCCTGCAGCATGAGCGCCCAGGCCCAACCGTAAGGCCGCTCGAAGCCGCGCGTGCCGGGCGAACGCAGATAGGCGAGTTCCCCGGTCACGTTGTCAGCCGTGAACCGCTCGTCCAGCAGCGCGCGGATTTCGACCGCCTCCGACAGGTACGGAAAGCGCCGGTAGAGTCGTGCGAGCAGCCAGTGCCCGTGCACGCAGGAGTGCCAGTCGAAGCTCCCGAAGAAAATCGGATGTAGCGCGCGCGGCCCCTTCACATCCTCAGGCCCGTTCAGCACGTGATCGAGCTTGTTCGGATATTCGCGGCCGACATGCCTCAGTGCGATGCGGGCGAAGCGCGCGCCAAGGCTTTGGTCGAGTAGGTACGTGGCGGCGCTCCTAGTAGCGGAAGACGAGCAGGTACATCAGCAGGATATTGCCGATCAGCAGCGGAATCGCGGTGGGAATCTGCACGCGGATCACGGCGTTGCGGTCGGGCAATTCGAGCAGCGCGGCCGGCACAATATTGAAATTCGCCGCCATCGGCGTCGTCAGCGTACCGCAGAAGCCAGAGAGCATGCCAATCGCGCCCATGATCGCCGGATCGCCGCCGAATCTATGCACGATCAGCGGCACGCCGACGGCCGCCGTCATCACCGGAAAGGCGGCAAAGGCATTGCCCATCACCGCGGTGAACAGCGCCATGCCAACGCAATAGGTGGCGACCGCGGTGAACGGATGCCCGAGCGGCAGCCAGGTCGTGGCAATCCTTCCCACTGCACCGCCTACGCCTGAGAGCGCGAACACCGCACCCAGTGCCGCCAGCATCTGCGGCAGGATCACAGCCCAGCCGACGCTGTCGGCGAGCCGCCTGCCTTCTTCGAGCGCCGTCGAGGCCGGCGGCCTCAACCAGATATTGGCTACGAGGAGCGCCACGGCGATGCCGAGCGCGAGCGCGACCAACGTCGCTTCGCTGGAATCGATGAGCGGCACGCCGTGCACAGAGAACCGCGCCAGCGTGAGCGTTCCCCCAATCGCGACGAACGGAATGATGAGGGCAGGACCGAAGATCCAGTTGCCGCGCAGCTTGGCGCGCGCCTCGCGTTGCCGCGGCGACGTGGTCCGCGGCGCGCCGCGTCCCAACGCGCCCGTGCCGCCCAAGAGCACCAGCGCCAGCACGAGCACACCATTGGCCAGATCGCCGATGATCGAGCCGAACAGGAAGCTGACCGCGAGCAGCCCCCAGAATCCCGCATTGCCGGCGCGCTTGGGATTGACCCTGTCGCGCGAGGACAGGATCGCGATGCCGGCAAACATCGCGCCCATCAGCCAGTAGACCTGTTCGAGGCCGATCATGGATCGCCCTCGGCGGCGAGACGCTTCAGCTTCGCATCGAGCCGCCACAGGCGGATACCATGGATCGCGAACGCGAGCAGCGCGGTCGGGGCGGCCCACAGCGACAGCGTCAGCGGCGCCACCTGAATCCCGCTTTGCTGCAGGAAGCCCTTGATCAGCAGGACCGAGCCCACCGCTACGAAGATGTCCTCGCCGAAAAAGGCGCCGACATTGTCCGCACTTGCCGCATAGGCGCGGATCAACATGCGCGCGCGCGCGCCGAGCCGGCCATGCCTAGCCTCGGCCGCGCCTTCCGCCATCGGCGCGACCAATGGCCGCACGGTCTGCGCATGACCGAATAGCGACATGAGGCCCAGCGCCGCCGAAATCTGGCGCAGCGCGAGATAGACGATGAGCAAGCGTCCCGCCGTCGCCGCGCGCATACGCGCAACGAGCATGCGCGCACGCTCCTGCAAGCCCTCTCTCTCCAGCAGGCCGATCACGGGCAACACCAGCCAAACCACCGAGACATAGCGGCTCTGGTTGAAGGCCTTGCCGAAGGCGGCGACGAGGTGCAGCGGCGCGATGCCGGCCATCACGCCGGTGACCAGCGCGGCGGCGGCTATGACGATCAGCGGATTGAGCCCGACGGCAAATCCGACGACGACGACGGCAATTCCCAAGAGCGGCCACATGCGATCTAGCGAGGCTCGCGAGCGCGCCCGCCGCGCGGTCGGTGCGATGCCCGCCGTTCCCGCCGGCGCGACACCCGACGATGCGCCGCGCCGTTCAAAGGAGTCTTTTTCCCTCCGCAATCGCCGCGGTCAATTGCCGCTCGCCGGCGTTCGCGTGCTGATCGAGCATGGCGAACACGGCGTATTGCGCGGCGTTTGGCTGCGTGTAGGCAAGTTCGATGTCGGCGGCGAGATAGGCGAGATGGCTGCGCAGCTTGGTTTCGTACAGCAGACTCCCTTCGCTCGATTGGATCTTGAGCTGGACGAGATTGCCGATGGCCCCGTCAAGCGACGCGAGCGCCGCGCGAGCCTTTGACTTGCCGAGTCGATGGTCGGCGACGGCCGTGTTCAGCCGGTCGCGCAGCGCGATCGCCTGGTTGATCGTCCGATCGAGCTTATCGAGCGCGCCGTGGATGCGCAGTTCCAAGGCCAAACGCCGCGCCAGCGCGTCAGGCGCCGGGTGCAAGCGCGGATCGAGCGCGACATTGAACGCCCGCTCGCTCTTGCGGCCGCGGTATTCGAGGACGGCGGTGTAACGGCCCGGCGTCACCGAGGAGCCCGAGACCTCGTCCGGCAGACCACCGGCGGCGATCGGCGGCTGGAAGCCGGCCACCTCGGTCGCGTCCGGGTAGCGCAGGTTCCACTGCAGGTGGTTCATACCCGGCGTGATCGCGGTGAGCTTTACCTGCGCGGCCTGCTTCTTCTCGGTGGGAGTCCGGTTGTCGCGCACCGCCGCGCTCTCCTTCGGCGTGGTGGTTTTCAAATGCAGCGTGAAGCGGCGGATCAGGCGGCCCTCGGCATCCAGGAATGAGAGGCTCGCCGGCGCCTTGCCGTCGTAGTCCTTGGGAATGTTGAAATACACCGTTGCGCCGAACGGCGGATTGGCGCCCACCGACGGCAGGTATTTGGCGTTCGGGTTCCTTCCGTACGCATGACTGAGCCAAGCCGTCTGCGGCGCGTACACCTGCGCGTCGTCCGTATTCAGCGCCGGTTGTTGCGAGATTTGTTCGAGCAGCGTCAAGTCGTCGAGTACCCAGAACGCGCGGCCGTGGGTCGCGACGACGATATCGCCCTGGCGCGCATTGACTGCGATGTCGCGCACCTGCACGCGCGGCAAATTCAGTGCGAGCGACTGCCAGTGCGCGCCGCCGTCGAGGCTCGCGTAAACGCCGCTCTTGGCGCCCAGGAACAGCAGTTGCGGATCGGATGGATCCTGACGTACCGCGAACACGTACTGATCGTCGGGCAATCCCGTGGTCAGCGCGGTCCAGTGGCGGCCGTAGTCGGTGGTCTCGAAGACATACGGATGAAAGTCGTCCCACATGTAGCGCGACGCGCTGAGATAGGCGGTGCCGGGGACGACGTGCGAGGCCTCGATCGAACTGATTTCGGCCCATTCGGGCAGGCCCGGCGGCGTGACCGCGCGCCAATGCGCGCCGCCGTCGGTGGTCACGTGGACCAAGCCGTCCGCGGATCCCGCCCAGATCACCTGGGCGTCGAGCGGCGATAACGCGAGCGCCGAGATGTCGGGAAAAATCTCCGCGCCGGATTGATCGAGATCGATCGGGCCACCGCTCGGCTTCACGGTCTTGGGATCGTTGCGGGTCAAATCGGGGCTGATACGTTGCCAGGTCTCCCCGCCGTCGTCGCTCTTCAGTACGTACTGCGAGCCGATCAGCAGGCTCTTGTGATCCGGCGAGAATAGGATCGGATGCGTCCAGCCGAAGCGATACTTCAGTTCGCCCGAAGAGGCGCCCTCCTGGTAATCGGGCCAAGGACTGACACCCCGGTACTCGCCGGTCCTCATGTCATATCGCAGCAGGATGCTGAAGTATCCGCTGCCGAAAGTGACGTCGGGATCGCCCGCTTGCGGCGCGACGAAGGTGCTCTCGCCGTAGGCGACGCGATGCCAGGCTCCGGGTGGTATCACGCCCTCGGAGCTTGCGCTCGGACCCTCGAACGAACCTTCGTCCTGTTGTGCGCCGTAGAGGTGAAACGGGAACCGGCCGTCGAGCGCCACGTGGTAGTACTGGCCCGTGGGCTGATTATGCTCGCCGCTCCAGGTTTTACCGCCGTCGACCGATACGGTGGCGCCGCCGTCATTGCCTTCCAGCAGGATCTTCGGGTCATGCGGGTTGATCCAGACGATGTGATTGTCGCCGTGCGGGGTGTGCAGTTTCGCAAAGGTCTTGGCTCGGTCATGCGAGACCCAAAGGGCATCGACCTCGGGCACATAGACGGTATCCGGGTCGGTCGGATCGGCGTAGATGCTCATGTAATAGAAGGCGCGTTGGCGCAGGCTCCAATTGGCGTCGACGCGCGTCCACTTCGCACCGCCGTCGTCGGAGCGGAACACGCCGCCGCCCTTAGCCTGGACGATGCTGTATACGACGTTCGGCCGGCCGGCGGCGACGCTGACGCCGATGCGCCCCAACAGCGCGCGTGGGAAGCCGGGGTTGTGCGAAATCTCGGTCCAATGCGCACCGCCGTCCGTGCTTTTGTACAGACCGCTCCCGGGACCGCCGTCGTCGAGGGCCCATGGTGTGCGCTCGGCCTGCCAGAGCGCGGCGTACAAGACTTCCGGATGCTGCGGATCCATCACCAGGTCGATCGCGCCGGTCTTGTCGTCGGCGTAGAGAATCTTGCTCCACGTCTTGCCGCCGTCCGTCGATTTGAACACGCCGCGCTCGGCATTGGGCTTGAACACGTGTCCCATCGACGAGGCGTAGACGACGTCGGGATTGCCCGGGTCGACGACGATCGCACTGATCGTGTGGGTGTCGGCGAGGCCGGCGGCGCGCCAGGTTTTGCCGGCATCATCGGAGCGGAACACGCCATCGCCGGTGATCACGTCGCCGCGGATGTCGCTCTCGCCGGTGCCGACGTAGAGAATCTTGGGATCGGATGGCGCCACCGCGATCGCACCGATGCTGTCGCTCGATCCAGGCAAGGTGTGGTCGGTGATGTTGATCCACTTGATGCCGTCGTCAGTGCTCTTCCAAACCCCGCCGTCGACGGCACCCATGTAGAAGAGGTGCGGATCGCTCGGCACGCCGGCGACCGCGACCACGCGGCCGCCGATCCAGGGGCCGACATTGCGCCAGGCAAGTTTTCCCGCGAGCATCTGCAGCGACGACGGACTCGCGTTTGCCGCCGCGCAAAGAGCGAGTCCCGCGATCACGGCGCAAAGCGTGGCGAGAGGGCGGCCATGCTTCGACTGAGCGGCGCATTTCATCGGGCGAACTCCTGGTGGGCGTCGGATTTATCGCAGGCAAGCCCGATCATAGGAGATAGCTTGCGGCTTTGCCACGGTGCGACGGCGCCGGGCGGGTTTACAATCGACGAGCCGCCGGAGCGGTATTTTCGACGCATGGTCCAAAGTCACGCTTGGAGTCTAGGATGAATCACTGGGATGAGCGCTACGCCGCGGCCGGTTACTACTACGGCACCGAGCCCAACGACTTCCTGCGTGAAAACGCGGCTGCGATCCCCGCCGGCGGCGCCGTTTTGTGTCTCGGCGAAGGGGAGGGCCGCAATGCGGTCTTTCTCGCTCGACGGGGATACCGCGTTACGGCGCTCGATCAATCGGCCGTCGGCCTCGAGAAAGCCGCGCGTCTCGCAGCCGCCAACGGCGTCCGGATCGAGACGATCGCGGCCGACCTCGACGGCTACCGCATCGGGCGCGAGCGCTGGGACGGCATCGTGTCCATCTGGTGTCACCTGCCGAGCGCGTTGCGCGCGATCAATCATCGACAAATCATCGCCGGCCTGAAGCCTCAGGGCGTGTTTCTAATGGAAGCGTATACGCCGGATCAAATCGGCCACGGGACCGGGGGGCCGCAATCGGTCGATCTGCTGCCGACACTGTCGGAATTGCGTCTGCAACTCGCCGGACTGGACCTCATTCACGCGATGGAACGAGAGCGGATGGTCACGGAAGGCAGCGGTCATACCGGTCTCAGCGCCGTCGTGCAGATCATCGCGCGAAGGCCGATGTGAGGAGCGATCGGCGCCCGCGCAGCGGCACGAAAACCCGGCCGTCTGCGACGGCCCGTCGGGCGCATTCGTCAATCGGGGCAAAGCCGCTTCATCGATTCATCGCCTCTGCATCCGTGAATTTCGCAGTCGGAACCTGCGGCAGGCTCGCTATCCTGCTGCTCGCGATGAGCGTCGTTTCAAGCGCGGGCGCCGTAGGCGCGCAGCACGTCATCCGTGTCGATACGACAAGGCAACTGCAAAATGCCGTGGCCTACGCGAACCGCTCCGGCGGCAACACGCTGATCGTGCTCGCGGATGGGGTTTATGCACCCGCTGACACGCTGTACATCTTGGCTCCCCGCATCACCCTTGCCGGCGCCCCCGGTGCGCGCTCAAGAGTGATCCTGGAAGGCGATGCGATGAGCCCGAGCGCGCGCGTCGGCAATGTCATCCGGGTGTCGGGCGCCCATTTCGAACTGAAGGATATGACGGTGCAGCGCAGCCGCTACCACCTCATTCAAATCGCCGGAGAGGATGGCGCCGATGCGCCCGTGATCCGCGACTGCATTCTCCGGGACGCCTACGAGCAGATGCTCAAGGTCAGTATCGACCCGGCGCGGCCCGACGCCACCTCGAACCATGGTCTGGTCGAGAACTGCATCTTCGAGTATTCGGCGGGCATCGGCCCCCAATACTACATCGGCGGCATCGACGCCCATGGCGCGAAGCACTGGACCGTTCGCCGCAATACCTTCCGCAACATCACCAGCCCGTCGCGGGCGGTCGCGGAGCACGCGGTGCATTTCTGGGACGGCTCCGCCGATGATCTCGTCGAGCGCAACCTGATCGTCAACTGCGACCGGGGGATCGGCTTCGGCCTCGGCGCGAAACCGAACCAGAATGGGGTCATCCGCAACAACATGATCTACCATGCGGCGGGTATCGGGGTCTTTGCGGACGTGGGCATCGCGCTGTTCGACAGCCCCGGTTCGCGCGTATACAACAATACGGTGATTCTCGACAGCGGCTACCCGCGCGCGATCGAGTACCGATTCGCAGCCACAGCCGGCGTACTCATCGCGAACAATCTCACGAACCGTGCGATCGCGGCTCGCGACGGCGCGACCGCGGTGGTGGAGAATAACCTGACGCATGCGGCCGCGAGTTGGTTCGTGAACGCGCCGGCGGGTGATCTACACCTCGCGGCGGACATCCCCGGCGTGGTCGCCGCCGGGCGGTCGATTTCGGACCTCAAAGATGACTTCGACGGTGAGCGCCGAGCGGTCGGTGCGCCGCCGGATATCGGCGCCGACCAGCGATCCCGGACGAACCCCGACGGCGTCCCCGGTTCGCGCGGAGCATGGCGGTCGGCGAAAGGTCTTCGCACCGCACCTACCGGGTCGCGGACGCCCGCCGTCGGTCGGCCCACTCCGACGGTTGCTTGGCGAACATCTGGCGGCACGCGGGCCGCGCGTTGATCCGGCGGATCCAGGCTACGAGGTGCGGCGTATCCGCCTCGTTCACGAGATCGGCGAAGCCGTTCTCCATGCCGTTGGCGATCGCGAAGTTGCAGATGTCGGCGAGCGTGTATTGGTCGCCGGCGAGCCACGGGCTCAGCGCGAGGCGCGCTTCCAGCTTCTTGACCGAATAGGCGATCTTACGCATTTCCTCGTCGAGAATTTCCTTGGCGAAACCCTCGCGCGCGCGGCGCCATTTCACCTGTTGTTCCTTCAGCGGGATGCGCTCCACCATCTTTTCGAATTCCTCGTCGCCGAGGTTGCGCACCATCCCGCCGACCATGCGATGCCAGCCGATCGTCGAGACGCACCAGCAGAAGTACTCGTCCACCCATTTTGTCCACACGCGCATCTGCGCCCGGCCGTAGGAGTCGGCGGGACGCAAGGAGGGCTCGCCCGGAAATTCGTCCTCCAGGTATTCGCAGATCACCGTCGATTCGGTGATGATCTTGCCGTCGTCATCCAGCACGGGCACCTGGCCGTTGGGGTTGATCTGCTTGAACCAGTCCGAGTGATGCTCGAACGTCGCGGGATTCAGGAAGCGGCTCGTGAAGTCGAGACCCTTCTCGTAGAGGGTGAGCAGCGGCTTCAACGAATTGGCGCCCGGCCCGAAGCTGTAAAGAGTCAACATGGAATTCTCCTGCAGGATGCATTTTCATTTTCCGCGATGTGCTCGCGCGCCGATCCCTGTCGCACCGCCGGATCCGGCCGATAAAAAGTCGACCAAATTTACACTACGTTCCCCTGCATCATCGTAGGATTCCGCAAGCAGCTGATTTTGCGTAATATACGATCCGCGGCATGAAACATGCTTATTCCGGAGTACTCGAAGAATTAAGGTGAACAGGAGGGCTTCCAGATGAAGAAATCATGGACAGTCCCGTCGCTGGTGCTTGCATCTTGTTGCGCCGCCGGCGCCGACGTTTCTCTACGGCGCATGTGGGTATTTCAACAGTAGTTCCTGCGCGACGCCGGGGTGTTTGCGCTTCCTGCCATCCTCGATGGCGGTGGTCCACCGATCGGAACTACTATAATCAGGCGACCGAGACCGGCCGAGGACGCACCAGATGATCCGCAATTTTTCCGATCATGCGGCGAACGAGCGCACCTTTCTCGCCTGGGTGCGCACCGCGATTGCCGTGATGGCGTTCGGCTTCCTGGTGGCGAAGTTCAATTTGTTCCTGAAGATCGCCGCACAGTCCCTCGCCGGCGCCAGCGGCCGTGTCATCGCAGTTCGGGGCGGCGGGTTCGGCGACGTGGCCGGGTTGGTGTTGATCGTCGCCGGCACAACGATGGTGGCGGTGGCGGCGCTGCGCTTCATCCGCACCGGCCGCGCGATCGACAGCCCCGAGCAACGGATCGACGACACGCGCATGGATCTCGCACTGGCTGGGCTCATGGTGGTTCTGGGGATCGCGCTGGTCGTGTACGTGTTTCACGCGCTGCTGACCGGGCTTTGAGCGGTCGCCGGTCACGCCGATCCCAGGAGACCGAAGCCTTCGCTCCATTCGCTCACGCACATGCCGGAGTACGGCCGATCGTGGCAGCGTTCGGCGGCGGACATCGCGCGGGTGCGGGTATCCTGTAGCCGCGCACCGCTGCTCGCCTGAGCTTATTCGCAAACATTCGTCACCGCATACGGAAGGGTCTCGCATGACTGGCAAGTCCATGGGCATCGAAGAGCGGGTCCCGGATTTTCATCGTCCGGCTGCGGCCCGTGTCGCCACCGCTTCAGCCTGGGTGCTCGCGGTTGTTCTCGCGCTGGCGGCGGGCGTGGCACGCGCCGCGGCCGCTGCAGCCGATGTCGTCTTCAGAAATGGTTACGTTTACACCGTCGACGCCCACGACGGCGTGCAGCAGGCGCTGGCCGTGCGCGACGGACGAATCGTCTACGTCGGCGACGACGCGGGTGCGAAGGCGTTTATCGGTGCGCACACCAAGCTCGAGGACTTGCACGGGAAAATGTTGATGCCGGGCTTGGTCGACGGGCACATGCATCCCCTGATGGGCGGCGCCGTGCTGCTGCGCTGTAACCTGCAATACGAACGGCTGACCGTCGCGCAAATGCAGGCTAAGATCCAGGTCTGCCTGAACCAGACGAAGGACCAGGAGCCGGACGGCTGGCTCGTCGTCGCCAACTGGTTCCAGGAAGCGATGTTGCCGGCGGGGACGGTGGTGACGCGCGCAACGCTGGACGCGCTGCATACCCGGCGGCCGATCTTCGTGCTGTCATCCTTCGGCCACACGGCGCTCGCGAATACACGGGCCCTGGCGCTCGCTCACGTCACGGCCAAAACCCCGGATTCGCTCGGCGGAAAATTGATCCGCGATGGGTCCGCAAATCCGACCGGCCTGTTACAAGACTCTGCCGCCGGGCTCGTTGAGTCCGCCATTCCGCAGCCGAGCCCTGCCGCTGACATCAGGGCTGCAGAAGCCGCGCTCGATGCGATTCGCGCACAGGGAATCACCACGTTCCTCGACGCAGCGGCAACGCCGGTGACGCTCGCTGCGTTCGCGGGGGCCGAGAAGGCGGGCAAACTGAGCGCGCGCGCCCATTTTGCAGTGTTGATTTCCCCGGTGGAAGGCCGCAACCAGAAGGCGGCGATCGCGCTGATGCAGGACATGGCGAGGCGCTATGATCAGGGCGCGATCCGGGCGGAACCGCGGATGACGGTGCACAACGCCAAATTCTTCCTGGACGGCGTGATCACCGCGCCCGCGCTCACGGGCGCGATGCTTGCGCCATATTTCACGAACCAGGGCACGGCCGCGAGGCCTCATTGGGCCCCGGGCAAGAGCAGCGGGCCGGATGTCTATTTCCCGGCCCGGGAGCTCAGCGGTTTGCTGATCGCGGCGGCCAAGGTTGGGTTCGAGCCGCACACGCATGCGGACGGCGATCGTGCGGTGCGTGAGGGCCTGAATGCAGTCGAGGCGCTGCGCAAGGCCGGGTACTCTGCACGGCGCATCCGCGCAGCCATCGCTCACGACGAGATCGTCGACCCGGCCGACTTCGCGCGATTCGCGCGCTGGGATGCCATTCCGGTATTGTCA
>DAIDVO010000079.1 GCA_027456085.1 Steroidobacteraceae bacterium | reverse complement strand
GAGTTGATGATCGTGGTCGCGATCATCGGCATCTTGGCTGCGATCGCGATTCCGGCGTATCAGAACTACACCATTCGCGCGCAGGTCACGGAAGGGTTGACTCTTGCTGACGGCTGCAAGACGTCGATTGCGGAGTATTTCGCGCAAAACGGGACTTTTCCGACTTGTTCTTCGACCACGGGCGGAGCCGGCTGTATCGCGGCGGCCGGCGCGACGACGGGTAAGTACGTGTCCGCTGTCGCGATTTCGGCTGGCGGCGTACTGGTCACCTACGGCAATCAAGTGAACGCTGTCATCAGCGGCAAGACGCTTGGATTGACGCCGTATTTGAGCACCAACAACGACATCATTTGGGTTTGTGGTACGGCCGCCGTACCGACGGGTGCGACGATCGGAACGGGCGTTGTCGCCCCGGCGACCAACGTGGCCGCGCAGTATCTGCCGACCTCTTGCCACGCCTAGGCCGATAGGAGTTTTGCTCTTGCGCAAAACCGGAGCCCCTCGCAGCGAGGGGCTCTTTCTTTATGATGGAACGCGCCCGATTGCCTTCTTTTCTACCGCAATCGAAACTAAACCCCATAATGGGAGCGAAGTCACGCAGGCCTTCACCTCCTTGTGCGACCATTCGGCTGAATTTGACAATTGCTCGCCTGGCTGCAGGTAGTAGACTACGGATTCTCACGCGTTCAGGGTTTCTCTTAAGTCCATGAATGACAACGCTTTAGCTCCCGTCGGATCGAATGGCCGGACCGCTTTCAGCGGCCTCGCGCAGCGGCTCGTCCAGGATGGGCTGTTGGACGATGCGGCCATGCAGGACGCGATCGCGCGCGCCAAGGAGAAGCGCGTGAGTCTCGTGAGCCACCTGGTGAGCTCGAACGTCGCGACCGCGCGCGACATTGCGATTTCCGCCTCGAATGAATTCGGTGTGCCGCTCCTCGATCTGGATGCGGTCGCGACCGATCCCGACGTGATTCGGCTGGTCAGCGACAAACTGATTCAAAAGCACCGCGTGATGCCGTTGATGAAGCGCGGCAAGCGATTGTTCCTCGCGGTCGCGGATCCGACCAACCTCCACGCGCTCGACGAGATCCGCTTCCAGACCTCGATGAGCATCGAGTTCGTCGTCGTCGAGGACGACAAGCTGCAAAAGACGGTCGAGAAGGCGATCGAGCAAGCCGAATCGATCATGCCGAATCTGGCCGACGACGACTTCGATCTCGAGAACCTCGAAGTCACCGGCGGCGACGATGATCCCAACGCCGAGGCGCTGGGAAGAGACGACGTCGAGGATGCGCCTATCGTCCGCTTCGTCAATAAAATCCTGATAGATGCGATCAAAAAGGGCGCGTCGGATATCCATTTCGAGCCGTACGAAAAGTCGTTCCGCATCCGCACGCGCTTGGACGGCGTACTCAAAGAGGTCGCGCTGCCGCCGGTGCAGCTCGCGATCAAGATCGTCGCCCGCCTGAAAGTGATGGCGCGGCTCGACATTGCCGAACGCCGCGTGCCGCAGGACGGGCGCATCAAAATGCGCTTGTCGAAGAACCGTGCGATCGACTTTCGCGTGAGTACCTGCCCGACGCTGGTCGGCGAAAAGGTGGTCACGCGCATCCTCGATCCCTCGAGCGCGATGCTCGGCATCGACGCCTTGGGCTACGAACCGGCCCAGCGCGAGATCTATATGCGCTATCTGGCGAAGCCGCAAGGCATGATCCTGGTGACGGGTCCGACCGGCAGCGGCAAGACCGTGTCGCTCTATACCGGACTCAACATCCTGAACACCGAGGATTGCAATATTTCGACCGCCGAGGATCCGGCGGAAATCAATCTCCCCGGCATCAATCAAGTCAACGTGAACCCGAAGGTGGGCCTCACGTTCGCAGCCGCCTTGCGCGCGTTCCTGCGCCAGGATCCGGACGTCATCATGGTCGGCGAAATTCGCGACCTGGAAACCGCCGAGATCGCGATCAAGGCGGCACAGACCGGCCACCTGGTGCTCTCGACGCTGCACACGAACGACGCGCCGCAGACGCTGACACGCTTGGTCGACATGGGTGTGAAGCCCTATGCGATCGCGACCTCGGTGAGCCTGATCATCGCGCAGCGGCTCGCGCGCAAGCTGTGCACAAATTGCAAGCAGCCGATCGACGTCCCCCCCGAGGCGCTGCGCAAGGAGGGCTTCGAGGAAACCGATATCAACGCGGGCATCCGGGTCTACAAGGCGGCCGGCTGCGGCCAGTGCACGGACGGCTACAAGGGACGCATGGGCATCTACCAGGTCATGCCGGTGACCGAGACGATCGGCCGCATCATCATGGAAGGCGGCGGTGCGATCAACATCGGCGATCAAGCGGCCAAGGACGGCATTTGGAACCTGCGCCGCTCAGGATTGCAGAAGGTCAAAGACGGCTTGACGAGCTTGGAAGAAATCAACAGCGTCACGATCGATTAGCGTGAAGTGACGGCGAGGACCGAGGCATGGCGATATCGGCGACCGCGGGCAAGAAGGACACCCAGTTTCTCTGGGAGGGCAAGGACAAACGCGGCAACAAGGTGCGCGGCAAGTCGCTTGCGGCGAGCGAGGCTGCGCTGCGCGCCGATCTGCGCCGCCAGGGCGTCGCGCCGACACGCGTCAAGCTGCAGCGCGCATCATCGTTCGGCGGCAAGATCACGGCCGAGGACATCGCGGTGTTCAGCCGCCAGCTCGCGACGATGATGGCGGCCGGCATCCCGATGGTGCAATCCTTGGAGATCGTCGGCAACGGCCATGAGAAACCGGCGATGCAGAAGCTGATTCTCGACATCAAGGGCAACATCGAAGGCGGCAGCACGCTGCACGAGTCGCTGGCGAAGCATCCGCTGTATTTCGACGACCTGTTCGTGAACCTGGTCGAAGCCGGTGAACAGGCCGGCGCCTTGGAGACGCTGCTCGACAAGATCGCGAGCTACAAGGAAAAGACCGAGGCCTTGAAGAAAAAGATCAAGAAGGCGCTCTTTTATCCGGCCGCGGTCTTGATCGTCGCGGTCATCGTCACGATCATTCTGTTGATTTTCGTGATCCCGCAGTTCGAATCGCTGTTCAAGGGCTTCGGCGCCGACTTGCCGGCGTTCACGCAAATGGTCGTCAACCTGTCGCGCTTCGTCCAGCACCAGGGCTGGTGGATGCTGGTCGTGACGATCGGCGCGATCTACGCGTTCCTCTATTTCAAGAAGCGCTCGCGCCCGATGCGCCGCAACTTGGATCGAATGCTGCTGCATTTCCCGATCATCGGCCCGATCATGGTCAAAGCGGCGATCGCGCGCTTCGCGCGCACGCTCGCGACGATGTTCGCGGCCGGCGTACCGCTCGTCGAGGCGATGCAGTCGGTCGCGGGCGCGACCGGCAACATCGTCTATGAAGAGGCGACGCTGCGCATGAAGGACGAGGTCGCGACCGGCCAGCGCCTGCAGCGCGCGATGGAGAATACCGGCCTGTTCCCGAACATGGTCGTGCAAATGATCGCGGTCGGCGAGGAATCCGGGTCGCTCGATCAGATGTCGAGCAAGGTCGCCGAATTCTACGAAGCGGAAGTCGACGCGGCCGTCGACGGCATGTCGAGCCTGCTCGAGCCGCTGATCATGGCGATACTCGGTGTGCTCGTCGGCGGCATGGTGATCGCGATGTATCTGCCGATCTTCAAGCTCGGTTCGGTCGTCTAAGGCCCGCCAGGGCGAACATGTTGCACGAGCTCACGTCGGCGTACGCCGGCAGTCCCGTGCTCTTCGCCGGTTCGGCGGGCGTGATCGGCCTCGTCGTCGGCAGCTTCCTCAACGTCGTCATCTACCGGCTGCCGTTGATGCTGGAGCGCGAGTGGCGCGCCCAGGCAACGGAACTCTTGAGGTCGGCTGATTCGGCGCAGACCGCTGCCGCCGCAGTCACCACCACGGTCACCGCGGCAGCTGTCCCGCCGTTCAATCTGGTCGAACCGCGTTCGGCTTGCCCGCGGTGCAAAACGCCGATCAAGGCCCGGCATAACGTACCCGTGCTCAGCTGGCTGCTGCTCGGCGGCCGCTGCGCCGCCTGCGGCGAGAACATCTCGGCGCGCTATCCCGCCGTCGAAATCGCCACTGCGTTCGCCTCCGCCGCCGTCGCCTGGCATTTCGGCTTTGGCGCCGCCGCCGCCTGCGCACTCGCCGTCACCTGGGCCTTGATTGCGCTGACCGGCATCGATATCGATCATCAACTGCTGCCAGACGGCATCACGCTGCCGCTGCTATGGGCGGGTTTGCTCGCGTCCGTCGCCATAGGGAGGGTAGCGCCGCGCGACGCGATCATAGGTGCCGCCGCGGGCTATATCTCCCTGTGGCTCGTGTTCCAGGCATTCCGCCTGCTGACCGGCAAGGAGGGCATGGGGTACGGGGATTTCAAGCTGTTTGCCGCCCTGGGCGCGTGGCTCGGCTGGAAGCCCCTGCCGCTCGTGATCCTGCTCGCGGCCGCGGCCGGGGCGGTGCTTGGGATCTTGCTGATCGTCCTGAAGGGGCGCGATCGCAGCGCGCCGATCCCATTCGGCCCTTATCTCGCGGTCGCCGGGTGGCTCGCGCTGCTCTACGGCAACGAGATGATCGGCGGCTACCTGCGTTTATCCGGGCTCGACCGGTAAGCGCCGATGGCGCCGCTCACGGTAGGGCTCACGGGCGGCATCGCCAGCGGCAAAACGACGGTCGCCGAACGATTCGCGGAGCTCGGCGTTGCCGTCATCGACGCGGACGAAGTCGCGCGCGCGGTCGTGGCGCCGGGCGAACCGGCGCTCGGGGAAGTCCTCGAA
>DAIDVO010000078.1 GCA_027456085.1 Steroidobacteraceae bacterium | reverse complement strand
ATGGCGGCCGTTCCTGTCCGCAGCTGCCGACGACCTTGCCGACGTTCGATGAACTCATCGGCCTGGACGGGCTCGACGAGCACACCGTCGCCGACGCCGTGTTCGCGCGCTCGGAAGAGGCCGCCGCGCCGCGTGCCCAAGTCTTTACGCTGCACGCCGAGCTCGAAGGCATGCGTCTGCTCGGCGAGTTCGAGCGCCTGATCCTGCGCTGGCAGCGCGCGGGCGCCGAGCTTGCCCGCATGGCGACGATCCATGCGCGCGCGTTGACGGCGCCCCTGCCCGCGGCGCCGGTCGCGAGAGGCGAGGTCCCCGGCCGTTCCGGGCTTCTCGCCGTGCAAGGCGCGTATCCGGCGGCTACGCCGTGAACGGGCGCGTCGGGCCCGCGCTCTACCTCACACTCGCAGCGCTGGTCGTCGTCGTCTGGTTCGCCGCGAGCGCGAGCCGGCCGCTGTTCAATCCCGACGAGGGCCGCTATGCGGAAGTCTCGCGGGAGATGCTGGTGAGCGGCGACTGGGTGATCCCGCAGCTCGACGGCATGCCGTATATCGAAAAGCCGCCGCTGCAGTATTGGGCGACGGCCTTGAGCTTTAAGGTTTTCGGCCTGTCGGAATTCGCGGCGCGCCTGTACACGGGGCTGACCGCGTTCGGTACGCTCTTCGTCGTCTGGTTGCTCGCGCGCGGCTTGTGGAACGAGCACGCCGCCTGGCGCGCAGCCGCCGTGCTCGCGAGCCTGTCGCTGTTCGTCGTCGTCGGCCAGCTGCTGTCGCTCGACATGAGCCTGACGTTCTATATGACGCTCGGCCTTGCCGCGTTCCTCTGGGCACAATCGCGCCCCGAGGCCGCGGGCCGCGCGATGCTGCTCGCTTGGGGCGCGATCGCACTCGGCGTGCTCACCAAGGGGCTGGTCGCCGCGGCGATCCCGGCCGCGGTGCTGATCCTGTATTCGCTCGCGGCGCGTGATTTCGGTCTCTGGCGGCGCCTGTCGTTCGGCACCGGCCTGCCGTTGTTTGTCGCGATCACGGTGCCCTGGCATTGGCTCGCCGAGCGGCGCCTTCCGGGGTTCCTCGGCTTTTACCTGCTGCGCGAGCATTTCGAGCGCTACTTGACCCCGGTGGCCGATCGACAGGAGTCGTGGTGGTTCTTCAGCGTGGTGTTTCTCGCAGGTTCCCTGCCGTGGACCTTGCCGGCGCTCGGCGTGCTGGTCCAAGGCTGGTGGCGGCGCCCCGCGCGCGGGGTGTTCGATGCGGCGCTATTTTTGCGGATCTGGATCTTGTTCGTAGTGCTGTTTTTTTCCATCTCGGATTCGCAGTTGATCCCCTATATCGTACCGGCCTTTCCAGCGCTCGCCTGGTTGATCGCGATCCGCCCGCCGCCCAAATTGCGCCGCGACGTGCTCGTGGCGGCGGCTTTCAGCCTCGTCACGGCGATCGGGCTTGGGACGGCGAGCGTGCTGCTCCCGCGCCTGCTCGCAGGCGCTGAGCGCGGCGCTTATTTCCTGCCGCTCGCCCCGCCGCTGCTGCGCATCGCCGGCGTGCTCGCCGTCTCGGCGCTGTTCGTGCTGCTGAGGCGCGATCGCGAGCCGACCGGCGGTGCGGTATTCTTGGGCGCGGGCTGGTGTTTGGGATTGCTCCTGCTGATCCGCGCATCCGGCCTCGCCGCGCCGGTCTACTCGGGACGCGGGCTGGCGGCGGCGCTGCCGGCGGCGGATCGCACGGCGCCGATTTACAGCATCGAGACCTACGATCAGACACTGCCGTTCTATTGGCGGCGCACCGTGGATCTCGTGTCTTACCGCGGCGAATTGGATTACGGCCTGCGGCATGCGCCGGGCCGCGAAATCGGCAGCATTGCGGCATTCGTCAAGCGCTGGTCGGCGTCCGGGCAAGCCTGCGCGATCATGGAGACTGGTATGTACGATTATCTACAGGCGCGCGGCGTGCCGATGCGCGAATTGGGGCGCGACGCGCATCGCGTGCTGGTGGCGCGCCGATGAGCCTCGTGACCTGGATCTTGATCCTGAGCGGCGTCGGCCTGAACGCGGCCGCGCAGCTCGTGCTGAAAGTCGCGACGCGGCCGCTCGCGCAATTCACGCAATTCGACGTAGCGACGCTCAGCGCGAGCATCGTGCTCCTCGCCAAGAGCCCGCCGTTCTGGGTCGGCATGGCCTGTTATGGCGCGAGCCTGTGCGTGTGGCTCGCGGCGCTTGCCAAGGCGCCGGTCAGCATCGCCTATCCGATGCTGTCCTTGGGCTACGTCGTCGTCGCCGCGGCGTCCGTGCTGTGGCTCGGAGAGACCCTGTCGCCGGGCAAGGTGTTCGGCATCGCGCTGATTTGCGCAGGCGTCGTGCTGGTATCGAGGAGTTCCGCATGAGCGAGTTTCTTCCGTTTACCCGGCCCTCGATCGACGAGGAATCGATCGCCGCGGTCGCCGCGGTGTTCAGGTCGGGCCAGCTCGCGAGCGGCACGAAGGTGCTTGCATTCGAGGCGGCGCTCGCCGCCTATGTCGGCGGCGGCAGGAGCGTGCGCGCGCTCACGTCGGCTACCGAGGGGCTGGAAATAGCGCTCGCGGTCGCCGGCGTCGGTGAGGGCGACGAAGTGATCGTGCCGGCGATGAGTTTCGCCGCGAGCGCGAACGTGGTCGCGCGCTTGCGCACGACGCCGGTATTCGTCGACGTGGAGCTCGCGACCCGCAATCTCGATGTTGCGCTCATCGAGCGCGCGCTCAGCGCGCGCACCCGGGCGATCATGCCGGTGCACTTCTCGGGGCTCGCCGTCGACATGGACGCGCTGCAGGAGATCGCCGCGCGCCGCCGGTTGCGCATCGTCGAGGACGCCGCGCATGCGATCGGCACGCGACATCGGGGCCGCGCGATCGGCTCGTTCGGCGATCTGGCGGTGTTCAGCTTCCACCCGAACAAGAACATGACGACGATCGAGGGCGGCGCGATCGCGAGCGCAGACCCCAAGGCGATCGAATTGATCGAACGGCATCGCTTTCACGGCATCCGCCGCAATGCCGACGGCGAGATCGACGTTGTGCTCCCGGGCGCGAAGAGCAATTTGTCCGACATCGCCGCGCAGGTCGGCATCGATCAATTGAAGCGCCTCGATGGCTTCAACGCGCGCAGACGCGCGCTCGCGGCGCTCTATTTCGACGCCTTGGCGGGCTTCGACGCGCTGCTGCTGCCGGCGCGCGGCGATGACGGCCACAGCTGGCACATGTTCACGGTGCTGATCGACTTCGACGCGCAAGGCACGACGCGGCCGGCGTTCCAAAAGGCGATGGCAGGCCGCGGCATCGGCATCGGCGTGCACTACCCGTCGATACCCGGCCTGTCCTATTACAGAGATCAGGGCTACCGCTCCGAGGATTACCCGAATGCGCACCGCATCGGCCGCGAGACCGTCACGCTGCCGCTATTCCCGGCGATGCTTGATAAGGACGTGGCGCGCGTCTGCGCGGCGTTGCGGGCGGAGTTGCGTTGATTCGGCGAACGGCCTGGGCGACAATCGCCGTGCGCCGACAAATCTAATAATGCAGGGAGTGTTGCGATGAGCCGAAGCAATCTTCGTCAGGTGGTCTGCGTTTGTGCGATGGCGATGCCGCTGTTGTTGTCCGCGTGCGCGGGTTCCATTCCAAAGCCGGACTTCGACAAGAAGCTCGCGACGCAATATCTGATGCGCAGCAACGACCATGCGCAAGTCAATGTCGAAGCCGCCGACGGCGTGAAGCTGCTGGCGGTCGACAAGGAGCGCATTCGCGAAGTCATCGCGGACAAGCTCGACCGGCGGCGGCTGTTGAATCCGCCGAACGGCGACCCGCACTCCTGCACCGTCAACGTCACGATCACGCGCTACCAGCGCGGCAACGCGTTCGCGCGCGCGATGTTGGCGGGTTTAGGACAGATCCATATCGACGGCAACGTGCTCGCGACCGATACGGCGAGCAATCAAACGCTCGATCAATTCAAGATCGCAAAAACCTTTGCCTGGGGCGGCATCTACGGGGCGGCGACGTCGATGGAAGATATCGAGCGTACCTTCGCCGACGGCGTCGCGGCTGCGCTGACCGGCCAGAAGGAAGCCCCGAAGTCTTCCGGCAAGGACGCAAAGGCTCCGGCGGCGGCGAAATAGGGGCCGAGGCGAAAAGGGGGCTGACGTCGAGCGCGCGGCGATGGCAGCATGGCGTAAGGCCGGATTACATTGTCGGAGTCTCCATGAAGCCGTCCATTGCACTTAACCTCAAACGAAGCGCTGTCCGTGAGACAGCCGGCCGCTTTCGCGCCAATAATCCGCGCGTGTTTGGATCGGTGGTCCATGGCACCGACCAGGATGGCAGCGACCTGGATCTATTGGTGGATGCATTGCCGGGCGCAACTTTGTTCGACCTCGGCGGCTTACAAGTTGAGCTTGAGGCCCTTTTAGGCGTCCACGTGGATCTGTTGACGCCTACCGACCTGCCTCTCAGGTTCCGTGCCCAGGTTCTGGCCGAAGCGCAGCCGGTATGACCGATAGCCGCCTACCGGATTATCTGGATCATATACGGCAGGCCGCGACGGATGCGTGCAGCTTTGTAGAAGGCCTGAGCAAGTATCAATTCCTTGCGGACAAGCGCACACAACAGGCTGTCGTCATGTGTCTCGTCATTATTGGCGAGGCCGCGACCAAGGTGATGGATCAGTACGCCAATTTTGCAGGACAGAATCCGCAAGTGCCATGGCGCAATATTCGCGGAATGCGTAACCGCATTGCTCACGGCTATTTTGACATCAACCTCGATGTGGTTTGGGATACCGTGCAAACCGCGTTGCCGGAATTATTGAGGCACCTGCCGTCCGCCGGATGAACACTGCGCCGGCATACCTCTTCCGGGCGAAGGAACGAGTGTTCCCGGGCCGCTTGATCATGCATAATGATCGGCGCAGACTCCTTCATCCCTCCACTGCTCATCGCCAAGGAATGACTCCATGAAGCGTATTGTCGTCACCGCGTTGATCGGCCTCGGCCTTGCCTCTCCGTCGTTCGCGGCGCTGAGGGTCGGCGCGACCGCTCCGGACTTCACGACCCAAGCGACGCTCGCCGGCAAGCCGTTCACGTTCTCGCTCGCGGATGCGTTGAAGAAAGGCCCGGTCGTTCTGTATTTCTACCCGGCGGCGTTCACGCCCGGTTGCACGGTCGAGGCGCATGAATTCGCCGAAGCGACCGCGAAGTTCAAGGCGCTCGGCGCGACCGTCATCGGCGTCTCGCACGACTCGATCGCCACGCTGAACAAGTTCTCGGTGTTGGATTGCCGCAATAAATTCGCCGTCGCCTCGGATGCCGACCAGCACATCATGAAGGCGTACGACGCGGTGCTCGCATTGAACCCGAAGTATGCGAATCGCACTTCCTACGTGATCGCGCCGGACGGCAAGATCCTCTATACCTACACCTCGTTGAACCCGAACAAGCACGTCGCCAACACCATGGCCGCCGTCAAGAAGTGGGACGCGGCGCACACGAAGGGCTAGGGACCTTGTCGGCACCCTAGACCTCTCGCCGTCTTGCCGCCGGTAACGGTAGTAGCCGCCGCATCGCTTTGTGGGCTTTATGTTGCGTACCGAACATACGCTCGCCGCCTCCGCACAATAGAGTTTGCCCCTTCGAACGGGAGGGAGTCGGCATGGACACACGTATTGATCCGCACGTATCCAGCAGCGCTGCCGATCGATTGGGAATGCGGGCTTTGCCGGATATCCTGGAGCACATCCCCGAAGCGCTATTGGCCGTCGCAGGCATAGCCGACCGTCGAGCGTCGGAACGGGCCCTCACGCTGGAGCGGGATTCGGCCGTGCATGCGAGCAGGGTGAAGTCTCGATTTCTCGCAGCCGCAAGCCACGACCTGCGCCAACCGCTGCAGACGATTTCGGCGATACAGGCGGTTCTGGCGCGTTCCCCGGCGAACACCGATTACACGCAGCATGTCGCCGCGCTGGAAGATGCGGTGCGAAACATGGATCAGATGCTTGGGTCACTGCTCGATATCAATCGGCTCGAAGTCGGCTCCATTCAGCCGACGATCGGCGATTTTCCGCTGCGGAAGATCCTGCCGCGGCTGCGCTCCGAGTTCGCTTACGCCGCCGCCAGAAAAGCGCTGACGCTGGAGGTCGAAGATTCCCGCGAATTCGCGCGCAGCGATCAAGCGTTGTTGCCGGTGATCTTGAGGAATCTGGTCGGCAACGCCATCAAATACACGGTTCATGGGACGGTGCGCTTGCGGGTCCGCGCTACCGGCGACCAGCTCCGCATCGACGTGCAGGACACCGGGATCGGCATTGCGCCGGAAAATTTGCGGCGGCTGTTCGACGAGTTCTACCAGGTCGAAGACTGCAGATGCGATCCGCGCGAAGGTGTCGGGTTGGGCCTGTCGATTGTGCAGATATTTTCCCGGATCCTCGATCATACGGTCACCATCGAATCGCGCATCGGCGAGGGTTCAACTTTCACCGTGAGTTTGCCGCGGGGCGTAGGCACCGATTCCGGACCGGCACAGCCCGAAATTCGGGCGCGGATTCCTGCGGCGCGTCCCGGCTCCATCAAAGTGCTGCACATCGAGGACGATCCGGGTGTAGCCCGATCCATGGCACTGCTGTTGCGCCTCGAGGGATACGAGGTCATCAGCGCGGCGACGCGTGAAGAAGCGCTGCAACACGTGCAAGTCCACGCTTTGCGTCCCGACCTCGTCTTGAGCGACTACCGGCTGGCGATGGGATCCAGGGGCGACGCGATCGTCGCTGAAATTGCCGCGTGGCTCGGCTTCAAACCCCCGACGATCATGCTGACCGGGGACACGACGGACGATCACGTCGAGCAAATCAAGCGGATCGCGGACCGGATTCTGCCGAAGCCGGTCGACGTCGGCTTGCTGTTGCACGAGATCGGCAAGCTGCTCGATGGACGGCGCAGATCGCAGCCAAGGTCCGCCTGACCGCCGACCCGCCGACCATCGCGTCAGGGCTTGATCACCGTGCCGAATGCATGGTCCCAAAGTGAGGTGGTGACGCCGAAATTACCGCTCTTCGGCGAATAGTGATGCTGCATGTGGCGCCTGCGCAGACCCTTGAGACAGCGGGGTACCGAGTCGCCGCGGCGGTGATGGATCAAGTGGTGGACGAGGCCGTACCACAGGTAACTGATCATCACACCGGCGCTCAGGCCGCTTGCGAGCGTGAACCCCGCAAAACGCCACGTCGGGAGCAGGATCACGCAAACCAGCAAAGCGAGACTCAACCAGGTTGGCGTGCCTACGTAGGCACGCGGCGCGCGATGATGCTGTGCGTGCATGGGAACGAAATAGGCAATTCGATGCAGCGCAATTCTGTGCAGGACGTATTCCAGCAATGTCCATGCGCCGATTCCCGCGAGGACCGCACCGTTCCAATGAGCGTCCGTCCGCCAATTCGCGCGCGCCAGCACTGCCGTCGCCAGCGCGGCAATGACGATCGGATAAACGACATAGTCCGAATAGTAGCCGTATTTGCTGAGTCGCATAAATCCGTAATGCCGGTAGAGGGATGCAGCATTTGACCACGAATCGAGGCCGGAGGTTTCGCGCGATCGATGTTCCTGGGTGAACGCGGCCCCGCTTGCGTGCGCCATCGAACAGACTGGCGGGGTCGATCCGGAAACAATTACACGATACCTTGGTCGTTCAAATGGGTGGTGTGGGATGTCTCGGAGCATGGGTTCGATCACCGCCGATGTGGCGCAAGTGACTCTCGATTCGATCGGCGACGGAGTGATCAGCATCGACCTTGCCGGTAAGGTTACCTACCTCAATCCAGCCGCCGAAAACATGACGGGGTGGTCGCGGCGTGCGGCATGCGGCCGTTCTCATCAGGAGGTCCTGAAGATCGTCGACGGTGACAGCCACGAGCCCGCGCTCAATCCGCTGACCATGGCGATTTTGCACAACCTGACCGCAAGCCTGAGCGCGAACTGCGTGCTGATACGCCGCGATGGCCAGGAAAAGGCCATTGAAGACACCGCCGCGCCGATACGCGATTGCGACGGCCGGGTGCGCGGTGCGGTGATCGTGTTCCACGATGTCAGTGCGACCCATGCGCGGGCGCTTGAAATGGCGCATTTGGCCAAACACGACGCGCTCACCGAACTGCCCAACCGCTTGCTGCTGAACGAACGACTTACGCAGGCGATGTCGTTGGTGCGCCGGCGCCGCACATCGCTGGCGCTTCTGTTCGTCGACGTGGATCGCTTCAAGCGGGTCAACGACTCCCTGGGTCACGCGGTCGGCGATCAACTGTTGCGATCGGTCGCGCGTCGCATGGCTGTGTCGGTGCGTGAATCCGACACCGTGAGCCGTCAAGGCGGCGATGAGTTCGTTATCCTGCTCTCGGAGGTGGCGCACGCGCAGGACGCGGCCATCGCTGCGAGGAAGATTCTCGGTGCTATGGACGTACCGCACCATATCGAAAATCAAGATCTGCGCATCACGGTGAGTATCGGCATCGGCGTGTACCCCGCCGACGCAGCGGATGCCGATACGCTGGTGCGACACGCGGATATTGCGATGCTCCATGCGAAAGCGGCTGGCCGCGCCCAGTATCGGTTCTTCGAGCCGAAGATGGGCGAGCGGGCCGTGGAGCGCTTCGCCTAACCTCCGGTCCGATCATCCGTTGCCCTGAAGGGAGCCAGTCTGGCGGTGGCGGGTCCATGGCGAAGCTGCTTGCTTCCGTCGCAAGGCGTACTATAATGACTCATATAAGAGCTATTAAGACATATATTAGCTTATATAGGGTTCATTATAATGAATTTTCCGACCCCGCTGCCGGCCTCCCGGGCGATACTCAAGTTTGGCCGCGATCTGTCGTTTGCGCGTCGGCGCCGTAGATTCTCCCAGGCCTCCTTCGCAGAGCGCGTGGGCGTCAGCCTGGCAACGCTGAAACGTCTCGAAGGCGGCGACCCGCGTGTGGCCTTCGAGGTCGTCGCCCGTGCGTTGCATGTTTTGGGCGAGATCGACCGCATCGACAAACTTCTCGACACCCGTGAGGACGCGCTTGGCCTCGTGCTGATGGACGAACAGTTGCCGATGCGCGTGCGCTCGCGGAAGACCTCGGCGGCGCTGTGAGCATGGGTGTGGGTGTGATCAAGAACCACTCCCTGGTTTCGGGTCGCGATCTCGCCCGATCTGCCGCTCGTACCGGGGCACGTCACGCGCAGAAGTCCTACGCCCGAGGATTCGTGTTTCCCACTCGCACTCGCCGATACCGCTCCGGACGCGTGGGGAAAGCGCGTCATTCTGCGCGCACACGCGAAGCGTCGAGACAAGGACTCCACACTTCCGTTCCTGACGCCATTTGACTTTCTGGCGGCGGTCGACGATTTCAGTCGCGTGGGAGCGCTGCGTCTTCGGGACGATGAGGGCGCATTCCTGCGCAGCGCCGAGCACCACCGCACGCCGCCATTGATCGAGATCTCGCGCATTTATTCGGCGAGTCGTGCCCTCGAGGAGGGCACCGAATCCGTGGAAGATCTGGAATTCCTACAGGGCAAGGGTACGTCGCTTGGGGGGCTGCGACCAAAGTGCACGATTCTCGAGGAGGACGGCCGCCTTGCGATCGGCAAGTTTCCGAGCATTGGAGACGATCGCGCGGTGACGCGCGGCGAAGTCCTCGCGCTTGCGCTCGCGCGCCGCGCCGGCATCTCGGCAGCCGCAGCCCGGCTCGCCACCATCGAGTCGGTACCCATTGCGCTAATTCGCCGCTTCGATCGCACGGACGACGGGGCGCGAATCCCTTACCTCTCCGCGGCTTCGCTGCTGCAGGCCTCGCGCAACGAGGACCGCGCCTATACCGAACTCGTCGACGTGCTGCGTGCAATCTCGGTCCAGCCCGCCCAGGATTTGCGCGAGCTATGGCGCAGGCTCGTGTTCAACTTGTTGATCACGAATGTCGATGACCATCTGTGGAACGTCGGTGTACTGTACGCCGGCGACGGTCACTGGCGGCTCGCGCCCGCGTTCGACCTAAACCCATTCCCCGATAAGCGCCGCGAATCGAAGACCTGGCTGTCCGAGAACTCAGGGCCGATCACCTCGCTCGCGCAGCTTCTCAGCGAAGCGAGCACCTTTGGACTCGCTCCGGCCGACGCCGAGAGTATCGTCGCCGAAGTGGCAAATGCCGTGCGCGACTGGCGGCCGATCGCAGCATCCGCACAGGTGGGTTTGAAAGAGATTGAGATCGATGTTTTCAAGCATGCATTCGAGCATCCCGACGCCGACGCTGCGCGGGCGCTGAGCGGCTGAGAACCGGTATGCCGGCGGCGGGGAATCCGCGCCGTTTAGAAACTCACCTCCACGGTCCCGTAATAGAGCCGGCCGATCGGCGAGTAGGTCGACACGTCGGCGTTGTTGTCGCTGAACGCGCGCGGCGCGAGCGGCGGCATCCGGTCGGTCAGGTTGTTGACGCCGAGCGCTATCTTCATCTTGGCGTCCTGCGCGAGCCCGTAGGTGTAGGCGGCGCGCAAGTCCCAGGCGACGTAGCTGCTGACCGGGATCTGCGGCGTGCTGGTGCCGTTGGGGCCGGTGTCGTTGACCGACGAAGCGTAGGTGTTGCCGAGCATGAGGTCGAGATCGCGGTAGTTCCAGTTGATCGTCGAATAGAACCGATATTTCGGCAACGTGCCGCCGAACACGCCGGTGTTGTTCGCGGCACCGGCGTACTGGATGAACGCTTGTCCCGGCAGCGCTTGGAACTTGAACGAGCTGAACACCGCGCCGTTCGTCGCCAGGCTGAACGTGCCCACGGTGTCGGTCGGGATTTCGTAATCCGCGCTCACCGTCCAAGAATGCTCGATCAACTCCGCCAAATTGCGGAACTGATCGATCGCGTACAGGTTGGCGGCCTTGGTCGGATCCCCCGAGCCGGTCGTCGTCGAGGTGAGATACGTGCGCAGTGC
>DAIDVO010000077.1 GCA_027456085.1 Steroidobacteraceae bacterium | reverse complement strand
CATCGACTGCGGCGTCACCGCGGTCGTCGGCCCGACCGGCGTCGGCAAGACGACGACGATCGCGAAACTCGCGGCGCGCTGGAGCGTCAGCCACGGCAACGAAGATCTCGCGCTCGTCAGCACGGACGTCTATCGCATCGGTGCACGCGAACAATTGTCGACCTATGCGCGCATTCTCGGCGTACCGATGCATTCGGCCAACAGCGGCAAGGAACTCGCACAGCTGCTCGAGCGGCTGAAGGCCAAGCGGCTCGTGCTCATCGATACGGCCGGCTTCGGGCCGCGCGACGCGCGCTTGGCGGAGCAAATTTCGGCCCTGCGGGCCGGCGCCCCGGGTGCGCGCGTGCTGCTCGCGCTGCCGGCGCAGGGCGAGGCGCGGGCGCTGCAGGAGATCTGCGGCGCCTTTAGCGGGCTCGAGCCGGCGGCGTGCATCCTGACCAAATTGGACGAGGCGGCGAGTCTCGGCGCGGCGCTGTCTAGCGCGATCCGCCAGCGGCTGCCGATCGCCTATTTATGCAATGGACAGCGCGTACCGGAGGACTTGCATTCGGCGCACCGTCGACGCGTGTGGATCGCGCGCGCGGCGGAGCGATTCAAGCAGCCCGCGGCGCCCCCCCACGACGAATCCTACTTCGCACGCCACTTCGGCCGAGCACAAGCCCATGCATGACTTCAAATTGCCGCGCAATCAAGCCGAGAAGCTGACCCGGCTCAACGCCTCGAGGCCCGTCAAGGTGCTCGCCGTGACCGGCGGCAAGGGTGGAGTCGGCAAGACGACGGTCTCGGCGAACCTCGCCGTCTCCATCGCGGCTCAAGGGCGCGATGTCATGCTGGTCGACGCCGATCTCGGCCTCGCAAACGTCGACGTCGTGCTCGGGCTGCGCACGCGCTTTCATCTCGGTCACGTGCTCAATGGGGAATGCAGGCTGGAGGATGCGATCGTCACCGGCCCGCACGGCCTGCAGATCGTGCCGGCAGCTTCCGGCAGCAGGCAGATGGCGAACCTATCTCAGTTCGAGCATGCTGGATTGATACGCGCATTCAGCGACTTGTACCACCGCATCGACGTTCTGATCGTCGATACCGCCGCCGGGCTGCATGAGAGCGTCGTCACATTCTCGCAAGCCGCGCAGCATGTCTTGGTCGTGGTCTGCGACGAGCCGGCCTCGATCACCGATGCTTACGGCTTGATCAAGGTGCTGAGCCGGGACCATGGCGTGCAGCGCTTCCAGCTACTTGCAAACCAGACGCGCCGCGCCGGCGAGGGGCCGGAGCTTTTCAAGAAAATTCAACGAGTTTGCGACCGGTTCCTCGATGTGGCGCTCGAATTCGCCGGGTCCATACCGTACGACGACTACATGCGCCGCGCCGTTCAGCGGCAAACCGCGGTCGTAGACGCGTACCCGTCGTCAATTTCCTCTCAGGCACTCAAGAATCTGGCCCTGAAGGCCGATAAATGGTCGGTGCCGCGAGGTGCACGCGGACACTTGGAGTTCTTCGTCGAACGAATGGTAGGGACCGGGATAGGTCCTTCGGCGGTGTTGCAATGAGAGCAAGCACGCAGTATTCGAGCACAGAGGCGCGCACATCGAAGCCGCTGGGGAGCGAAAGCGCGCCCATCGATCAAGTGCCGCAACAGGAATTGGTCGTCCGCTATGCCGATCTGGTCAAACGCATCGCCTACCATCTGGTGAGCCGCATGCCGCCGAATGTCGACGTCGACGATCTCATCCAATCCGGCATGATCGGACTGCTGGACGCGGCCAAACATTACTTGGCGACGAAAGGCGCGAATTTCGAGACATACGCGGGCATTCGCATCCGCGGCGCGATGCTCGACGACGTGCGCAAGTCCGACTGGACCCCGCGCTCGGTGCACCGGCACGTGCGCCAAATGGCCGCCGCGGTGCGCAAGCTGGAAAACACCCAGGGTCGGGACGCGACCGGCGCCGACATCGTCGAGGCGCTCGGCATATCGACCGACGAATACCACAAGCTGGTCCAGGACGCGGCCGGTTGCCGGCTGTTCAGCTTCGATCAAATGGGAATGAGCGACGATGAATCGAGCCCCGCGAACCTTGCCCGCGACGACGGTCCGAGTCCGTTCGAGCACGTCGAGAACGAAGGGTTTCGCGCGGCGCTCGCGGCGGCGATCGAGCAATTGCCGCAGCGCGAGAAGCTCGTGCTCTCGCTTTACTATGACGACGAGATGAATCTGCGCGAAATCGGCGAAGTGCTCGACGTGTCCGAATCGCGTGTTTGCCAGATCCACGGCCAGGCGCTCGTGCGCCTGCGCGCGCGCCTCGACGATTGGCTCGAGCCGGCCTGACGCGATGGATTTCCTCAGTATCATCGCCACCTTTCTCGCGCTGATAGCGGTCATCGGCGGCGCCATCTTGAAAGGCAGCAGCGCCCGCGCCCTGGTCGGCAGCGCGGCGTTCGTCATCGTCGTTCTCGGCACGTTTGCGGCGAGCCTGATGCAGACGCGCCTGCCGACGTTCCTGCGCGCGTGGCGGATCGTCATCTGGGTGTTCAAGCCGCCGGTCGCTAACCCGTCGGCGATGATCAAAAAAATCATCGAATGGAGCAACATCGCCCGCAAGCAAGGATTGTTGGGACTGGAGTCCGCGGTCGAACAGGAAAAGGACGACTTCCTCAAAAAAGGGCTTCAGTCGCTCGTCGACGGCGGCGAACCGGAGGCGATTCGATCCAGCATGGAGATCGAACTCGACACGATCGAGCATTTCGACATGCAGGCCGCCAAGGTTTTCGAAGGCATGGGGATATATTCGCCGACGCTCGGGATCATCGGCGCGGTCATGGGACTGATGGCCGTCATGGAACATCTCGCCGATCCTTCGAAGCTCGGCAAGGGAATTGCCGCGGCCTTCGTATCGACGGTGTACGGCATTTCCTTCGCGAATCTGTTGTTCCTGCCGATGGGCAACAAGCTCAAGTCGATCATTCATGACCAGGTGCAGGTGCGCACGATGGTCATCGAAGGAATCATCGCGATTGCGCAAGGCGAGAATCCGCGCAACATCGAGACGAAACTCAAGGGCTACTTCCACCATTAGTCATGGCGCGAAAGAAAAAACACGAAGAGCACATCAATACGGAAGCCTGGGCCATCCCGTACGGCGACCTCGTGACCCTGCTGTTCGCGCTGTTCACGGTCATGTACGCGATGTCCTCGGTGAACGAAGGGAAATTCCGCGTATTGTCCGATTCGCTGATCGCCGCGTTTCGCGGCGTGCCGAAGAGCACGCGCCCGATCAATATCGGCGAGAAACAGTCTGGCAAGGGCGGCAGCCAGCGGCTCGCCGCGGTCGCACCGACCGTGTTGATGAAATTGCCGTAAAGCGAGGCCATGACGCACGTCGCTGCCGCACCCCAGGTGCGCGCGCTGGACGTCAAGAACCCGGCGGAACCGTCTTCGGGCGTCTTGGTGCGCCTCGAACATCAAGTGCAACAAGCGTTGAAGGGCCTGATCGACGCGAAGCTCGTGACCGTTCGGCGCGAACGCCTGTGGCTCGAGGTGGAAATCAATACCGACATCCTGTTTCCGAGCGGGTCCGACGCGTTTTCTCCGGCCGCGCTGCCGGTGCTGCGCAAATTGGCCGATGTGCTGAAGCCGTTTCCGAACCCGATCCGCGTCGAAGGGCATACCGACGACCGTCCGATCCACACGGCCGCATTTCCGTCGAATTGGGAGCTGTCGGCGGCGCGTGCCGCGAGCGTCGTGCACGAATTCACGAGGGACGGCGTCGACCCGCTGCGGCTCGAGATCGTCGGTTTCGGCGAGTACCATCCGATCGAGTCGAACAAGACGGCCGCGGGCCGCAATGCCAACCGGCGCGTTTCCATCTTGATTCTGGAACAGTCGCTGCCCGGCGACGCGTTGACCGCGCAAACGCGCGACGTCATGCTGGATTCGGCGGTGCGCAACGAGCCAAAGGTCGCCGAAACGCGGGAGGGGCATTGACATGAGCGAAGTCGATCGCTTGAATAATGCGGACCTGCATCCCGCGCTGCCGGTCGCGGACAAGCGCAGAAGGCGCGAAAACCCGGGAGATCAAGCGCCGCAGGACGGCGCCACCGAGAATCCGAACGGCGCCGCCGCAACCGAGTCCGCGCAAGCCGGCACCCCCAGAATTCCGAAATCCTTGGTAGACGAGTACGCATGATGATCCTGTTCCACATGCATTGGGATGCGCTCGTTGCGCCGACGGGTGTTGCGCTCGCGCTGATCGCCCTGTCGCTGTCGGCCGTTGCGCAACGTCGAGCGGCCGGCGCGCGGACGCACTCGCTCAGCCTCGAGTCGACCCTGTAGGCGCTGCGCCGCGACCTTGCGTCGACGGCGGCGATCGCGGCGCGCGGCGCGCGGCAACTGCAGCACATCGAACAGCAATACGCGCGGCTGACCGAGCGCACGCACCTCGTCGAAGCCGGTGCGCAGGCACGTTCGTTCGAGCAGGCGATCGACTCGGCGCGCCACGGCGCCGATCACGGCCGGCTATCCGAGAGTTTCGGTTTGAGCCGCGGTGAAGCGGATCTGATTTCTCGCTTGCATGGCCGCAAAAAGAGCGCCTGAACGCGGTTCTCCGACGATGATCGACCTGATTCTACTGTCCGGCTTGCTGTCCGACGAAACCGTCTGGTCGGACGTTGCCATGCGGCTTGCGGACGCCGCCAAGGTGCGCATCATTTCGTTCCCAAATTTCTCCTCGATCGGGGAAATGGCGCGGCACGTCCTCAAGAGCGGTCCGCGCCGGTTTGCGCTCGCCGGGCATTCGATGGGCGGCCGCGTCGCGCTCGAGGCCTGGGCGCGAGCCCCGGACCGCATCGCCGGGCTTGCGCTGCTCAACACCGGAAGCTCGCCCTGCGGCGCGAACGAACCGGTGACGCGCGGCCGCCTCGTGCGGCTCGGGCGCGAGCACGGCATGGCGGCGGTCGCGGAGGATTGGCTTGCGCCGATGTTGGGCGCGCCCATCGCGCAGCGCACACAGGTCGTCGCGCGCCTCGCCGCGATGGTCGGGCGGCAAACTCCGGAGAGCTTCGCCGCGCAACAGCAGGCTCTGCTGTCGCGGCCCGACGCGGACCTCGTTCTGCCGACGATCCGCGTGCCGACGCTGCTGCTGTCCGGATCCGCCGACCGCTGGTCGCCGGTCGCCCAACACGAGGCGATGCAGCGCAGGGTTCCGGATGCGACACTGGTCGTTGTCGAGGACGCCGGACACATGGCGCCGATCGAACAGCCGGATGCGGTGGCGAGCGCGCTTCGCGTCTGGCTCGCCGAGCTCGAAAAATAACCCCGCGTTCGCCGCCGCCGCGGCCTCAATTCGCCGGTCGACGCAGGCCGCTTCCCTATTGATAGAGTGTTGCGCGCGGCACGCGGTTATAAACCACGGACGTGTGGGGGCGAGGGGAATCCATGGACCGCCGTCAATTTTGCACAGCCGGTGCTGCAGCCTTGTCCTTAGGCGCCGGCGGCGCACTGTCGCTCGCGATCGAGCGGCGCGCGGCCGCGACCCCCCTTTATAAAGCGGTTTTCGACGAGCGCCATGCCGCGAGCCGTGCTTTCGGAGCCGCAGCGGCGCGCAAGGGCGTGCGCACGGCCGCGATCAACGGTGACGTGACGGCCTTGTGGCTGCACGACCTGCGCTCCCATTGGGCGCGCGGCGGCGGTGCGGTCGCAGGGCTCACGACGATGCCGGCGCTTTTCTCGCTCGAGCAGATGGCGAAGGACCATTGGCTGTCGGTCACGGTGCGCGCCGAACACCGGGCGCCGGCTGGCTTCGTCGCGCTGCATCGGCTGACGGCGGCGGCGCCGAATTGGCCGCAGCTCGCCGCGGCATTGGCCGAGCCGCAAGCCTGGTCCGAGCGTTTCGCCGAGGCGCTGACCGCGCTCACACCCGTGCAGGGCGCTTGGCGCACCGGCATCCTCGCTTGCGCGCAGCCCGGAGGTTTCGCGGCGCCGGCGCCGGGTCTCGTTTCCTGGGTCATCGGCGCGTGAAGGAACCGTAGCTTCGCCGGGTGCGGGCAAATACCAGAATGTCGAGCGGGGAGATCGCAACATGAGAGTGCCACCTGGAGTCAGCGCAGGCGATTTCGCGGCGGCGATCGCCGCGTTCGAGCGCATCGTCGGCAAGGATTGGGTCTTCACGAGCGATGATGACCTCAATTTGTATCGCGACGCGTACTCGCCGTATCTCAATGAACCCGAGGAGCGCATCGCCTCCGCCGCGGTTGCGCCGACGACGACCGAGGAAGTCCAGGAGATCGTGCGCGTCGCCAATCGCTACAAGATCCCGATCTATCCGATCTCGACGGGCCGGAACTTGGGCTACGGCGGCGCGGCGCCCGCGTATTCCGGAAGCGTCGTCGTCGACTTGAAGCGCATGAACCGCATTCTCGAGGTCAACGAGAGACACGCGTATGCGCTGGTCGAGCCCGGCGTGAGCTATTTCGATTTGTACAACTACATTCAGGAACACAAGCTGAAAGTGTGGATCGATTGCCCGGACCCGGGTTGGGGCAGCCCGGTCGGCAATTCGATCGACCGCGGCGGCGGCTACACGAATGCCAATTTCCGCAACCATTTCGATTCGCATTGCGGCATGGAAGTCGTGCTGCCCGACGGCGAACTCCTGCGCACGGGGATGGGCGCGATTCCGAACTCGCAGACATGGCAGGCCTACAAGACCGGCTGCGGCCCTTGGGTCGACGGCATTTTCTCGCAGTCGAATTACGGTGTGGTCACGAAGATGGGCTTCTGGCTCATGCCGCAGCCGGAAGCCTATATGCGCTGCACGGTGCGTGCGCCGCGATTCAGCGACTTGGGTCCCCTGGTCGACACCTTGAGTTACCTCGAGAACAGCCGCATCACGACGGGATTTCCCGATCTCTCATCGCCTTTGCTCAGCTATCCGCCGATCGGGCAGATCCAGCTGTGGAACGAGAATGGTCCGCCGAAGCTGTCGGACGAACACATCAAGCTCCTCGCGGATGTCAAACAGGGCTATTCGGCAGAGCTCGAGGCCTACGGAGTGAAAGAGGGAATTCCGTACTGGGAGTTGTGGCTGAGCTTCTACGGACCAATGGAGGTCATCGAGGCCTCATGGCGGGCGACCCAGCGGCATTACGGCAAGATCGACGGCGTGCAATTCCGCGTCGTCGACAAGCTGAACCTGCCGATCGACCCTTCCACGGCGGAGAAATACCACGAGCCGGAACTCGGCGTGCCTTCGCTGCGGATCTTCTCGATCGGCGCGCGCACGCCGTGGAATCCGACGCCCTCGCACGGCCATATGTGGTTCTCGCCGATCATTCCGCGCACCGCGGAGGCGATCATCGAGGCGAACCGTGTCTTCAGCGAGGCGGCGCGCGATTTGGGAATGCCGCTGTTCAAGACCTTCACGCTGCCGGCATGCTTTTGGGAGCGTTCATTCGTGTTCATCCTGGCGACTCCGGTCACCGAGGACCCGGCGACGAACAAACGGTATCGCGAGGGGTTCAAGAAGCTCATCGAAGTCGGCGGCAAGCACGGTTGGGGCGAGTACCGAACGGCGCCGGCATTCCAGAAAACCGTCATGGACCAGTACTCGTACAACAACCACGCGCTGCAGCGCTTCCACGAAACCTTGAAGGATGCGATCGATCCGAACGGCATCATGTCGCCCGGCCGTTACGCGATTTGGCCGAAGAGCCTGCGCGGGGTGCAGTCATGATGCGCATGCGCCGAACCCTCGGCGGGCCCGCCGCCGCTGCCGCGATCATGAGTCTCATCGTCGCTCCGGCATTCGCGCAGCGGCCCGCGGGCCATTACGCGGCCGGCCGCGCCGTCTACCGCAAGTGGTGCGCGCCTTGCCACGATCCCGGCATCACGCACCCCGGCACTCATGCGCTGATGACGAAATACAAGGGCGTCAAATCAGGCGTGCTGCTCGAGTGGACCGATTTGCCGGCGAGTACCGTCAAATACATGGTTCGGCACGGGATCCTGCTGATGCCGCCGTTTCGCAAGACCGAAATCACCGATCAAGAGCTCGATGCGCTAGCGCGGTTCCTTTCGCGCAACACGCCGGGCGGCCGCTAACGGCACGCCTCCGTTCGTCAGATGCCGGCGAGCGCGCGCGTCAGCTCTTCGGTGCGGCTGAAGAACGGCGAATGATCGCTTGCAAGCGTGATGCGGCGCGCGCAGGGGAGGGCATCCTGCATCCTGCGCTGCGCGGCGAGCGTGATCGCGCGGTCGGCCGTGCATTCCACGTAGACGCGCGGCACCCGGCCGAAGCGGCCGGCGCTCAGGCGCAGCGGCGTCGAGAGCGGCGCCAACGGCTCCGGCACGAGCAGTGATTTGGCGAGCACGACGTCCGCATCGCTGCACTGTCCGTAGAACGCGTCGCGCACCGCGGCCTCGCGCACGGTTGCCGTTTGGTGGTCATCGGCGATGACCATCGCGGGACCGACGAGCGACTCGGGGTCGAGCGCGGCCTGTGCGCGCACCGAGTGCCCGTCCTCGAGCAGATATGCGGTCACGTAGACGAGCGAGCGCAGCTTCTCCGGCACTCGTTCGGCGACTTCCGACAGCACGATCCCGCCGCGGCTGTGGCCGACGAGAATCACCGGTTCCGGCTGCTCCGCCACGAGCGCCGCGATTTGATCCGCCCACAGCGCGAGCGTCACGGCGCGGGCCGCCGGCCGGTCGCGTCCGAGCGAGGCCAAGTCCGGCGCGGCGGTTCGATGCGACGCGCGCTCGAGGCCGGCGACGACGCGATGCCAGCACCAGCCGCCGTGCCAGGCGCCGTGCACGAAAATGTAATTAGCCATTGACGATCGCCCCGATGCAATGGAATACGCCGCGGATTCTCACAGGCGAAGCGCCGCTTCGCAACCGCCTATTTCTCGAATATTCTCTGCGGGTTGAGTTAGGCTGCATGCTCGGTTGAGTGCAGTTTGGGGCGGCGGGTTCCCATAGGCGGCAACGTAGGCGGAGTGTGCATGCGAGCTGCGGTTTACCACGGTCCGCGCGATTTGCGGCTGGAATCGGTGCCGGAACCCGAGGCGGGTCCCGGCGACGTCAAGCTGCGCGTGCTGTACAACGGCATTTGCGGCAGCGATCTGCATGAATATTACGATGGGCCGGTCACGACCCGCACGACGCCGCACCCCCTGACCGGGGTCAAGAATCCCGTGATCCTGGGTCATGAGCTCTGCGGTGAAGTCGTCGCCGTGGGCGAAGGCGTCGAGGATATGCCGCTCGGCTGTCTGGTCGCCGTAGACCCGCTCGAGTCCTGCGGCCATTGCGTCTGGTGCAAGGACGGCCAGTACCCACACTGCCCGCAAGTCGCGCTGCACGGCTACAACCGCCAGGGCGGTTTGGCGGAATATACCGTCGTACGCCGCGACATGGCACATCGCCTGCCGCCCGGCATGACCGCGCAGCAGGGCGCGCTGATCGAGCCGCTAGCCGTTGCGTTCAACACCGCGAATCGATGCGGGCTCGAAGCGGGTCAGACGGTCGCGATTCACGGCGCCGGCCCGATCGGCATCGGCGTTTGTCTGACCTTGAAGCGGCGCGGGGTGAACGTCATCGTCATCGACCCGTCGCCGCTGCGGCGCTCCGTCGTCGAGCGTCTGGGTGCGCGCTGGACGCTCGACCCGACCGATTGCGATCCGGTTGCCGCGGTGCGCGACTTGACGGGTGGGCGCGGTGCGCATGCCTCGGTCGACGCGGCCGGCGCGCCGTCGGCGTTTCGTGCGGCCCTGCACGGGACGCGTGTGGACGGAACGGCCGTGGTCGTCGCGATTCATCACGTACCGATCGTGATTCCGCCGTTCGAGATGCTGATGCCGGAGGTATACGTCACCGGCGTTGCGATGTCGGCGCACGCTTTTCCGAGCGTCATCGCCGAGATGGCGCTCGGCAGCTATCCGCAAGACGGCTGGGTCGAGACGATCCCATTCGAGGCGCTCGTGGAGCGCGGTCTCGAGCGCCTCAAGCGACAGGAAGGATTGAAGATCCTCGTCGATGTCGGCACGCCGACCGCAAAGCACTGATCCCGGAGCAAGAGCTTGAAAATTTCCGAACTATTCAGCGTCGCCGGCTACGGCGTGATCGTCACCGGCGGTGCGAGCGGCTTAGGGCTGGGGTATGCGGAGGCGCTCGCCGAAAATGGGGCGCGCGTGACGATATTGGACGTCGATGGCGCGCGCGTCGATGCGGAGACGAAGCGGCTTCAGGCGCAAGGTCTCGCGCTGCGCGGCGAAGTCGTCGACGTGCGCGATCACGCGGCGATCGAGCGCGCGTTCGACGCGGCCGTTGCGGCGCACGGTCGGCTGGACGTCGTATTCGCGAACGCGGGGATCGATTCCGGCCCCGGCTTCGTCGGCAGCTGGGCCGGAGCGCAGCGCCCGCGCAATCCCGAAGGCGCGTTGGAGCGCTACACCGACGAGCGTTGGAACCGCGTGATCGACATCAATTTGAACGGCATCTTCGCGACCTTGCGCGCAGGCGCGAGACTGATGCGCCCACAGCGGTCGGGGCGGATGATCGTCACGACCTCGGTCGCGGCCTACCAATGCGAGCCGGCGATCGGCGCCGCCTACATGAGCGCGAAGGCGGGCGCCGCGCATTTGATGCGCCAGGTCGCGCACGAACTCGCCGCCTACCAGATCACGGTCAACGCGATTGCGCCGGGATTCTTCGCGACCAACATCGGCGGCGGACACGCGAAGCAGCCCGCGGTCCAGGAAGCGATGAGCAAGGCGATACCGATGCATCGGGTCGGCTTTGCCGACGACATCAAGGGCCTGGCTCTGTTCCTCGCATCGCCGGCCTCCGCATACGTGACCGGGCAACAAATATCGATCGACGGCGGCTGGACGCTCGGCGTCGCCGACTAAACGACTCAACGGGAGAAGGCGATGGGACTCGTAGGATTCGGTCAACCGGATGACGGCATCATTCAGATGGCTTACGTCGTCAGCGACATTCGCGCGGCGATGAACCATTGGGTCGAGAAACTCAAGGTCGGCCCGTGGTTCCTGCTCGATCATTTCACGGGAAATGATCCGAAATACCGCGGCGCCGATTCGAAGGCCGACGTTGCGCTCGCGATGAGTTTCGCGGGCCACATGAACATCGAGCTCATCCAGCCCAACAACGACGAGCCGTCCGTGTACCGCGAATGGATCGAACGCCGCGGCTATGGATTTCACCACTGGGGCCGGGCGACCTCGAACTTCGATCGCGACGTTCGGCAATACCGTGCGGCCGGACACGAGCTTGCGTTCCTCGCCGGCGTGCCGAGCGGCGGGCGCGTCGCCTACATGGATACCACCGCGACGCTGCCCGGTTACGTCGAATTCATCGAGATCGGCGGCATGTTCGAGCCGGTGTTCAGCCGCTTCTATCGCGAGAGTATCGGTTGGGACGGCTCGTCCCCGGTGCGCTCGTTCATCTGATCGCGGCCCCGGCGCCGGATTCGGCGGCATCACACGGCGATGCGGACCTCGAGCAGCATCGGCACATCCGCCGCAAAAATCCGCGTGAGCGCGGCGTCTAGATCCTCGCAGCAATCGACGCGGATTGCGGCCACGCCCTGGCCTTGCGCAAGCGCGCAGAAATCGAGGTGCGGCAGCCGCATGCCCGGCAGCGCCGCGATGCCGAAGTGGCGGCCGAAATCCTCGAGCGCACGATAGCTCGCGTTATTGACGATGATGAACGCGACCGCAAGCTTGAGTTCGGCCGCCGACCAAAGGCCCTGGATCGAATACATCGCGGAGCCGTCGCCGAGCAGCCCGATGACCTTGTCGGCAGGCCGCGCGAGTGCGACGCCGACCGCCGCCGGCAAGCCGTGGCCAAGGCCGCCGCTCGCGCAGGTGAAAAACGTGCCGGGCTCGTTGATCGGCAGGTGCTCGTGCATCGGGCCGCGGCTGGTCGGGGCTTCCTCGACGATGATGCTGCGCGCCGGGCGCAGCGCGGCAATGCGCTGAAGCAGATAGCGGTCGGTGAGCTTTCCGGCCGCGACCGGCGCGGCGCGCGGCGGAATGCGAGGCGCGACGCGCTCCAAGGTTCGCGAATGCGCGGCGCCGTGGGCGAGCAGCGCGGCGATGCCCGGTTTGAGGCTCGTCAAAATCGACGTGCCGACCGGGCACCAAGCCGCGGCGCCGGGATCGTCGGTCAGTTGGATCAAGCGGGCGCCCACCGGGATCATCGGGCCGGGGTTTTCGACGTGAACCGTGAATGCCGGTGCGCCCAGCACCAGGATCAAATCCGCCCCATCCAGTCGATCGACGATCGCACCGCGATCGGCCGGCAGGAAGCCGGCGAACAATCGATGACTTTGGGGAAAGCTGTTGCGCGAGGACATCGGTGCGACCCAAACGGCCGCGTCATGCCGCTCCGCCAGTGCGACCGCCTCGTCCCAGGCGTCGTCACGCGCGACCGATGCGCCGACGACGATGACTGGCCGGCGCGCGCGCGCCAGCGCGGCGGCGGCGTGCTCGAGGAGCCGCGGGTCGCCGGCGACACGGCGGCTGACCTCGCGCATCGCGACGGCGATGCCGGGCCGGTCCCAGTCGTCGACCGGTATCGATACGAACGCGGGACCACGCGGCGGCTGCATCGCCACGTAGTATGCGCGCGCGATCGCCGCGGGAACGTCCGCGGCGCGGGCCGGTTCGCAGCTCCACTTGACGTACGGCTTTGGCAATTGCGCCGCTTGTTCGGAGTACAGGAACGGTTCGAGCGGCATGATCGAACGGGCTTGCTGGCCGGCCGTGATCACGAGCGGCGTTTGGTTCTTGAAGGCCGTGAAAATGCTGCCGAGCGCATGCCCGACGCCGGTTGCGGAGTGCAAATTGACGATTGCCGCCTCGCCGCGCGCCTGCGCGTAGCCGTCCGCCGTCGCGACGACGACGGATTCCTGAAGTCCGAGCACGTAGCGAAAGTCCGCCGGAAAGTCACGGAACATCGGCAGCTCGGTCGATCCCGGGTTGCCGAACACCGTCGTCAAGCCGCATTCGCGCAGCAGCGCAAAGACGGCTTCCCGCACCGTGATTTGCGGCGACGCCGGGCCGCTCAAATCCGAATCACCACTTTGCCGTAATGCGCGCCGCTCTCGAGGTGACGATAGGCGGCCACGGTTTCATCGAAGCCGAATACGCGGTCGATCACCGGTTCGAGCTGGGCCGCGCCGAGCGCCGCGTTCATGCGCTCGAAGTGGCCGCGGGAACCTACGAACACGCCCTTCACGCTCGCCTGTTTGCCGAGCAGCGGGTACGGACTCACGAGGTTCGCGAAGCCGGTGAGCACGCCGATCAACGCGATGCGCCCGCCAACGGCGACCGAGGCCATCGAGCGGCCGAGCGTACCGGCGCCGCCGACTTCGATCACGTGGTCGACGCCGCGGCCTTGCGTCAGGCGCAACACCTCGTGTTCCCACTCCGGCGTCGCCTTGTAGTTGATGCAGCCGTCCGCGCCTTGCGCGCGAGCCCGCGCGAGCTTCTCGTCGCTCGAGGAGATGATCAGCGCGCGTGCGCCGGCGAGCCGCGCGAATTGCAGCGCGAACATCGACACGCCACCGGTGCCGATCAGCAGCACCGATTCACCGGGCGTGACGCGGCCGTTCTCGACCAGGCCATGCCAAGCGGTTACCGCGGCGCAAGGCAGCGTCGCCGCCCCCTCGAACGACAAATGCGCCGGCAGTGCGACGGCGTCCTCCTCGTCGAACGCGGCGTATTCGGCGAGCACGCCGTCGGCGGGCGGCGCCCCGAGAGCAACCAGGGGCCTTGCAGGCGGCTGGCCGTCGGCCCAATTGCGGAAGAACGTGCCGGCGACGCGGTCGCCGACGCGAAAGCGCGTCACGGCCGCGCCGACCGAGACGACCTCGCCTGCGCCATCGGACAGCGCGGTCGTGTTTGCGCCGACCGGCCCGCCCGAATAATGGCCGCGCGCGATCATCAGGTCACGGTAGTTCAGCGAAGCGGCGCGCATGCGCACGAGGATTTGCGTGGCCGTGGGCACGGGGTCGGTGACCTCGACCCGGCGCAGGCCGTCCAACGAGTTGCTGCCGGCGACGATTTGATAAGCGCGCATCGAGTACCCTCCAGGTGTGAACGGGGGATTCGGCCAGAATAACCGCAAAGCGGCTCGACTCTAACCGAAACGCCGGTCCACCGGCAGGGAACCCGGGCGGTACCTGCGCGCATAAACGGGCCGTGAGCGGCTAAGCCGTCAATCGCGCCGTCTCCTCGAGCACTCGCCGCCACGCTTCCTGCACGTGACGCGCCTCCGTGTTTGTTTGTCCGATACACATGCGCAGCGTCAGCTTGCCGTCAAGCTTGGTATGGGTCAGGTATAGGTCGCCGCTCGAATTGAGCGCCTCCATGAGCTTCTGGTTCGCGCCATCCCCGTGCCGCAGGCGGAAGCACACGAGGTTAAGCGGCGCAGGAGCCGCCAACTCGAAGCGGGCGTCGTTGCGCACCCATCCGGCGAACTCCTGCGCGAGCCGGACATGCTCGCGCAGGTGATGCTGCAGCCCCTCGATTCCGTAGTGCCGGATCACGAACCAAAGCTTCAGCGAGCGAAAGCGCCGCCCCAGAGGTATTTGCCAGTCGCGGTAGTCGATCACCGCACCCGACAGGGTGGCCTGGTTGCGCAGGTATTCGGGCAGTACCGACAGGGTCCGGATCAGGTGCTTGCGGTCGGCGACGTAGAAGCAATCGCAGTCGAAATTGGTGAACATCCACTTGTGCGGGTTGAAGCAGTAGCTGTCCGCGGACTCCACGCCGTCGTGCAGGAAACGGAATTCCGGGCAGAGCGCGGCGGTTCCGCACATCGCCGCGTCCACGTGCAACCACAGATCCTGCTCGCGGCAGATTCGGGCGATTTCGCGCACCGGGTCGATCGCGTTCGACGAGGTCGTGCCGACCGTCGCGCAGACGAAGCAGGGAATCATGCCCGCTTTGCGGTCGACGGCGATCTGCCGTTCGAGCGCCTCCGGACGCATCGCGAAATTCGCGTCCACTTCGATCTGGCGAAGATTCAGGGCGCCGATCCCGGCGACCTTTGCGGCTTTCTCCACGGAGGAATGCGTCTGCGTCGAGCAGTAGGCGACCAACTTGCCGTCGCAGCCGTGTCGGTTGCTGTGGAACTGGGTCGCTCTTTCCCGTCCGGCCAACAGGGCGCAAAGGGCGGCACTCGACGCCGAGTCTTGAATCACGCCGCCGCCGGTGCTCGAAGACAAAAAGTGCTCCGGCAGGCCGAGCATCGGCACGAGCCAGTCGAGGACCTGCGTCTCCAGTTCCGTGCAGGCAGGGCTCGTCGACCAGAGCATTCCCTGCACGCCCAGCCCCGAGGAAAGCAGATCGCCGAGGATCGCCGGCCCGGACGCGTTGGCCGGAAAGTACGCGTAGAAGTTCGGCGACTGCCAATGCGTGATTCCGGGAAGGATGACGCGCTCGATGTCGCCGAGGATCTGCTCGAATGCTTCGCCCGCGCGCGGCGCGCTCTGCGGGAGTTGCGAACGGATTTCGCCCGGTCGGACCCTGGACAGTACGGGAAAGCTCTCGATCCGCGCGAAATAATCGGCGATCCAGTCGATCACCGCGTGGCCTTGACGGCGGAACTCTTCCGCAGACATATGGAACGACGTTTTGTTTGGCATGGCTCTTTATACTGCCGCTGAGCATACTGCCGCTGAGCATTCGCTGATTGTATGCCGTTCGACGGCGTTCGCTGCGGGCGCCATCAAGGCCAATCCCGCTACTCGACCGGATGATGCTCTGCCGTCCATCGCAGCATGCCGCCGGACAGGTTCGCGACCTGAACAAGCCCGGCCTTGTAAAATAGCACCGCGGCCTGAGCCGAGCGCGCACCGCTGCGGCATACCGTCACGATGGGCACATCGCGGGACAACTCGCCGATGCGCAGCGCAAGTTGATCGAGCGGAAGGAGTTTTGCGTTTCTGATATGCCCGAGGGGCCCCACAAACTCCTCCGCCGCCCGCACGTCCACGACCTGTACCGCCCGCCGCAGGTCCGCAAGGTCGGCGGGATCGATTTCCCATATTCCCGCCACCGTGAACCGCAAGGGCGCCCAGTCCGGTCGTCCGCGCCGCTCGACGGTCCCATCGGGCGCGCCGACACGCAGGTTCGACGCTACGGCAACATCGAGAAGTTTCGGGTGCGGTAGGTTCAGATTCCTCATTTGCCCTACAAAATCTTCCTCGCCAACGCCGTCCGCGATGCGTGGATTGAAGCGGCACTCCTCGGATACGCTGCTCACGCTGAGGCCGCGATAGTCATGCGCCGGATAGAGCAGGCACTCTCCGGGCAGCGTCATGATGTGATCGCGGATCGAGCGGAACATGGCGTGTGCATCGCCTTGCTGGAAGTCCGTGCGGCCCGTGCCGCGAATGAGAAGGCAGTCGCCGGTGAGCGCGAGGCTCGCGTCGTCGAGAACCAACGTCAGGCAGCCGCGCGTATGCCCGGGAGTTGCGCGTACCAGCAGCTGTCTGCGTCCGAACGACACGCGGTCGTCGTGCCGCAGAAACCGGTCCGCGCCGACCGCGCCGGTCGCGGCCGCGAGCGCAATATCGCAGCCGAATTCTTGCTTGAGCCACCATGAACCGGTGACGTGGTCGGCGTGAACATGGGTCTCCAAGGTCGTAGTCGGCGCCAGACCGAGTTCGCGCAGAAGCGCCGCATCGCGCTGCCAATGCTCGAGCACGGGGTCGACGATCACCGCGTCGCCCGAGGCGGGGTCGCCGAGCACATAGGTATAGGTGGAGGAGGTTGCATCGAACAGCTGCCGGAAGATCACGTTGCGGTTCCCCTGTCATCGAGCAGCGGCCCTGACGGGGCCTGTCGCCACTCTGCGGTGGAGCGCAAGCGGCGTCAACCACCGGATCGGTAATCACCCAACTGTGTCAAACCGGCAGCCGCGATCCGTCCCGAAAATGACATGCCCCAGCGGGTGACATCCCGCGAATCGATACCTCTGATCCATCATCGGCACGACCTGCAAGCGAGGCCGAAACCCGCGCATTTCCGTTACCGCAACCGCATGGCATGGCACTTGCTTACGTTTGGTAAAGGGGGGGTTGCGGCTAGCGCGGCCCGTGAGCAGGACAGCAAATCAACGAGGAGGGGAGGCTATGAGTTCCGCCCAAGCACGGCCGATGGGGAGCGCGGAAGGGATGCGTGAGAGCGCCTCTTTTGCGGCGCATTTAAGGACGCTCGAACGCAAGATAGCGCTGCGTGGGCGGTATGAGAATTTCATAGGCGGCAAATGGGTGGCGCCGGCGCAGGCGGGGTATTTCGACAACATATCGCCGACGACCGGGGCGGTGATCTGCGAGGTCGCGCGTTCGCAGGCCGAGGATGTGGAGAAGGCGATCGAGGCGGCGCACGCGGCGGCGCCCGGGTGGGGGCGCACTGCGGTAGCGGAGCGCGCGCGTGCGCTGAACCTCATAGCGGACCGGATGGAGCAGTACCTGCCGTTTCTCGCGGCGGTCGAGACGTACGACAACGGCAAGCCGATCCGGGAGACGAACCTCGCGGATCTGCCGCTCGCGGTGGATCATTTCCGCTATTTTGCGAGCTGTGTGCGCGCTCAGGAAGGCTCGCTCGGGGAGCTCGACGATGACACGGTGGCCTACCACTATCACGAGCCGCTCGGAGTCGTGGGACAGATAATCCCGTGGAATTTTCCGATCTTGATGGCGGCGTGGAAGCTCGCGCCGGCGCTGGCGGCGGGCAACGCGGTGGTGCTGAAGCCCGCCGAGCAGACGCCGATGTCGATTTTGGTGTTTGCCGACCTGGTGCAGGATCTGTTGCCGCCCGGGGTGCTGAACATCGTCAACGGATTTGGGCTGGAGGCGGGCAAGCCGCTCGCGAGCAGCCCGCGGATTGCGAAGATCGCCTTCACGGGCGAGACGACGACCGGGCGTCTGATCATGCAGTACGCCTCGGAGAACATCATACCGGTCACGCTCGAACTCGGCGGCAAGTCGCCGAACATCTTTTTCGAGGACGTGATGCGCGAGGAGGACGAGTTCGTCGACAAGGCGCTCGAGGGCTTTGCCATGTTCGCGCTGAACCAGGGCGAGGTGTGCACCTGCCCCTCGCGCGCGCTCGTGCAAAAGTCGATCTACGACCGGTTCATGGAGCGTGCGGTCAAGCGGGTCGAAAAGATCCGCCAGGGCGATCCGTTCGAGATGTCGACGCAGATCGGGGCGCAGGCCTCGAACGATCAGTACGAGAAGATTCTCTCCTACATCGACATCGGCAAGAAGGAGGGGGCGCGGGTGCTGACCGGGGGCGCGGCGAACAAGCTCGCGGGGGAGAACGCGGGCGGTTACTACATCAAACCGACGGTGTTTCAGGGGCACAACAAAATGCGGGTGTTTCAGGAGGAGATATTCGGGCCGGTGGTCTCGGTGACCTCGTTCGACACGCCCGAACAGGCGCTGGAGATAGCGAACGACACGCTGTACGGGCTGGGCTCCGGGGTGTGGACGCGGGATTTGAATCTTGCGTACCGGTTTGGGCGCGGGATCAAGGCGGGGCGCGTGTGGACCAATTGCTATCACGCGTATCCGGCGCATGCGGCGTTCGGCGGCTACAAGAAGTCCGGAATCGGGCGCGAGACGCACAAGATGATGCTCGATCACTACCAGCAGACGAAGAACGTGCTGGTGAGCTACAGCACGAAGGCGCTCGGCTTTTTCTGACCTGACTGCCGATGCGGTCGCAAAGGTTTCCGGCCTAATGACAAGGAGCTTTACATGAATACCAGGGGGAATGCCCTAAAGACTGCGGCGCGCTTGCTGGGAGGCGGCCTCGTCGCCGCGGCGGCGTTGTCGCCGTTCTCGACTCATGCTGCGATGCCCGACTATCGGACGGTTACGACGTCGCGCCTGCTGAACGCGCAAAAGGACGACGGCTGGCTGATGTACCGACGCAATTACGAGAGCACCGGATATGCGCCGTTCGATCAAATCAACGGCGCCAACGTTGGCGGCCTCAAGATCGCATTCGACATGCGCAGCGAGCTGCAGCAGGGCCATGAGGCGGCGCCGGTCGTCAACGGCAGCTATATGTTCGTCACGACGCCGATGGATCACCTCATCGCGCTGGATGCGACGACCGGCAAGGTGCTGTGGAAGTACGACTATCCGATCGACAAGAAGGCCCTCAAGACAGTCTGCTGCGACGTGGTTAACCGCGGCGTAGCGCTCTACGGCGATCTCGTGTACATGGGCACGCTCGGCAATCACATCGTTGCGCTCGATGCGCGCACCGGCAAGGTCAAGTGGGACACCGCGCTCGCACCGCCGGGTGTCGGCTACTTCATCTCCGGAGCGCCTCTCGTCGTCAATGGCAGGGTCATCATCGGCGATGGCGGCGGCTAATACGGCGCGCGCGGCTTCATCGTCGCGATGAACGCGATGACCGGCAAGGTCCTATGGAAGACCTACACGACCGCAGCGCCCGGAACACCCGGCGGCAACACCTGGCCGAAAGGCGCATACAAGACCGGCGGCGGCAATCCGTGGATCACCGGCACCTACGACCATGCGACCAACACGCTGTTCTGGGGCGTCGGCAACCCGGGGCCATGGCTCGCGACCCTGCGGCCGGGCGCGAACTTGTACACCGACTCGGTGCTCGCGCTGAATCCGAATACCGGTAAAACCAAGTGGTATTACCAGTGGACGCCGAACGACACCTGGGATTACGACGGCGCCAACGAGACCGTGATGACGAACCTCAACCACCAGGGCAAGGAGTATCGGGCGCTCGTCCATGCCGATCGCAATGGGTGGTTCTACGCGATCGATCGGACCGACGGCAAATTGATCTACGCGGAGCCATTCGTGCACGTGACGTCGATCGTCGGGATGAAGAACGGTGTCGCCGAGAGCGACCGCGCGATGCGGCCGACCGTCGACAAGCAGGTGTTCACCTGCCCGAGCTTCCTCGGCGGCAAGAACTGGTGGCCGATTTCGATCGACCCGCAGACCCGGATGGCTTATATCCCGACGCAGCATGCCTGCATGGACATCAAGGGTGCGGCGCCGGTCGCCTACAAGGCGGGGCTTGCGTTCCTCGATGAGACTTTCGAGGTCAAACATGATCCGACGACGAGCGATTGGGGGTCGGTGCAGGCCGTCGATTTGAACACCGGCAAGCAAGTTTGGCAGCACACGACGCATCTTCCCTGGGCGGGAGCGACGCTCGCGACCGCGGGCGGCCTGATGTTCAGCGGGAGCACGGACGGGCATTTCATCGCGTTCGACGCCAAGACCGGCAAGGTCTTGTGGACGAGCCCGCAACTGAGTTCTGGAATCATCGGCGTGCCGACGACGTATCAGGTGGACGGCAAGCAGTACGTCGCCATATGGGC
>DAIDVO010000076.1 GCA_027456085.1 Steroidobacteraceae bacterium | reverse complement strand
CGCCGCCTCCGCGGCGAATACCAGCACGACGCAGTGCGGCGCGCGCAGCAGCGCGGTTTTGACCGCTGTGCGCGCCTCGGCAGGCTCCTGCGCATCGACGACGAGCACTTGCGCGCGCCGTCTGTCGGCAAGGCCTTCGAGCGCGGCGTCGATGGAATCGACGGGCCGCACGGCGGCTATGCCGCCGAGCGCCTGCGCGAGCTCGAGCAGAAAATCGTCCGCGACCGTGAGCACCGTGATGTCGGCGCTGGGCTGTGCGCCGGGAGCGCTAAAGACCGGCGCGGCGCCCTCCGTTTCCGGCGCTCTGCTCGCGGACGAGGCTGAACTGACCACTGACGCACGCTCCTTGCTGGAGACTGAGATCCCCGTTCCGGCAGCATAGTGAGGGCCCTGGCGCTTGCCATGCGTCAGTTCACATTCTGAGGTCGCGGCCCGGCGGCGTGCGCTGCAAAGGCGTGCCATTGCGGCCGGCGGGAGTTGGAGCGGGCCGCGCCAGCCGTTATGCTGCGACGTTTGGACAAACGCGATCGCTACCTCAAGGGGAGATGATGAAATTCGCCGAGCTTTCCGCCGGGCAAGTCATCGAAGCGGGTCCCTATCTCGTGACGATGGCCGAGTTGCTGCAATTCGCGCAGGCTTACGACCCGCAATGGATTCATACGGACGCCGAAAGGGCGGCGCGCGGCCGCTTCGGCGGATTGATCGCGAGCGGGTGGCATACGTGTTCGATCGCGATGCGGCTGATGGTCGACTCGGTCCTGAAGGATTCCGAGTGCTTCGTATCTCCGGGCGTGCACCGCATTCAATGGACTCATCCGGTGCGGGCGGGGGATGCGCTGCGCCTGCGCACGACCGTGGTGGAGGCGCGCCGAGCGCGCGCCAAGCCGGCGCTCGGCGTCATGCGCTCGCGCTGGCAGATGCGCAACGCCGACGACATCGAAGTCATGAACGCGGAAGCCACGAGTTTGTACGATCTTGCGCAAGCGCCGCCCGCTCAAGGCGTCTGCGGCGCCGCGCGCCGCAAATAGCGCTCGGCGCCCGCGAGACTGCGCAGCTCCCGATAATCCCGCTCCGGAATCTCGACGCCGAACTCGCGGTGCACGGCGATCGCGAAATTCAGCTGATCCATCGAGTCGAAATCGAACTGGTCGCTGAATTCCGCTTCCGCGGCGACGCTCGCAGGATCCACGTCGGCGGCGATGTCGGTGAGGAGTTTCAACAGGCGCGGCCGCACATCCGGCGTGTTCATAGCTTCTCCGGTGTCTGTAGAAGATCGCGCACGCGCCCGAGGAAGCGCGCGCCGGCGCGCCCGTCGGTGACGCGATGATCGGCGGCGAGCGACAAGGTGAGGATCGGGCGCGCCTCGATGCGTCCGTCGACGACCCAGGGACGCTCGCCGACCGCCCCGGCGCCGATGATCGCGACCTGCGGGGGATAGATGATCGGCGTCACGCTGTCGACCGCCTGGTCGCCGAGGCTCGTGACCGTGAGCGTGCCGGCCGCCAGCTCGGAACTGCGCAGGCGGCCGCTGCGCGCGCGATTGACGAGATCGCCGAGCGCTTGCATCAGGGTGGCCGGGGATTTCGCCTGCGCATCGACGATCGCAGGAGCAACGAGTCCGCCGCCGCGCAGCGCAATGGCGACGCCGAGATGAACCGCGGTGCCCGGCTTGAATTCGCCGTCCTCGTAATGACCGTTGAAGCCGCCGACGTCCGCGGCGGCGACGATCACCGCGCGCAACAGCGGCACCACCGGCAGCATGCGTAGGGTTACGTCCACGTTCGCGTTGTGCGCATCCAACCATGCGCGCGCCGCGGCGTAGTCCACCGCGGCCGACAGATAGTAATGCGGGATCTCTCGCTTGGAACGCGCCATCGCAGAGGCGATCACGGAGCGCAGGTCCCGGAGCGGAGGCGCGGCCGGCGCAGCCGGCGCAACCGGCGCGCTCGGCGCGCTCGGCGCCGTGACGCGCCCGGCCCGCTCGATTTCGTCGAGGGTGATCGCGCCGCCGGGGCCGCTGCCGGCGACCGCATCCGGCACGAGATGCAGGGCCGCGGCGCGCGCCCGCGCCGCCGGCGAGATTTTCAGCCGGCCAGGCTCGCCCTCGAGCAGCGCGAGCGCATCGCCGACCCGCATGCGCACGCCGGGCGATACGAGGAGTTTCTCGATTTTGCCGGATTCGAAAATCTCGAGGTCTATCGCGCCCTTGTCGGTCTCGACGACGGCGATGACGTCGCCGCGCTTGATCACGTCGCCGGGTGCGGCCTTCCATTCGACGAGGGTCGCGTATTCCATGTCGGCGCCCAACGACGGCAGGCGAAATTCGACGCTCATTTCCCGAACATCGCGCGCACCGCGGAGGCGACGGTCTCGGCCTGGGGCAAGGCGGCGTCCTCGAGATGCTTCGGGTAGGGGATCGGCGCCTCGGCGGTGCAGACGCGCCCGACGGGCGCATCCAGATCGTAGAAGCACTGTTCCATGATGCGCGCGGATATTTCCGCCGACAGACTGCCGCTGCGCCAGCCTTCGTCGACGATCACGGCGCGGCGGGTCTTGCGCACCGACGCGAAAATCGCCGCATCGTCGAGGGGTCTCAAGCTGCGCAAGTCCAGGACTTCGGCCTCGATGCCGAGCGGCGCGAGGCTTGCCGCCGCGGCGAGACACTTATATAGACTCGCGCCATAGGTTAGGAGCGCGACGTCGCGTCCGGCGCGCCGCAACTTTGCGCGCTCGATGTCCGCCTGCGGCCACTCGTCCGACAATGCGCCTTCCATGTTGTAGAGCGCGACGTGCTCGAAGATCAGCACAGGATCCGGGCAGCGCAGCGCGGCGGCGAGCATGCCGCGCGCATCCTCGAGCGTCGCCGGCGCGACGATGCGGATGCCGGGAATATGCGCATACCAGCCCTCGAAGCTGTGCGAATGCTGCGCGGCGAGCTGGCGGCCCGCGCCGGTCGCCATGCGTATCACGACCGGCACGGGACACTGGCCGCCCGACATGTGGCACAGCGTCGCCGCGTTGTTCACGATCTGGTCGAGCGCGAGGAGGCTGAAGTTGCAGGTCATGATCTCGACGATCGGCCGCAGTCCGCCGATCGCGGCGCCTATGCCCGCGCCGACGAACGCGGATTCCGACAGCGGCGTATCGCGGATGCGCTCCTCGCCGAATTCCTCGAGCAGCCCCTTGCTGACGGCATAGCTGCCGCCGTAGCGGCCGACATCCTCGCCCATCAGGAACACGCGCGGATCGGCGCGCAACGCGTCGCGCAAGGCCTCGCGGATCGCGTCACGGTAAGTCGTCGCGGCCGGCTGCAGGGCGGAGGCGCTCATGCGGCGCCGCGCTCCGCGTAGACGAAGCGCATCAATTGATCAACGGGCTCCCAGTCGGCGGCTTGCGCGAATGCGACCGCCGCGTCGACTTCCTGGTCCGCCTCGCGCTCGAGGCGCAGATAATCGTCCTCGCTCATCAAGCCGCGCTCCTTGAATTTTTGCGTGAAGCCGATCAGCGGGCCGCGCCGCCGCCAGCTCTCCACCTCTTCCTTGGTGCGGTACAGCTGGGAATCGAACATCGAGTGCGCGCGAAAGCGATAGGTCTTCAGTTCGAGGAATTCCGGGCCGCCGCCCGCCCGAATGCGGGCCGCCGCGCCGCGCGCGGCATCTTCGACGGCGAGTACGTCCATGCCGTCGACCGCGAACGACGGGATGCGGTAGCCCGCCGCCTTGAGATGGATGTCGGTCTGCGATTCGGAGCGATCGAGTGCGGTGCCCATCGCGTACAGGTTGTTCTCGCACATGAACAGGACCGGCAGCTTCCACAGCGCGGCAAGGTTAAGGGATTCGTTGAATTCGCCCTCGGCGACGGCGCCTTCGCCGAAAAAGCAGGCCGCCAGCGAGCGCGTGCCGCGCAATTTCTGCGCGAGCGCAAGGCCGACCGCAAGCGGAATGCCGACGCCGACGATCGCATTGCCGCCGTAGAAGCGCCTCGACACGTCGAAGATGTGCATCGATCCGCCGCGCCCGCGGCTGCAGCCGGCGAGCTTGCCGAACAGTTCCGCCATCAGCGCATTCATCGGCACGCCGCGGGCGAGCGCATGGCCGTGCTCGCGGTAGGTCGATACCACGGCGTCGTCCGGTTCGAGCGCCTGCATGACGCCGACCCCGACCGCTTCTTCGCCGTTGTACAGATGAAGGTAGCCGCGGATGAATCCCTTGCCGTAGAGCTCGGCGCAGCGATCTTCGAACCGGCGGATGCGCAGCATCGCCTTGAGGCGCTCCAATACGCGCTCTCGGCCGATTTCGGCCGGTGCGGCGCTCACTCGGCGCCCTCGAGCGTCGACAGGTCGCCTTCCGCGGTTCCAAGTTCGCGCGCCTTGAGAAGCCGCCGCATGATCTTGCCGCTGCGTGTGCGCGGCAGACTCTCGATGAATGCGATTTCGCGCGGGGCGACCGCGGTGCCGAGGAGCTTGCGTGCGTGCCCCATCAGTTGCTTGTTGAGTGCGGCGTCCGCCGCATTCCCGGGCTTCAGCTCCACGAACGCCTTCACGGCTTCTCCCATGATCGGGTCCGGCACGCCGATGACGCCCGCCTGTGCGACCGCCGCATGCGATAGAAGCGCCGACGCGACCTCGAACGGACTGATCAGATGTCCGGAGCTCTTGATCACGTCGTCCGAACGGCCGATGAACCAGAAGTAACCGTCGGCGTCGCGTTTGGCAAGATCGCCCGACAGATACCAATCGCCGGCGAAGCAGCGGCGATAGCGCTCATCCTCGTTCAAGTAGCCGCGGAACATCGACGGCCAACCGCTGCGCAGCGCGAGCTCGCCGACCTGGTCCGGATCGTCGACGGGCTTCACGCCGCCGTTCGCCTCGCGCACCACGATTGCGGCGTCGATGCCGGGAACCGGCTTTCCCATCGAGCCCGGGCGGATGTCCATCGCGGCGTAGTTGGCGATCATGATGCCGCCGGTCTCGGTCTGCCACCAGTTGTCGTGGAACGGCAGGCCGAAGGCCTCGAGGCCCCACAGTACGCCTTCGGGATTCAAGGGTTCGCCGACGCTCGCGAGTAAGCGCAGCGCCGGATAGCGCCGCGCGCGCGCAGCTTCGAGACCCGCCTTCATCAACATCCGAATCGCGGTCGGCGCCGTGTACCAGACGGAAATCGACTCTTCCGCGAGGATCGCATACCAGCGTTCGACGTCGAAATCCTCGCAGTCGACGATCGTCGTCACCCCGCATACCAACGGCGCGATGATTCCGTAGGAGACGCCGGTGACCCAGCCGGGATCGGCCGTGCACCAGTAAACGTCCGCATCATGCAGGTCGAGCGCGTAGCGCGCGGTGGCTTCGTGCACCACCACGGCGCTGTGACTGTGCAAGACGCCCTTGGGCTTGCCGGTCGTGCCGCTCGTGAAATGCAGCAGCGCGAGGTCCGAAGGCAGCGTGGCAACGGTCGCGAACCCGGCTGGTGCCTCTGCCGCGAGCGCCGCGAAGTCATGGGTGTTCGCGGGCAGCGGGCCGCTTCCCGTGCGCACGACCAGCACATGCTCGAGCGCCGGCAGGCGTGCGCGGATCGCTTCGACTTTGCGCCGGTACAGAACGTCGGTCGTCACCAAAGTCCGCGCGCCGCTCAACGAGAGCCGCGTCTCGAGGGGCTCGGGACCGAAGGCGGAGAACAGCGGCAAATAGACGGCGCCGGCCTTCAGCGTGCCGAGCGCGGCAATGTAGAGTTCGGGGATGCGGCCTGCCAGCGTCGCAACCCGATCGCCGCGGCCGATGCCGAGCTTCGACAGGGTCTGGGCAAAACGGTCGGCCGCCGCGCGTAGGTCTCGATAGCTATATTCGCGGGGCGCCGCGCCGCGCGCGAGGAAACGCAGCGCACAATGCGGCGCCAGCGGCCCGTCCGCATGCCGATCGACGGCGAGATGCGCAATATTGAAACCGCCATCCGGCATGCGCGGCAGCGCGCGCGCGACCGCATCCCAGGAGAACTGCGCACGCGCCGCAGAGTAGTCGCGCATATGCGGCGCAACGCGGTACGCCTCAGCCGTCTTCTCGATCACGGGCCAATGCATCATGGCATCGAGCTTAAGCCTTTGCGCGCTCGATCAGCCCATAGGATTATGCGTATTGCTCCTAGACCAATTCCGTATTCAAAACATGCGGCTCCACGGTCCACAATCGCGAATGGGTGACCTGATATTGTGTCGATGCAATCCGAGGAGGAGGGTAAGCCATGAGCCTGATTCGCTGGGAACCTTTGCGGGAAATGGATGATTTCTTTCGCCAGTACTCGCCGTTCTACGGCCGCATGCCGCTCAAGGAGAACGGCGGATGGACGCCGACCGCGAACATTAGCGAGACGGACAAGGAGTACTTGATCAAGGCGGAACTGCCGGAGGTGAAGAAGGAGGACGTGAAAATCACGTTGGCG
>DAIDVO010000075.1 GCA_027456085.1 Steroidobacteraceae bacterium | reverse complement strand
CGCCGCCGCCGCCGCGCAGGACAGGCCGGCGACTTCGAGCGGAGCCGTCATTCGCCGAACCACGCCGCGACGCGTGCCGCCTCGGCGGCGTCGAATCGCAGCCCGAGCTTCGACCGGCGCCACAGGACATCGTCGCTCGAGCGCGCCCACTCCCTCTCCCTCAGGTATTGGAGTTCCGCCTCGTACAGCAGCGGCGCGACTTGCGCGCCGAGCGCGCGCGTGTCGCAAGCGCCGCCCATGATCCTCTCGATTGCGGTGCCGTAGGCCCTGCAGAGCCTCTGGATCAGCGCCGGCGGCGCGCCGGCGTAGCGCGCCGCCTGATCGCGGCTGAAGCGTTCGTAATCGGCATGCGGAATGTCGCCGCCGGGCAGCGTCGCGGCGCGCGTCCATGGCGCGGCTTGCACGCCGAGCGCCGGCAACAACTCCGACAATGCGTGTTCGGCGAGTTTGCGGTGCGTCGTGAGCTTGCCGCCGAAGATCGACAACATCGGCGCGCCGCCGTCGGGTGAGTCCAGATCAAAGGCGTAGTCGCGGGTCACCGTCGAGGCGCTCTGGCGGCCGTCATCGTAGAGCGGCCGCACGCCCGCATACGTCCAGCGCACATCGAGTGGCCCGACCGGCGCGCGCAGATAGTCCGATACCGTCGCGCACAGATATTCGACTTCGGCCTGTGAGGCATGCAAGTCGCCGGGGTCGCCGGCGAACGGCACGTCCGTCGTGCCTATCAAGGAGAAATCTCCTTCATAAGGCATGATGAATACCACGCGGCCGTCGGCGTGCTGCAGCGTGTAGGCCTGCGGCCCGTCGTAGAGCCGCCGCACGACGATGTGGCTCCCTTTGACCAGACGCACGGACCGCCGGCGCAGCGTGCCGCTCGCGCGCAGCACGTCCTCGACCCAGGGACCCGCGGCGTTGACGAGCGCACGCGCGCGCACCGTGGTGCGCGCGCCGGACTGCGCCGACAAGTCGACGCGCCACAAGTCCCGTTCGCGCACTGCGGCCGTCACGGCCGTTGCGACCTCGATGCGTGCGCCGCGGGAGCGCGCGTCGATCGCGTTGGCGACCGCGAGGCGCGCGTCGTCCGCCGAGCAATCGGGGTACTCGAAACCGCGGCGGAACGCAGCGCGCAGCGGCGCGAGCTCCGGATCGCGCTCGCGCCGCAGCGCGCGCGTCGCCGGCAGCCGCTTGCGCCCGCCGATGTGATCGTAGAGGAGCAATCCTAGGCGCAACAGCCACGCGGGCCGCAGCCCGACGTGCAGCGGCAGTACGAAACGCAGCGGCCAAATCAAATGCGGAGCCGCCGCGAGCAGAACTTCGCGCTCGGCCAGGCTTTCGTGCACCAGGCGGAATTGGTATTGCTCCAGATAGCGCAACCCGCCGTGGATCAGCTTGGAAGACGCCGACGAGGTCGCACACGCGAGGTCGCCGCGCTCCGCAAGCATGACGGACAAGCCGCGCCCGGCCGCATCGCGCGCGATACCGACGCCGTTGATGCCGCCTCCGACGATCAACAGGTCGAAGGCCGCGGAGTCCGTGGCGTTCATGTCGGGGCGGCGGGCGCGCCGCGTTGTCGCGGCGGCACCGCGTTGTCGCGCAATTGACGGGTACCGGGATCTCGCATGGGCCAGGCGCCCATTGTGCCATAGTGGCGTCGCCGCGAGGAATGCCGGCGGGCCGCGCCGACGCTACGGCGCTGCCGCGAGCGCTTTCAGCCGCGCAATGCGCTCGAGCGCAGGCGGGTGCGAATCGTAAAACGCCGAATGCAGGCGATCCGGCGTCAACGTCGAGGCGTTGTCGCGATAGAGCCTCACGAGCGCGTCGGCGAGCGCGCCCGCGTCGGCATGTTCGGCCGCGAACCCGTCCGCCTCCCTCTCGTGGCGCCGCGACCAGGCGGCCAGCAGCGGCGTCGTGAAATAGGTGAACACCGGCGCCGCGACGATGAACAATAGTACGGCCATCGCCGGCGACGGCGCCGCCACACCGAGCGCCGTGTAGAACGGCGGCTGGCGCGCAAGCCATGCGAGCAGCGCGAGTGCGCCTAACCCCAACGCCGCCGCGACGATCAGACGCCGGCGCACGTGCCGCAGTTTGAAGTGACCCAATTCGTGCGCGAGGACCGCCTCGATTTGGGCGTGGTCCAGACGCGCGAGCAGCGTATCGAACAGCACGATGCGCTTGTTGCGCCCGATCCCGGTGAAATACGCGTTGCCGTGCGCGCTGCGGCGCGATCCGTCCATGACGAAAACCCCGCCTCCGGCGGAAAATCCGCAGCGCTGCGCGAGCGCCGTCACGCGCTTCCTAAGAGGCTCGTCGTCGAGCGCCGAGAACCGGTTGAACCAGGGCGCGATGTATCGCGGTCCGGCCCAGGTGAGCGCAAACATCGCACCCGCCAGCACGCCCCACGCCCACAACCACCACCAGCGGCCCGCGTACTGAATGAGTGCGAGCGTCGAAACGACGAGCGGCGCCCCGAGCGTGAACGCGAGCAGCAGTTGCTTCCCGAAGTCCGCCGCGAACAGGCCCGGTGTCGTGCGGTTGAAGCCGAAGCGCGCTTCGACGGCGAACGTCCGCCAGATGGCGAACGGCAATCCCGCCAATTGCAGCGCGAGCAATGCGCCGAGCACGAACGCGGTCCCGCGCCAAGGCTCGGGCCAGGCGAGCTTCTGGAAGGCGGCGCCGGCACGAGCGAGGCCGCCGCCTACCGTCAGCAAGAGCACGAGCAAGGCGTCGGTGAGCGCCGTCCAGCGTCCGATGCGGGTCCGCGCAACCGTGTAATCGGCCGCGCGCTGCTGCTCTGCGAGCGCGATGCGGCCGTCGAACGGCGGCGGGACACGGTCGCGATGCGCGGTCACCGCGCCGATCTGGCGGGTCGCGAGCCACAGGCGCAGCGCCGCTTGCAGAACGACCGCCGCGACGAAACCGGCCGACAATGCATTCATCGCGACTGGATCGGGAATTGAACGCTCATCCGAATATTGTGGATGAATTGCGCGGCGTGCGGAATACCAAGGGACTAGGTGCCGCCGGCACAGCCGCTCCGGCCGCGGCCGCGCCCGTGACGAGCCCGTGATACGGAGACAGGGCGCAGACCGGATCGGCGTTTGCGGCATCGCCGGTCACGAGGTACGCCTGGCAGCGGCAGCCGCCGAAGTCGCGCTTCTTTTCCGGGCAACTGCGACACGGCTCCTTCATCCACGCATCGCCTCGATAAAGATTGAAGCCGGACGATTCGAACCAGATGCGCCCAACGTCCATGTTGCGCACGTTCGGAAACTCGATGCCCGGCAACATGCGCGCGGCATGGCACGGCAGGGCCATCCCGTCGGGCGCAATGGTCAGGAAAATCGAGCCCATGCCGTTCATGCAGGCCTTCGGCCGATCCTCGAAATAGTCGGGAACGACGAAATAGATTTTCATCCGCTGCCCGACGGTCTCGCGAAAGCGCCGCGTCGTCTCCTCCGCGCGCTCGACCTGCGCGCGGCTCGGCATCAACTGCGCACGGTTGTGGAACGCCCACCCATAATATTGCGTGTTCGCGAGTTCCACGTATTCGGCGCCCAGGCGCTCCGCCATCGCGAGGATCTCGCCCACATGGTCGATGTTGAGGCGGTGGAGCACTACGTTGAGCACCATCGGATAGTCATGTTTCTTGATCAAGCCGGCGACTTTCGACTTCAGATCGAAGGTGCGCGTGCTGCTCAGGAAATCATTCATTTGCCGCGTGCTGTCCTGGAACGAAAGCTGGATGTGATCGAGTCCCGCGGCCTTCAATTCGGCGATCCGCGGCTCATCGAGGCCGACGCCGGACGTGATCAAATTCGTGTAGAAACCGAGGGTATGCGCCTCGACGACGATTTGCGTGAGATCCGCGCGCACCAGCGGCTCGCCGCCCGAGAGACCGAGCTGGACCGCGCCGAGCGCGCGCGCCTCGCGCAGTACGCGGATCCAGTCGGCGGTATCCAATTCCGGGCCGATGGAGCTGAAGTCCGTCGGGTTGTAACAGAACGCGCAATGCAACGGGCACCGGTAGGTCAGCTCCAACAAGAGCCAAAGCGGGGGCCCGGGCTTCGGCGCGACCGCGGGTGCGGGTGCGGGTGCGGGTGCGGTCATCGGGGAATCACGATCCATCTCTTCTCCACCGCCATCGAGATGAATCGAAGCACGTCGCCGGACAAGCCGCTCGTCGCGAACGCTCGTTCGAGATCCGCGGTGATCTCGGCGATCGTCGCGGTTCCGCTGCAGCGCTTCAATATCTCGCCGGCGCTCCCATTGAGCTTGATCAAGCCCTCCGGATACAGGAGCACGTGCGTGTTCTGCGCAGGTTCCCATTGGAGGCGAAAGCCCCGGGCGATCGCCGGGCGGTCGTCCGCACTTGCCGGCGCCGCGCTCATAAAGGCACCCCGTAGTGGTTCGCCATCGCATCGCTCATTTGCCACAAGACATCGAGCTTGAACTTCAGGATCTCGAGCGCGCGATCCTGCAGAGCGCGCGTGTCGAAGCGATCGAGCGTCACGCGCAAACCGCACTCGACGTCCCGGCGCGCCTGACTGACGCGGCTTTGGAAGTACCCGAGGCCGGCGGGATCGATCCACGGATAATGTTCCGGCCAATTGGCGAGCCGCTGCTTGTGGATTTCCGGGGCGAACAACTCCGTCAGCGACGAACAGACCGCCTCCGGCCAGGGCGCGCGGCGCGCGAAATTCACATAGGCATCGACCGCGAAGCGCACGCCTGGCCGCACAGCGGCGAGGCCCTCGACTTCGCCGCGCGCAAGCCCGACCGCCTCGGCGAGGCGCAGCCACGATTCGATGCCGCCGGCATCGTCGCCGTAGCCGTCATGGTCGAGAATGCGCTGGACCCAGGCGCGGCGGACGCTGCGATCCGGGCAGTTGCTCAAGATCGCGGCGTCCTTGACCGGGATGTTGATCTGGTAATAGAAGCGGTTCGCGACCCAGCCGCGGATCTGGGCCGGGCTGGCGCGTCCGCTATTCAGGAGTATGTTGAACGGGTGATGTATGTGATAGGCGCGACCCTGTTCGCGCAGCTTCGTCTCGAATTGCGCCCGGCTCCAGGCCCCGCTCACAGTTCGATCTCCATGCCATCCCACGCGACTTCCACGCCGCGCTGCGCAAGCAACGCCGCCTGCGGCGAAGTTTCATTGAGGATGGGGTTCGTGTTGTTGATGTGAATCAGGATCTTGCGCGTGGCCGCTGGCAATCGATCGAGCCACTCGAGCATTCCACCGGCGCCGCTCTGCGGCAAATGGCCGATAGCGCGCGCGCGCTTGTGCGACAGGCCCAATGCGATCATTTCGTCGTCCGTCCAGAACGTGCCGTCAACGAGCACGCAGTCCGCCGCTTGCATCGCGGCCCAGATGCGATCGTCGATCTGCGCGAGGCCCGGTGAATAAAAAAGGTTCGCGCCCGAGCGAGCGTTCGTGATCACGAGCGCGATGTTGTCGCCGGCGCAAGGCGCGTCGCGGTGCGGCGAATAAGGTGCGGGTTTGCTCGCGACCGGCAAGGCGCGCCAGCCCACGTCCCGGACACCCTCGATCGCGAAGCTGCGGCCGTCGAGATCGATGCCGCGCCGGTCAACGGCGCAGTAATGGCCGAGCACCGCGAGGATCGGGTTGCCGCGCGTCAGGTCGGCGTACACATCGTCGGTGCACCAAATGCGCCACGGACTCGACGATTCGCGCAGCATGTAAAGTCCGGTCGTATGATCAATCTGGCCGTCGACGAGGATGATCGCGGCGATCGCGCTATCGCGCCGCTGCCGCGCGGGCTGAAAATCGGGGTGCGCCTGCAACTGCGCACGGACGTCCGGAGACGCGTTGACGAGCACCCAAGAATCCCCGGCGCCGACGGCGATCGACGATTGGGTGCGCGCCCGTCCCGGAAACCCACCCTTGCGGTAATCCGCGCAATTCGGGCAATTGCAATTCCATTGCGGGAATCCGCCTCCGGCTGCGGAACCGAGAATTCGGATTTTCACGTCAAAATGAGCGCCGCCCGTGTGTGCGGGCGGCGCCCTGTCGCCGGTTCAGCGATTGGACACGTACATCGTGATTTCCATGCCGAACCGCATTTCCACCGCTTGCGGGGTTTCCCACGTCATAGCCGACCTCCTGGGGGCACGTTGCCCAGCGTATGCTGCGCCAAGGCAAATGCCGGGAGATCAGCGTCATCATGAACGATCCCTCATGATTATCATGAGCCCGTCGCCCGAGGACCACCCTGGTACCATCGCGGAATGAGACTTCGGACCCGACTCAATCTCGTCGTCGCCGGCTTGAGCGCGGCCTTCGTCGTTGTGCTGATCGCCGCCGAAATCAACGGTTCGCGCGCCACCGTGCGCGAGGAGACCGACGCGGCGAACCAGGTGGCCGCATCCTTCCTGGGACGGCTCGCCGAGATTTACTCCGTCGTCGGCGGGCCGGACATGGTGCTGCAATTCCTGCAGCGCCTCGGCCGTGTCCGCGGCAACGACATCGAACTCCTGACGGCTTCCGGCACGGTGGTCTACCAGTCTCCGCCGGCCACTTACAAGGCCGGCCATTACGCCCCCGCGTGGTTCGCGCATCTGCTCGCGCCCGAGGCGCCCAAGATGACGTATCGGCTGCGCGGCGGCTTACTGATGATCGTGCAGGCGCAGACTTCACGCGCGGTGCTGGATGCGTGGGACAATATCTCGAAGCTATCGGCGATCGCGGCGGCGATGCTGGTCATCGTCAACGGCCTGGCGTTCTGGTCGCTCGCGCGAATGCTGCGGCCGTTTTCGGTGATCACCGCCGGCCTCGACCGCATCCAGCAAGGCGATCTGAAGTTTCGGCTGCCGCGGCTCTCCGGCTACGAGGCGCACGCGATCGAGGAGGCGTTCAACCGCATGGCCCATTCCGTCGAGGACAAGGTGCGCGTCGAGCGCATCGCCCGCGAGGCCGAGGCGCGCCTCGAGGAGCGGCGCGAAATGGCCGCATTGGCGGACCAGCGCGTCGACGAAGAGCGGCGCTTGATCGCGCACGAACTGCACGACGAGTTTGGCCAATCCGTGACCGCGATCCGCAGTCTGGCGCTCGCGATCGCGACGCGCGGCGGCACGTGCGACGCCGAGACCGGCGACATCGCGAGAATGATCTCGGCGGAAGCGGCGCGTCTGTACGATGCGATGCACGGCCTCATTCCGCGGCTCGCGCCGCTGTAGCTCGATGCACTGGGGCTGTCGGCGACGCGCGAGGGACTGGTGCGCGATTGGCGGCGCCGGCATCCGGCGATCGCGCTGTCGCTGCGCCAAGCGTACGCCGCCGATCTCGGACCGAGCATCACGCTCGCGGTTTATCGGGTCGCGCAAGAAGGCTTGATCAACGCGCTCAGGCACGCGAACCCGTCGCGCGTCGACATCGAGGTGCGGTCCGACGACGACCGCATCGTCGTGTCGGTGGTCGACGACGGCATCGGCTTGCCCGCCGAATGGGCGCGGCCGGGCCATTTCGGCCTGCGCGGGCTGGCGCAGCGCGTCGCCTCCTTGGGCGGGGTATTCAACGTCGGCAGCCATGGCGGAAAGGGCGTGCGCGTCTACGCCGAGATACCGCTGGCCTCGCCCGCATGATCCGCGTGCTACTGGCCGATGACCATGCGGTCGTGCGCACGGGATTCAGGCTCCTGCTGCAATCGCGCGCCGACATGTCGGTGATCGGAGAAGCCGAGTCCGGTGAAACCGCCTATCAGCGCTACGTGGAATTGAAGCCCGACGTCGTCGTCATGGACTTGGCGATGCCCGGCATGGGCGGCCTCGAAGCCCTGCGGCGCATTCGCGCGCGCGACCCGCACGCGAAGGTGCTGACCCTGTCGGCGCATGACGACGCGGCGCACGTACGCCATGCGTTGCAGGAGGGCGCGCTGGGATTTCTGTCGAAGCGCGGCGCCCCGGAGGCGCTGCTCGATGCCGTCGCGGCGGTCGCCGCGGGCCGCCGTTATCTCGACGCGGCCGTCGCCCAAAAACTCGCGCTCGCGGAATTGGGCGGCGCCGCGATGACGCCCGTGGATCGGCTCTCGGAGCGCGAATTCGAGGTCTTCGTGCGGCTCGCGCGCGGCGCGACCGTGCAGACCATCGCGCAAGACTTGAAGCTGTCCCCATCGACTGTCGGCACGCATCTGTACAACATCAAGCAGAAGCTCGAAGCCGTGACGCAGTCGGATCTCACGCTGATGGCGATTCGCCACGGTGTGATAGAGGCTTGATCTGCGCACCATATTGGCTGGCGCCGGTGTCGGCTGCGTCACATTTCGCGCGCGCAATATGTGAAAAACTCGTACGCAATGGGCTGTGGTAAAGCCGACGCAGGGCGCCGGCATGCTTTCGATCGGGGGAACGATGTCATCACCTGCTCCGCTGCTCACGTGGTCGTACGACGAGCCGCTCGTCGTCTTGACGATTTTTGTTGTGATTCTCGCGGTCGGCGCGGCGCTCGACCTTGCCGGCAGAGTGGCCAACGCGCGCGGGATGTTTCGGGTTGCATGGCTGGCTGCCGGTGCCGTCGCCATGGGCACGGCCATCTGGGCGACGCAGTACATGGGCATGTTGGCGTACCGGTTGCCGGTGAAGGTTCTTTACGACTGGCCGACCGTATTGCTTTCGCTGCCGGTGGCGGTGCTGTCTTCTTGGGTGGGTCTGTTTGTCGCAAGCCGAGCGCGGATGCGATGGCCTCAGATGATGGCCGGCAGCCTATTCCTCGGTGGCGGGATCGCCGCGACCAATTATATGGGAATGCAGGCGATGCGCTTGCCGGCCGTGTGCCGCTCTGCCCCGGGCATGGTGGCCTTGTCGGTAATTCTCGCCATCGTGGTTGCCTTTGCCGTCCTGTGGATGAGCTTCGTGTTCAGGGAGCGCGGCGATTGGGGCTGGCGCAAGATCGCCGCGGCGCTAACCGTGGGCACCGCCATCCCCGTCATGCACTACGTCGGCATGGCGGCGGTGCGCTTCGTGCCGACGCCCTTGCGAACGCTTGATCTTACGCATGCGATCGACATTTCGAATTCGGGGATCGTCGCCGTTGCGCTGGTGACCATCGTGATTCTGGGACTGGTGTTCCTCGCTTCGATGATCGATCGTCGTTTCGCGCTGCAAGCCGTGGCTCTGGCCTCCAGTGAACAGCGCTTTCGCTTGATCGTCGAAACCGCGTTGGATGCGTTTCTCGAGATCGACCCGGCCGGCATGCTGATCGGTTGGAATGAGCATGCGGAACAGACGTTCGGATGGCCGCGATCGGAGGCGGTCGGCCGGCAAATTGGGCAAATGATCGTGCTGGACCGCGGTTCGCACGGATCAGAGCGGCTCGCGCAGATCCTGGGCGCGAAGGAAGCGACGGCGGCTCCGCAAAGAATCGAGGTGACGGCGCGCCATCGGGACGGCCATGAGTTCCCGGCGGAAATGACCATCTCCCGGATCAATTGGCGGGGAATGAACCTGTTTGCCGCATTCGTGCACGACGTGAGCGCCCGCAAACTTGCCGAACAGGAACGCGAGCGGGCAAAAATCGCCGCAGAAAGCGGCAGCCGCGCGAAAAGCGAATTTCTCGCCAACATGAGTCACGAAATCCGCACGCCGATGAACGGCGTCGTCGGCATCACGGAACTTCTGCTCGACACGCGGCTCGACGCGGTGCAGCGCGACTATGCGGAAACCATTCGCGACAGCGGAACGGCCCTCCTCACCGTCATCAATGACATATTGGATTTCTCCAAGATCGAAGCCGGCAAGCTCGATCTCGAGAATTTCGACGTGGATCTGCGCGATACGATCGAAGATGTCGCGCGCCTGCTGTCGATTCAGGCGCATGCAAAGGGGCTGGAAGTCACGGCCCAGATCGATCCGAAGCTCCCCGACTTGGTGAAGTGCGATGCCGGCCGCATCCGCCAAATCCTGCTCAACCTCGCAGGCAATGCGATCAAATTCACGAAACGGGGCGAGGTGTCGCTGGAGCTCAAGGTTCTGGAGACCTGCGCGCGCGGCACGAAGGTGCGCTGTGAAGTACGCGACACCGGCATCGGTATCCCCGCCGATCGCCTGGGCGCGCTGTTCACACCGTTCATGCAAGTGGACGCTTCCACGACGCGTAAATTCGGCGGCACCGGATTGGGATTGTCGATCGTGCGCCGTCTGGTCGAACTGATGGGCGGCGAAACCGGTGTCGAAAGCGTCGAGGGCGCCGGCTCCACGTTCTGGTTCACCGCTAATTTCGCACCGGGCGTCAACGGCGGCCAACCCTTGTATCCCATGCCGGCGTCGATCCAAGGCCGGCGCGTGCTCGTCGTGGACGACAATGCCACCAACCGCAAGGTCCTGATGGGACAGCTGATGCTCTGCGGCGTGGAGCCCGTGTCGGCGAGCTCGGCCGAGGAGGCGCTACTCCTCCTCAAGCGATCTCATGCGGCCGGCCGGCCATTCGACGCCGCGCTGCTGGATTATCAAATGCCGGACTGCGACGGCGCGCAGCTCGGCCGGCACATCGTCCAGGATGAAGAGCTCAAAGCCACGCGCTTGATCCTGCTGACCTCCTCCGGTCAGCGCGGCGATGCGCATGAGTTCGCGGATATCGGCTTTGCGGGCTATCTCCTGAAGCCGGTCGCGCTGCGCGACTTGACCGGATGCCTGATCCTGGTGCTCGCGAAGCCGGCGACCGAGTGGCACATGAAGAGTCAGCCGATCATCACGCGCCACGCACTGCGCGCGCAGCGGGCCCGCGCCGGGAACCGCATTCTGGTGGCCGAGGACAATGCCGTGAACCAGAAAGTGGCGCTGCGGCTGCTGGAGAAATTGGACTATCGCGTGGAGGTGGTCGCCGATGGGCAGGCCGCCGTCGCCGCCTGGCAAAGCGGACGCCACGACCTCATTTTGATGGATTGCCAGATGCCCGTCCTGGACGGCTACGAAGCGACCCGCGAGATTCGCCGGCGCGAGGACGGCAAGACTCATATCCCGATCGTCGCGCTCACCGCGCATGCGATGATTGGCGCCGACGAAAAATGCCGTGCGGCCGGCATGGACGATTACCTCACCAAG
>DAIDVO010000074.1 GCA_027456085.1 Steroidobacteraceae bacterium | reverse complement strand
GGCGCAATGTCGCTGACGGACCTCGTCGGCGAGGATCCGCAGATGCTGCGCCACTTGCGCAATGCACGGCGCATCGCCGACAGTAACGTCTCGGTCGTGATCTTCGGCCCGACCGGATCCGGCAAGGAGGCCTTCGCGAAGGCGCTGCACCTCGCCGGAAACCGCGCGAAGCAGCCGTTCGTCGCCGTCAACTGCGCCGCGATTCCCGAAAGCCTGATCGAGAGCGAACTGTTCGGCTATTCCGCCGGCGCCTTCACCGGCGCGAGCAAGGACGGCCGGCGCGGACGCATCGTGCAATCGTCCGGCGGAACTTTGTTCCTCGACGAGATCGGCGACATGCCGCTGCTCGCGCAGACGCGCCTGCTGCGCGTGCTCGAGGATACGGAAGTGACGCCGCTCGGCACGGAAACGCCGGTCAAGGTGAACCTGAGAGTCATGTGCGCTTCCCATCGGAATTTGCGCGAGCTGATGAGCCGCGGCGCGTTCCGGGAGGATTTGTATTACCGGTTGAACGGCATCTGCATGGAACTGCCGCCGCTCGCGCGACGCGCGGACAAGGAGGCTTTGATCCACAAGTGCATCGCGCGCGAATCCACGGCAGGAACGCCCGCATCGATCGAAGCGGCCGCGATGAAGCGCCTCCTCGCCTACCCTTGGCCCGGCAACATCCGCGAACTGCGCAACGCAGTCCGCACGGCGATCGCGATCTGCGACGATCATCTGATACGCATCGGCGACTTGCCGCTCGACATTCGCCGCCATGGCGCGCCGGCGTTCGCCGGCGGCGACGTTGGCGCGCGCGCCGCCGCGCAGAACGCGAAAATCTCGCTCGCGAGCGCCGAGCGCCAGGCGCTCGTGCAAGTCATCGAACAGCACCGCTACAACATGACGCTGGTCGCGGAACACTTGAAGATCAGCCGCAATACGCTCTACCGCAAAATCAAGCGGCACGCGATCCCGATCCTGCGCGGTGCAGGGGGTCCAGGCTGAGCATACCGCGGCGCTTGCGAAGGATTCGGCGTTGAAAATGACGTGCGTGCGCACCGGCGGCCAGGCGCTGCCGTAGCGAGCGCGCACAGCGGCGGGCTGGGCCGTTAGTCGCGGCGCAAGTGCCGGCCGCGGTCCAGCGCACCGTACAAGGTCCACGGGAAATGCCGATACAACCATACGAGCAATTTTCCGTGTCCCGTGATCACTTGCTCGCGCTTGTGTCGATACACCGCGGCGACGATGGCGCGAGCCGCGGCCGGCGTCGGCACACGCAGCCATGCGGGCGCCGGATCCGCGGCCGACGCATGCACTCGTCCGCGATTGTCGGTGCGGCGAATGTCGGAGTCGATGTATCCGGGAGAGACCAGCGTCACCGCGATGCCGTCGCCGCGCAAGTCCCCGCGCAGCCCTTGCGCAAGCGCTCGCACCGCGAATTTGCTCATCGAATAGGCGGATTGCCGCGGCGACGGCACATGTCCGGCCACACTGCCGATCAGCACGATGCATCCTCGCGTCCGGCGCAGCGCGGCGAGCGACGCGCGCACGGTGCGAAGCACGCCGAACACATTGGTTTCGAATTGGAGGCGATAATCCTCCAAGCTCAAGTCCTGAAATTTTCCGCTGACGGCGAAGCCGGCATTCGCCACCAGGATATCGATCGGAAGATCATGCAATCGAATCGCCGCGATCAGCGAGTCCACGTCGCGGTCCCGTGTGACGTCGCAGGCGAATGCATACGCGGTGCCGCCGCCGGCGTTGATTTCGCGCGCGAGCGACTCGATGCGCTGCAGGCGGCGGGCGCTCAGAATCACCCGCGCTCCCTGGCGCGCGAATTCTCGTGCGAGAGCGGCGCCGATGCCGGACGAGGCGCCGGTGATCAGGACCGTCTTGCCGGAGAATCGTGCGCTGGTCCGGCGGCGCCAAAAGGTCGACCCCATGTATTCTCCTCGGGAGCGCGAGCTTTTGATCTTAACAAGTCCATGCGCACTGGGGCGCCCGGCGCCCGCGGCGCCTTGCCGCCTTGCCGCATTTTCAGCCGGCGCGATCACCGATCCTCAGAATCCACTTGAAAATTCGCCGCTGGGGAACGATAAAGCATCTGCCGGCAGGAAATGAGCGGCGATAAGTGAGCGGGAGCAAGACATGGCGACGGGTTGGGCTGGCGACGGTGCGGTACACGATCAAATCGATGCCACGGTGAAGGATGGCGTCCGCCGCGTGCAAAGCCGGTTGCCGGAGGGTCCATCCCTGACTCATTGCATGGAATGCGGGATCGAGATTCCCGAGGCGCGGCGCGCCGCCATCCTGGGCGTTCGCCTGTGTATTTACTGTCAAGGCGCGCATGACCGGGATTCGGCGCAATTCAGCGGCTACAACCGGCGTGCAAGCAAGGACAGCCAGCTTCGCTGAGGCGCAATCGGATCGGCAGCCGTTGACGGCATCCTCGTGACGTTAAATGTGTGCGAACACTTCCTGGCTGCCCGCCCACATCATCCGCAGCGCCACGTATAGCACCATCAGTAGGCCGATCCAGGCAACCCAGCCATGCCGTTCCAGCAACCCGGCGATCCAGCTGGCGGCAAGCCCCATCAACACCACCGAGACCGCCAACCCCGTCACCAGCACCCAGGTATGCCCCTGCGCCGCGCCGGCGACCGCGATTACATTATCAAAGCTCATCGACAGGTCGGCGATGATGATTTGGAACATCGCCTGGCGTAGTGATTTTGGCTTGCCGGTCACCGCATGCTGACCTGCGGCCCCGCGCAGCTCGCGATACATTTTCCAGGAAACCCACAGCAACAGCAGACCGCCCGCCAGCACCAGGCCCACGATCGCCAACAGGCGCAGCGTCACGATGCTGAGCGCGATGCGCAGCACCGTGGCGCCGAGGATGCCCACGACGATTGCCGGCCGCTTCTGGCTCGCGGGCAGGCCGGAGACGGCCATGCCCACTACGACGGCGTTGTCGCCGGCCAGGGTGAGATCGATCAACAGCACCTGGATGAGGGCCGTAAGCTCCTGGATCAGGGTGCTGTCATGCATCGTCAGGTCCCTCCGGCGGCACCGCGCATTGCGCCCGCGGCCGGCGAATCCCGGGGCGCCGCAGCCTCAGCCGGGCTGAATATGAATTCTCGATAAGAGCTGACGTATGGTATTGGTAAACGGTCCGCATCGAGCAAGGAATGATACTTGAGCGTCATCGTCTATGGTCTGCCCACCTGCGACACCTGCAGGAAGGCCCGCAATTGGTTCGTTCGATTCGACGTTGCGCATGCGTTCGTCGACTACCGCACCGACCCGGTACCTGCGGCCACGCTCAAGGAATGGGCGCAGCAATTGGGCGGCTGGGAGCGGCTGATCAACAAGACCAGCACCACCTGGCGCAATCTGTTGCCCCAACGCAAAAGCCCCGCGAGCGATCCGGAGTGGTGCTTGCTGCTGAAAGAGCATCCTGCGCTGATTCGGCGGCCCGTGGTGGTACGGGAGAGCGGCGCGGTGACGGTCGGCTTCAGCGACAAGGGATTCAAGAAGCTCTTTGGGCACTGACCGGCCGTCACGACCGGACCGCGAACCCGACTCCGTATAAATACGACTAGCGCCACGGCGGTCCACGATGCACCGTTGCCTACTGGTGTTCGCGACAAGTGGGGTGTAGGCCATGCAAATGCCGCTTCAGATCACATTGCGCCATATGGAGCCGTCCGCGGCCATCGAGGCGCGTGTCCGCAAGCTCGCCGCGGAGCTGGAACACTTCAGCCCGAATATCACGCACTGTCATGTCGTCATCATCGCGCCGCATCAGCACCATCATCAGGGCAATTTGTTCGACGTGCGGATCGACCTCACCGCGCCCGGCACCCAAATCGCGATCAATACCGAGAATCGCGACAATCACGCGCACGAGGATGTGTACGTCGCCCTGCGCGACGCGTTCAAGGCCGCGCGGCGCAAACTGCAGGACTACGAGCGCGAGCGGCGCCATGATGTGAAGACGCATGGCGAGCAGCCGCAAGGCTGGATCGGCGAGCTTTCATCCGTGGAGGACTTCGGGCGCATTCGAACGCCGGACGGACGCATGATCTACTTCCACCGCAATAGCGTCGTCGACGGTGATTTCGACAAGCTGGTGACCGGGACCGAAGTGCGGTTCCGAGAAGAGCAGGGCGAAAATGGCCCGCAGGCGAGCAGCGTGCACGTCGTCCGCGAGGCACATGCCGCGGACTGGCCGAGCGGCTAGCGCGCGGCGGGGATTACTCGGCGTTTGCGCGCCGCGCCCCTACGGGGCCGCCGTTACGGGCGATCGCCTCCGAGCCTTCCGTGGACCCGAAGAATTTTTTATCCGTTGGCGCGCCCGGCGCGATTCGAACGCGCGACCCTTGGCTTCGGAGGCCAATACTCTATCCAGCTGAGCTACGGGCGCATGTATCGGGGCGGGGATAGTACTCGCGAAAGCCGACTTGCGTCCAGTAAGACTGCGGGCGCGCCGCTTACGCGAGGGCAACGACCTCGACCCAGGTCGGACTGCTGCCAACCGGGTACTCGCCGAGGGCGGTCAGCTCGCCGTTCGCGGCGTCGATCGCATGGCAAGCAACCGTGTTCGACAGCTGCCCCGCGGCGATCAAATGGCGGCCGAACGGATCGATATGAAATGCACGCGGCTGCTTGACGGTCGGATAGGACTCGAGACGCGCCAGCGCGCCGCTCTCGGGGTCGACGGCGAAGGCCGTGATCACGCTCGTCGTTCGCTCCGACGCATAAAGAAACGCGCCGTCGGGCCGGAAATGAATGTCCGCTCCCCAGGGCTTGCCCACGAACCGGTCCGGCAGAATGCTCGCGCTCTGGCTGATGGCTCCAATGATGCCGGACGCCGGATCGAAAGGACGCAGATCGATGGTGCCGTCGAGTTCATTGACGACGAGGATTTGTTTGCCTCGCGCCGCGAAAATGACGAACCGCGGCCCGGACTTCGCGCGCGCGGCGACCATCGGCGGGGTGTTCGGCGAGATGAGGCCGGAGCTCGCGTCGAACCGGCTCTGGTAAATCAAATCGCCACCCAGACTCGTGTGCAACACGAAGCGATTAGACGGGTCGGCGACGATGCAATGCGCCTTGGGTTGTGTCTCGACGATTTGCAGCGTCTCGCCGACGATGCCGTCCGGCGCAATCGCATTTACCGTTACTTTATTGCCGGCGTACGAGGCGCTGAACAGGTAGCGTCCCGTGCGATCCGTCGATAGGTACGATGTCGTGTCGGCGAGCGGCGTAGTTCCTCGGTAGCTCGGCAGGCCGGTCTCGCGGCTGACTTCGAAGGTTGCAACGGCGGATTGTCCAACGCCGCAAAGATGCCCCGCGTAGAGAAATCGCCGCTTCGGATCGAGCGTGAGCACGACCGAGCGGCCGATTTGCGCGGGCCGCTGAATGGCGACGGTGCCGAGCGGCACCATTTCCCCGTCCGTCCGCAAGTCAAAAACGGTGAGATCCTGGCTGTCCGCATTGGCGACGTAAACGACGCAAGAGTTCGCAGGCGATGAAGTCATCGGGATGATTTCCGCGCAGTCACCTGGATTTCGATTTTCATGCGCGGATCGGCCAATCCCGCGCGAATCATGGTCGCCGCCGGCCGGATGTCGCCGAAATATCGGCTGAGAATCGGCCAGCAATCGGAAAATTCCTCGGAGCCTGCGAGAATGTACATCGCCCGCACGACGTCCTTCAGTTCCGCACCGGCTTGCGTGAGCGCGGCCTCGATATTGCGAAGACACTGTTCCGTTTGCTCGACCAGACCGTCGGCGATGGACATCGTCGAATAATCGAAGCCGGTCGTGCCGGAAACGAATATCCACTCGCCATCGACGACCGCGCGCGAGTAGCCAATTTCGCGCTCGAACGAGGATCCGGAACTGATCAATCTGCGTGTCATCGGCATTTCTTCCCGGACGATGAAATGAAGGCCGTATCATCGCGCATAACGAGAATCGGCGCGATCGCCGCGGCCGCAGGCCGCCGGATCGCCGACCATGCGGTCAATTTCGCCGCGTATGCGGCCGACGCATTGGCGGGACTCGTCGACGGCAGGCGAATTTTCGCGATTTCCCGCGCGTTTGCCCCGAGGCGCGGGCTTACGAAGCGGTGGTACAGACTCTCCGCCATGGCGCCATTCAAACCGATGAATTCGATGTGCGGGTGGGAGGCAAAGAACCCGTTGAAGTCATTCGGCAAGATGCTGCCGATCGCGATTTTCGAATCGAGACTCCCGGCACGTTTGGCCGAGGCACAGACGTCCCAGACGGCGATGCGCCGTTCGATCAGCCGCGAGGTGCGCTCGGCATACGGCAAATCCGGTCCGGCGCCGAACAAGTCGCCCATGATCGGCCAGAATGCATTTCGCGGCTGCGCATAATATTCGCCGCGCGCGAGCGACGTCCGCCCGGGCAAGGTGCCGAGTATCAATACGGTCGCGGCGGTGCTCGCGAGCGGCGCGAAACCGGCGCAAGCAGCCGGAATGCGGCTGCGCGCGCCGGCGCCGCGCCGGCTTGCCGCCTCATGGCCGTCGCGGATCCTTCGTCGTCGCGAACCCTTTTTGCGCATGATATTTGCGATCCCCGTAGCCGCGAAGCGCAAGGCCCGGCAACGGCTTGGTATGCTCCTCACGCACGGCGGTCAGGTCTTGCGGATTCAGCCCCAATACCGAGAGGATCGTCGCCGCCACTTGCGTCGTGGACACCGATCCGGTCACGACGCGCGGCTGCACGCGCCCGCCGGCCACTATCAACGCCACGTCGATGTCGTCGGCGGACCCACCGCCGTGCTCTGCGATTTTCTTCGTGCTCGTCGAATAGATTACGCCTGCATTCGGCTGAATGAAAATGTCGGGTGCGCGGGCATGCGCCACCGCGTCCGCGGAGTGCGGGTCGCCGAAGATCGCGGCAAGCGCGCGGCCGTAGACGATATTGCCCGGCATGTGCATGCCCGGCGAGAGGCGGCCGGCGCGAATCGCGGCGGCGTTCTCCTCGAGCACCTTCGCAACCGCAGCCACCTTTTTCGGCGCATCGTCTTGCAGCCACAGAATGCCGACATCGTCCTCCTGTAGATGCCCCGCGGTCGCGTAATCGCGCGCGCCGTTCGACTGCGCCGCGTCGTGGAACGTCTGCGCGTCGACCGCAGGATCGATGCGGTTCACGATCGCGAGCGGATCGACGACGTTGCGGATCGCGGCTTGCGGCGAACCCTCCATCGCGAGCGTCGCGCGCCGGAGCGGCGACTGTCCGTGCTTCGCGGCGACGATGAGGACGGTTGAGTCCCACAGGCCGCGCGCATGCAGATGCTCGACGATCTTGCCGATCGCCGCATCTGCATGCGCAAGCGCGTCGAGTAGAAGCGCGCTCGGGGCGCCGTCCGCGCGGTAGCCGCCGGCGGGCAGCTTCTCGGCTATGCTCACCGCTTGCAAGTTCGTACCGAATATCGCCGGGACCCCCGGCCCCGCGGTCCCATCGGATCTCTTGCCGTCGATCTCGTTGAGGACCGCCTTCACCTTGAGATCGTCGTAGGCCTCCGCCGCCGGCACGCAATCGCTGAAATCCCTCACTTGCGCGGGCGGCAGCGAATTCGTGCCGTCGCACTGTGCGATCGTTGCACCGAGATCGATGCCCTGAACGATGCCGGCGGTGCGAATTCGTGCGTCGATTTCCGGCACATACAAGTCCATCACGCCCTTGCCGGACGGTCCGTTGAGGATGTCGTAGGCCGGATGTTTGTCCGACCATGCGGTGCCGAGGCCGGCTCGGCGCGCGACTTCGAAGACGGTATTCGTCTTCAGATAGTCGTGGGGGAAGACCGGCACGCAGCGACCTCGCGCATCGAGACGCAGCGGAAGATCCGCCGGGTCTATCGCCGTGAAGAGCTTTTTCGAATCTTCGTCGATGGACCCGGTAAAGACGACTTCGGTTCCGGGCTGTGCGCGACATGCCGAACCCGGCGCATACAAGGTGCGGTCGAAGCTGTCGTCGTAGTAGACCCCCGTCGAACGCGGCGTACCGCCGGTAGCGAGCGCGAGCATGCCGGGGAATGAATCCGACGGCGTCGTCGCTTCCGCTGCCGTATAGAGCACGCCGTGCTCGCGCAGCCGACTCAATGCCGATGCGCGCCTGCGCCCGGTCCAGCGCGCGAGATCGGAGGCATGCAAGCCGTCGACGCTGACGAGAAGGACATGACGGATCGGCTGCGATTGAAGGGTTTCATCGACGGCCGCGTCGGCGGTCGCGACCGCGGACAACACAACCAGAATTGGCAATGCGCCGACAAGACGCCGGAGCGCGCGGTTAAATGACAGCATCAACGATCTCCATCGGCTGGTGATTGGACACCACGGTGCGACGGCACACGCAGCCGTGCAGACGGGCGATACCCGTTACTATCGCCGAGGAATGGTTACAATTTCATGACTGCCGGCGGCGCCCGATGCGCCGCTCGGCGCTAGAGGACGAATGGGATCAGCGCGGCGACCCGCCGAGCGTACACCTCGTACGCCGCGCCGAATCGCCGCCGCATACCGGCCTCCTCGAGGTACACCCGGCGCCAGATCGCGAGTGCCGCCAGCACGACCGCCGCCAGCCCGCGCCATTGCCCGATCGCTATCGCGGAGCCCGTGAACGCGAGCAATAGGCCGCTATAGATCGGATGGCGCACGATCCGGTATGGACCGCTCGTAACGAGTTCGTGTTCCAGCTTTATCGTGATCGTTCCGCTCCAGTTCCGGCCAATGTGCCGGCGCGCCCAAACCGCAAATGCGAGACCGGCGGCCGTCAACACGGCCCCGATCCAATAGGCGGCCTGGGTGCGGGGCAGGATCGGCGCGTTCATGCCGCCGATCGGGATCCGACTCGGCGACAGGAGCAGGAATGCGAGCATTAGCGGCGCCACGTGGACGAGCCTCGACAGACGCGATTCTCGCCATTCGTTCGCTTTGACGTCGTGCGCGGCGAACCACCAATAGAGGGCCCAGCAGAGCCACAACGCCGGAATGAGGCCGCGCCGGATCACAGGAGTGCTCCGACGCGCCGCCCGGTGCTGCCCGGCAAGGCGGGCAGTTCATCCGCTTGCGCATCGACGGCTCCGCGAACATCTCGTCCCGGCGAGACTTCGGCGCCGAGAACGCGGTCGACTTGTCGGTCCGGGCCGACGTCAAAGAATTTTGATCCCATGTCGATGAAACCCTCTTGCTTGCAGAACGCGATCGCCCGCGGATTGCGCTCCCATACGCCGGGTCCGAGATACCGGCCGTCACCGGTACGAGCCGCCTCGCGCGCGGCGAGATCAGGATCGGCGGCATCGCGAGTCACCCATCACGGCGTTCGAACCGGGGCTTGCGCGGCCAAAAGATCCAGCCATAAATCGCGGCGTTGACGAGGAGGACAGCAGCGGCGAGCACGAATTGAATTCCCCTGCTGAGACCGGCAGGATAAATGATCGCCAACAGATAATGCTCAACGAAGCTTTCGGAATAGCCCGATTGGCCGGCCTTGATGCGCAGGAAGTTTTCGATGTACGTGAGCGGACAAATGCGGCCGCTGAGCTCGACGAACACACCCCACGCGGCGGCTGGAAGGTGAACGGCGCTGAACCAGCGCCATCGCGCGGCCGGCGCCGCCCCAACGAGCACGAACGCGATGAACGCGAAGTGAAGAAGGAGGACGGCTTCGGCGGCGAATCGGTAGAGCATGACTGCGGTTGCACGAGGAGGATGGCTAAGGAGCCGGCCGCGCGCGCGACCAGGTCATTTGCGCAACCTCGAGCGGCAGCGCCGTTCGGCCTGACCGCCCATGGAAGGCGTCATAGCCATCCCAGCGCGGCATCCAGCGCGAAAAGTCATCCTTCTCAACCGGGCGTGGAGCCGTCCGGGTTCTAGTGCGGGCAGACGCTGATCTATCCGGCAATCCCACCGCATAACTCCCTGTTACGTCGGTCTCTATCTGAGGCGTAGTCGGCCCCTCTGTCGCGCGGTTCCAGTCCGCAGCGGATTTGCGCATGGCCGCAAGGATGCGGACCGAGTCTGTGCCCGGCTGACCGGCCGCGGCCAATGGAAGGACTAGCATGGAGGCAGCCAACACCACACCAAATGCGCGCATGACGAAATTTCCTTGCGGGATGCACTGACGTGACGCGCCGGTGAGTCAGCTTGCCGACGACTGGCGCGCTGCGACGTCAAGTAGGGCCCTCGTCAGCTCCTCGGGCCGATCCAACATCACGTCGTGACCGCACGGTATTGAGAGTGTCTTCCAGCCTCGCGCCTGCGCGCGCTCGTAAGCCAGGTGGAAGGGGGAATCGCTCCAACCACTGGCCAGGATGAAAGTGGCGGGTTTTGCCGCGTCGGCCGTCCCCTTCAGCTTAATGGCCTGTTGGAAGGTCGCAAGTGACTGCATGGTGCACTGGCGGTTCACCCACTCGAGATCGCCGGCATTTACGCCGAATACTTCGCCGGGAATAGGCGGCACCATCCATCCCTCGCCGTGCTGCCGCGTGATTTCGAGCTGCAGGTCCCTTTGGGCGGGTGGCAGAGCTGCGTGCAGGCTCTCGCCGTCCTGGAGAACGAACGCATCGAGGTAGACCAGTGCGCCGATGCGATCCGGAATGCGGTCCGCAACGCCGCTGATCACACAGCCCCCGTATGAGTGACCACACAGCACCACGTCGGACAGTTCCTCCCACCGAACCAAATTGACGACGTCGTCGATATGCGTGTCCAAGTTCACTCGGGGAGACAGGAGGTGCGAGCGCTCCCCGACTCCCGTCAAGGTCGGCGTGAATACTTCTTGCCCCTGCGCTTGGAGCGCCTTCCGGACGCGCTTCCAGCACCAGCTGCCATGCCACGCACCGTGCACCAAAACGAACGTCGCCATAACCGTCCTTATGCCGCTTTGGGACCCGATTTGGGAATGAAGGCATAAGAAATGGCTCCGCCGATTCCCATCATGACGGCGAGGAATATCGCGCCTTCGATCCATTGAAGAACTCGAGTCCCGAAAAACGCGACATTAATGAGACCGACGAACCACGCGCCGAGAGCCACCAAGCCGAGATGACGCCATCTTGCCGGCGGAGCCAAACAACCGGCGATCGTGAAGCCAACTGTGCCGAGCAACAAATTCGAGATCATTACCGCGAATATGAACCGCTGCGGATCCCGCTGTGGGCCGCCGGTGGCAACGCCCGCGATGACTCCTCCTATAAATGTGAGGATGCTGACGATAACGACGTCGCGGAGAACCGGTCCGACGCGCGCGAACGGTGCAGCATTCTTGGGCGTCCGCTGATTCGGCGACGGGGCTGTGGTATTCATGGTTTCCCTGGTGAAGCGAACCTCAATTCCAATTGAACAGCGGCGCTGTCGCATGCCGATAAGGTTGATCGGCGCGGGGATGCATTGTCGCGAAACGAAGATGATTTATCCAGATCATCGACTCCCTCCTTGGCCTACCGATGTGGCGACCCGCGATCGCGCACGGTGAATATCATCCTCGACCTCCGGGCATGCCCCTGTTTTCATTGCATCGACGGTGCACCGGTGCTTTGCAGCCCATCTGATCGAGGCAGGACATGACGCCCGCACGGTGCAGCAGCTGCTGGCCTCGATGCCGCGCCGCCGTCCGATGCGTTCCGCAGCTATTCCGTCGGCCGGCGCCTGTCGCTATACTGTCGCCCGAGTTGCCGCCTTTTCTTACCTAATTTCAGCGAGTTACCGTGTCCAAAGCCGAAACCTCCGATACCCATTTCTTGAATTCCTTCAGTGTCGTACTCGGTATGCTGATTTTCATCGCGATCATTTTGTTCGGGTTCGCGCGCTGGATCGGCCGTGTGCAGATCGAAGAACAGATGTCGCAGCCGATTCACATGAGCGCCGTCCAGAAGAACACGGCCCCGCTTGCGCGCGTCGCGATCGCGGGAAAGGACAACTCGGCGCTCGCGGTCACGGCATCGACGAGTGCGGCGCCCGCGGCGGACGTGCCGAAGACCGGCAAAGAGGCGTTCGAGAAAGTATGCACCTCTTGCCACACGATGGGCCTCAACGGCGCGCCGAAGATCGGCGACCACGCGGCCTGGGGGCCGCGCATCGCGCAGGGCAAGGCGGTTCTGTATCAGCACGCGCTCGGCGGCTTACGTCTGATGCCGCCACGCGGCGGCACGAACTGGCCGGACGCCACGATTCGCGCAGCGGTCGATTACATGGTGTCTCTCAACAAATAGGCTTGTCCGGCGCACGGAGCTGGATCGCCTCACCGATATGCGCTGCGCCGATTTGAGCTGCGCCGCTCAAATCGGCGCAAGTGCGCGCGACTTTCAACACCCGGTGGTAGGCGCGCGCCGACAGCCCCAAGCGCGTGATCGCACGCGCGAGCAGCGCGCTCGAGTCTCTGCCTAGCCGGCAAATCCGCGTCACCTCGACCGCCGTCAAACGAGCATTGAGCTTCCCCTGGCGCGCGACCTGAGTGCGGCGCGCGGCCGCGACGCGCAAGGCCACATCCGCGGTCATCTCCCCACCGCAAGATGCATCCTCGAGCAGCGCTTCGGGCGGCAAGGCGCGCATTTCGACGTGAATGTCGATGCGGTCCAGGAGCGGTCCAGAGATTCGATTGCGGTAGCGGGCGACTTGAGTTGCGGTGCAGCGGCACGAGCTGCGCGCGTCGCCGTGATAGCCGCACGGGCAGGGATTCATCGCGGCCACGAGCTGGAATCGTGCCGGCCATTCGTAACAGCGCTTCGCGCGCGCGAGCGCGACCACGCCGCTCTCGAGCGGCTCGCGCAGCGCCTCGAGCGCGTTGCGGGCGAATTCGGGGAGTTCGTCGAGAAACAAGACGCCGCGGTGCGCGAGCGACAGCTCGCCCGGGCGAAAGCCGCCGCCGCCGATCAGCGCGGCGACCGAGGCCGTGTGGTGCGGATTGCGGAACGGCCGCCTGAGGTTGGGAGATGGCCGACGGCCCGCCGCCGACTCGAGGCTCGCGACCTCGACGGCCTCGTCGTCGTCGAGGTCGGGGAGGAGGCCGGGCAGCCGCTGGGCGATCAGGGTCTTTCCCGCGCCTGGCGGCCCGATCAGCAGCAGCCCGTGCTCTCCGGCCGCGGCGATCTCGAGCGCGCGCTTCGCGCCGAACTGGCCGCGCACGTCGGCGAGGTCCGGAGGCTTGGCGGCGCCGCAGCGTGCGGCCGGCTCGACGCCAGGCAGCATCGCTTCCCCTTTGAGCGCCGCGCAGATCTCCAGCAGGTGCTTCGCCGTTCGAATCCGCGGTGAGCGTGCGAGGCTCGCTTCGAGCGCGTTCGCGGCCGGCACAATAAGGCCCCGTTAATTATTAAAGGTATCATCTAGAAGATCAAGCTGTTATGCTTTGCGGGCATGAGCAGCGTGCTCGAGTTGAAACGGAAGTTGCGGTTCATTTGGCCGCATTTGGATGAACGCACGCGTCGCATCACCGCGGCCAACGAAGCGCTGAGCTTGGGATACGGTGGGGTGTCGCTGGTGCGACGCGCCTGCGGATTGTCCCGTAAGGCGATCGCCAAGGGTATTCGCGAGATCAAGGCGGGAAGCGCGCCGGTGAGCGGCCGCATTCGTCGTCCTGGAGCGGGGCGCAAGTCGATTGCGGTGACGGATCCGGGTCTTCTGACGGCCTTGGATGAGATGATTGATGGCCACACGCGAGGCGATCCGGAGTCTGCGCTGCGCTGGATCTGCAAGAGTACGCGGGCGATCGCCGCGCAATTGGACAAGCAGCAGCATCCGGTCAGCCACGTGAAGGTGGCTCAGTTGCTTCACGATCTTGACTACAGCCTGCAGAGTAACCGCAAGACCGAAGAGGGGCTGGACCATCCGGATCGTGACGCGCAGTTCCGCCACATCAATGCACGGGTAATGGCGATGCAGTCACGCCGCCAGCCGGTCGTGTCCGTTGACGCGAAAAAGAAGGAATTGGTAGG
>DAIDVO010000073.1 GCA_027456085.1 Steroidobacteraceae bacterium | reverse complement strand
CTCGATGCGCCTGGAAGTTCATGCCGGGGCGCGCACCGAGTTTCTGCATGCGGCGTCGTTTTATGACGCACAAGTGCCAGGCCTGGGGTTGCGGTTTATCACCGAGATTGAGCGTCGTCAGAGAACGCCGCTCGAGTCGGCGTTAATTGGTCATCCTTACGGTCGACGCCTGAGGAAATTTCCGGTCGGCGATAAGTTCCCCCGCTCCTTTGTGTATGCGGTTCGAGCGATCGGAGGTCGCGTCATCCTTGATACGAAGATACGAGCGATGCTTTGGATAAATCGCCTTCGCTTGCCGGAAACATATCTGTGCGTCGATCAATCTCCTCGATAGCCAGCATGCCCGAAAACCCGGAACCGCGGCGGTCGGACCTAACGCCCGCGAGGCGACCGCTCGCGGGGCTGTCGCACCGCGAACTGGACGCTGCGTTCGAGCGTGCGCTCATCGAAGCCGACGGCGCCGCCGGTGCGCATTGCGTGCATGAATCCTGGATGCGCGGTGAGATCTCGCTGAATATAGAGCGCGCGATCGAAGCGTTGTGGGCGCGGGCGCCTGAGTCGATTCCGGATTGGCTGCCGATGCGCTACGTCGACGGGCTCGCGCAGGTTTATGATATCGCGCTCAGTTTTCGCGCGAAGGCGAAGGGCCGCTCGAATATTTATCTGGTGCTGCTCGATCATCAGAACAGCCGCGGCGAGCCGTATGGCTTCTATGTGGGTATGACGAAGTACACGCCGGCGCAGCGTTTCGATCAACACAAAGCGGGCATTCGCGCCGCCGGCGCCGTGTTGAAGCGGGGTCTCGAAGTGCTGACCGGCCCGACGCTGCACCTCCAGTACATCGCGCGCGGCGAAGCCGTCAGGATCGAAGAGGAGTTCGCGCATGCATTGGAATCGGCGGGATTTTTCGTGAAGGGCGGACATTGACGCGAGCCGAAGCGCAATGATGATCTTGATCGGTATGTTCGACTCGCCGTTCGTGCGGCGCGTAGCCGTCAGCATGAACTTTCTCGGGCTGCCGTTCGAGCACCGGAACTGGTCGGTCGGCAAGGATTTCGACCGCATCCGCGAGTTCAACCCCTTGGGCCGCGTACCGACCCTGGTGCTCGAGTGCGGCGAGGCGCTGATGGAGTCGGCCGCGATTTTGGATTATCTAGACGAACTCGCGGGCGCGGGGCGCGCGCTGCTGCCGAGAAGCGGTGCGGATCGGCGCAGCGCGCAAAAGATCCTTGCGACGGCGACCGGCGCGGCGGACAAGGGCGTTCTGCAACTCTATGAATCGGCCTTTCGGCCCCGAGAGAAGCGGCACGAGCCCTGGATCGAGCGGTGCCGCGGGCAAACACAATCGGGGCTCGATGCACTGGAGCGCCATGCCGCCGCGGCCGGTACCGGCGCGTGGCTGCTGGGCGGTGGGCCGACACAGGCCGATATCACCGTGGTCTGCGTTTACTCGTTTTTGCGCAGCGTGCTGCCGGCGATCGTCGAGCCGGGCCGCCATCCCGCGCTCGGAGCACTCGCGGCGCGCGCGGAAAGCTTGCCGGAATTCCAAGCGATCGCCATGCCGGCCCACACGACTCCCGGTGAGCACGTTGCGGTCGGGGCGGGCGTCTCGCGTCCAGGTAATTCGGAGGGACCCTAAACGCCATCGATGAGGCGCACGACGTCGTCGACTTCGCCGGCCGACCCTAAGATCACCGGCGTGCGCTGATGAATGGCCTTGGGGTGGATGTCGAGCAGCCGTTCCCCGGGCGCGCAAAGGGCCTTGCCGCCCGCGCGTTCGATGATCATCGCGAGCGGATTCGCTTCGTACATCAAGCGCAATTTCCCCTCGGGCGCTTTTTGCGTCGGCGGATATAGGAATACGCCGCCCTTCAACAGGATCCGGTGCACGTCGGCGACCATCGCGCCGGTATAGCGGCTCGAGTAGCCGTTGTTCTGCGCCCAGTCGAGGTAGCGGCGGTAGCCGTCCGGGAAACTGCGGCGGTTCCCCTCGTTGACCGAATACACCTTGTTGCCGGCCGGGATCCGCAAATTGCGCTCGACGCGCATGAACGCCCCGACGGACGGGTCGAGGACGAACAGGTCGACGCCGTGACCGATCGAGAGGACGAATACCGTCGACGATCCATAAAGAACGTAGCCCGCGGCGACCTGCCGGGCGCCCGGCTGAAGGAGCGAGTCGCGTGCAAGGCCAACGCCCGCGTCGTAGGCCAAGATGCTGAATATCGTGCCCACTGCCCCGCAGACGTCGAGATTCGAAGACCCGTCGAGCGGATCGAACAGCACGCAATAGCGGCGTTCCCCGCTCGCCTCTTCGCGCAGGATCACGGGTTCCTCGTTTTCCTCGGACGCCACGATCGCGACGCCTTCGCGCCCGCCGAGCGTCGCCAGGAGCACGTCGTTGGCCAGCACATCGAGCTTTTGCTGCGCCTCTCCCTGGACGTTCTCGCGGCCGACGCTGCCGAGGACATTCTCGAGGCGCGCACGCCGTACTTTGTCGGCGATGATCTTCGCGGAAATCGACAGGGCCGACAGGATCCACGACAGCGTGCCGCCCGCCTCGGGGTAACGCGCCTGCTCGGCGAGGATGTGCGCCTGGAGGGTTACGATACGAATGGGGTCTTGCGACATCGGCGGAAAAACCTCTTGCCTTCAAGATGCCAACGGGCTGAAGCATGCCACGTTCCATGCATGCGCGATGCGGCCGCTATAATTCACCCCGCCCGCTCGCGGCGGCCGGCGTCGCTGGTCGCGGGGCGCCATTTCGTGCAATGCTTGGGCCCCTCGGGGAGCACCTTTCCGTACCATGGGAGGCCGGCATGTCTTCGTCAAAAGCAAAAATCTCCATTCTTGCCGCATTGTTGATCGGACTTACCGCATGCCACCGGGGTGCGCCGACCGCGGCCATGCCTGGCGCCCCAAGCGGCCCGGACCCTTGGGTTCCGACCCGCGCCAGCTTCATCGCGGATTACTTCAAGGCGCAGCCGTTCTTCGCGGCTGAGGCTGGCCGGCACCAACAGGACGGACAAATGCCTGATTTGAGCGCGGCCGGGATCAAGGCTGAGATCGCGCGTCTGCAGGGATGGAAAACCCGCCTTGCCGGCCTGGATACCGCGGGATTCAGCGACCGGGACCGCTTTGAACGCGAATATGCGCTGAGCGTCGTCGACGGCGACCTCTTCTGGCTGGACAAGGCGCGTGCGCCGTTCACGAATCCAGAGTGGTATTTGAATCAAATCGATCCGGACATGTATTTGAGCCGCAATTACGCGCCGCTCGATCAGCGCATGAAGGCGTATATCCAATATGCCCGTGCGATCCCCAAGATCGTCGCCGACATCGAGGCGAACTTGAAGCCGCCGCTGCCGAAGACCTACGTGGAATTGGGCATCGGTTCCTTCGGCGGATACGTCGATTTTTTTCAGCACGACGTCGCCCCGGTATTCGCCGATGTGAAGGACGCGGCGCTGCAGAAGCAGCTGGCCGCTGCGGATGAAGCGGCGGCCAAGGCGATGATGAGGCTGAAAGAGCGCTTGGTCGCCGACCGCAAGACGGAAAACGAAAAGTTCGCGCTCGGCAAGGCATTGTTCGCCGAGATGCTCGAGGATACCGAGCGGGTCGACGTGCCGATCGATCAGATCGAGGCCGCCGGCCGGGCGGATCTTGCGCGCAATACCGCCGCGCTGAAAGCGGCGTGTGCGGCCTATCTGCCGAACCAACCGCTTGATGCCTGCGTCGCGCGCATGCGTGCGAACAAGCCGGAGGGCGGCACCTTGGCAGCGGCGCGGATGCAGTTGGACATGCTCAAGGAGTTCGTCGCCGATCATCATGTGGTGACGGTGCCGAGCGGCCAGAATGCGCTCGTCGCAGAGGCGCCGCCGTACAACCGCGCCAATTTCGCCTTCATCCAGGTACCAGGTCCCTACGATAAGGGCGTCGCGTCCGTCTACAACATCGCGCCGCCGGATCCCGCATGGAGCAAGGAGAAACAGGACGCCTACATCCCGAGCGAAGCGACCTTGATGTTCACATCGATTCACGAGGTGTGGCCCGGACATTTCGTGCAATTCCTGCACTCGAACAGCAATCCGTCGAAATTCGAGGGGCTGTGGGTCGGCTATGGTTTTGCCGAGGGCTGGGCCCATTACTGTGAACAAATGATGCTCGAAATGGGCTTCGGCAACGGCGATCCGGAAATGCAAATCGGCCAGCTCACCGAAGCGCTCCTGCGAGACGTGCGGCTGTTGTCGGCGATCGGCATGCAAACCGCGGGCATGACGCCGGCGCAGTCGGAGAAGATGTTCACGGACGTCGCGTTCCAGGATCCGGGCGACGCCGAACAACAGGCGGCGCGCGGCACCTACGACCCTGAGTATCTCAATTACACGCTCGGCAAGCTGATGATCCTCAAGTTGCGGGCGGATTGGGTTGCCAAGCAGCTAAATGGCCAGCCCGCGACCGAGAAGGAACGGCATCGCCTGTGGCGCAAATTCCACGATGAGTTCCTGTCATATGGCGGGCCGCCGATTCCGCTGTTGCGCAAGGAGATGCTGGGCAGCGCCGCGGGAGCTTTGCTTTAGGCCGTGAGCCGATCGCGGCGGGTCATCGCGGCAGCTGCGCTCATCGTCATGGGTGCAGCGCACGGCGCGCCGCGCGTGCGCGTCGACTCCGGGGAGATCGAAGGCCTGCGCGCGCGCGTCGACGGCGTGACTTTGAGCGAATTTCGCGGCATTCCATTCGCCGCGCCGCCGCTTGGGAATTTGCGCTGGCGGCCGCCGCGGCCGGCCGCACCCTGGGAGGGCGTGCGCGAGGCGCGCCGCTTCGGTCCGCGCTGCATGCAACGGCCCTTGTTCAGCGACATGGTGTTTCGCTCCGACGGCATTAGCGAGGATTGCCTCTATCTCAACGTTTGGACTCCCGCGCGCGCGGCGAAGCTGCCGGTGCTGGTCTACTTCTATGGCGGCGGCTTCGAGGCCGGCGACGGTTCGGAGCCGCGCTATGACGGCGCGAGCCTCGCGGCGTGCGGCATCGTCACGGTCACCGTGAATTATCGCCTCGGGGTATTCGGCTTTCTCGCGCTGCCGGCGCTCGCGGCCGAGTCTCAGGCGCACGCGGCGGGCAACTACGGCCTGCTCGATCAGGTCGCGGCGCTTCATTGGGTAAAAGCCAATATCGATCGCTTCGGCGGCGACCCCGCCCACGTGACGATCGGCGGCGAATCGGCAGGCTCGATCTCGGTCAACGCGCTCGCGACCTCGGCGCGCGCGCGCGGATTGTTCGCGCGGGCGATCGGCGAGAGCGGCGCGCTGATCGCACCGATCGCACCGCAGGCGCTGGCCGCGGCGGAGCGCGCCGGCGCCGTCTTCAGCGCGCGCATCGGCGCGAAGTCGCTCGAGGCGCTGCGCGCGCTGCCGGCCGCTGCGCTGTTGCGGGCGGCCAACCCTGCAGTGATGCCGGCTCCGAGCTTCGCCCCGGATCTCGACGGTTATTTCCTAAAGGAGCCGCCGGCGGCGACGTTCGAGCGCGGCGCGCAGGCCGATGTGCCGCTGTTGTTGGGCTCGAATTCCGAGGAAGCCTCCTTTTCCGCGATCCTGAAGGGTGGGTCGCCGACACCGGCGCATTACCGCTCGGCAATCCTACGTCTGTTCGGCCCGCGTGCCGGTCGTGCCTTGGCGCTTTATCCAGGCAACCGCGCATCCGAGGTGCGGCGTTCAGCGACCGCGCTCGCCGGCGATTTGTTCATCGCCCATACGACCTGGGCGTGGATGGACATGCAGCGGCGCCGCGGCCGCGCGCCGGTGTATTTTTATGGCTTCGATCAGGCAAGGCCGGCGAAGCGGCATCCCGGCCGAGGCGAGGCGCCGGATTCCGGCGCCGTGCACAGCGCGGAGATCGAATACGCACTCGGCAACCTTGGCGGCAATGCGGTGTACGCTTGGACTCCGGCCGACGGCGAGGTATCGCGGATCATGGAAGGGTATTTCGCGCAATTCATCAAGAGCGGCGATCCGAACGGACCCGGATTGCCCCACTGGCCGCGCGTGCGCGCGGCGCGCGGCGGCCTGCTGCGCCAGAGAATAGGCACGACCGTCGGCACGGTGATCGACCGCGGAGCCGCGCGCCAGAAATTCCTGAGGCGGTATTTCGCCCTAAATCCGCAATCTCCATAGGCACGACGCGATGCACCGATTGCCATTAGGACTTCTCCTCGCCGCGTGTCTGCTGCCGGCGCCGCTGTTCGCGCAGGAGACGGTGCGCATCGACGCCGCGGCGAAAGCGACGCCGTTCCCGCATTTCTGGGAGCGCATGTTCGGCTCCGGCCACGCGACGCTCGCGATGCGCGCAAGCTATCTCGACGACGTGCGCGCGGTGAAGGGGATAGCGGACTTCGACTACGTTCGCTTCCACGGCATTCTCGACGACGACGTCGGCGTCTATACCGAAGATGAGCACGGCGGTCCGGTTTACAATTTCACCCTCGTCGACAGCATCTACGACGGCTTGCTGAAGAACGGCGTGCGCCCGTTCGTCGAACTCAGCTTCATGCCGAAGGAACTCGCGTTCAATCCCGATGCGCTGCACGTGTTTTGGTACAAGCCCAACGTGTCCCCGCCGAAGGATTATCTCAAGTGGGATGGGTTGATCCGCGCGTTCGCCCAGCACCTGGTATCGCGCTATGGAATAGACGAAGTGGCGCAGTGGTATTTCGAGGTGTGGAACGAACCGAACATCGACTTCTGGGGCGGCGTGCCGCAACAGAAGACGTATTTCTATCTCTATGACCAGACCGCGCGCGCGCTGAAAGCCGTCGATCCTCGCTTGCGCGTAGGCGGCCCCGCGACCGCCGCGGCCTCCTGGGTCGGCGCCTTTCTCGCGCATACCTCCCTGGAGCACGTGCCGGTGGACTTCGTCTCCACGCACGGCTATGCCGACGATACCGTCGAGAACCTGTTCCATACGGACAAGAAGATTCCAAACGATGCGCGCGTGTGCCTCGCGGTCGACAAGGTGCATCGGGAAATCGCGGCGTCCGCGCTGCCGAAGCTCCCGCTCTTCTGGACGGAGTGGAACGTGATGGCGCGGGACGGCGCGCGCGACACGACCTACGTGGGACCCGCGCTCGCGAATACGGTCCGCGGCTGCGACGGCATGGTCGACATGATGTCGTTCTGGACGTTCTCCGACGTGTTCGAGGAAAACGGCCCCAGCCGGCGGCCGTTCGAGGGCATGTACGGACTGCGCGCGAACGGCGGCATCAACAAGCCGAGCTATTATGCGTTCGGACTCCTGCACCAACTCGGGCGCTCGCGCTTGGCGAATCGGTCTGAACATGTGATCGTCACGCGCAAGAAGGACGGTGCGCTCGTGATCGCGGCCTGGAACCTCGTCGATCCGGGCCAGCGCGGCATGACCAAGACGATTCGGCTCGAGCTGCGCGGCGTGGCTACGGACGCCGCCGTCGAGATCCAGCGCGTCGACGATGAACACGGCAACGTGCTGCCGGTCTACAAGGAGATGGGGAGCCCGCGCTACCCGACACCGGCGCAGGTCGCGTGGATGAACGATGCGACCGCGCTCAAGCAGCCCGAGCGCACCAATCTCAAGGACGGCGTGCTGACCTTGAGCCTGGAGCCGAACGCGCTCGTGCTCGTGACGATCGCGGGCGGCTAGACGGGAGTTCTTTGGCCGAGTGAAATGGATTTGTCGGTAGATCATGGAGTTGAAGCATTTCGCGGTGTCGAGCGTATGGCTACACGGTGATCTGTTGCAGTAACTGCAATGCCCGATGTTGCGTCGGATTCGGCGTCGTGGTCATCTGGAAGGTCGAGCCGCTGCGCTGGCCGACGCGCGCTTCGCAGGTGTTGCGTACGATGGTGGAGAGTTCGGC